>CALMTT010000027.1 GCA_937872615.1 uncultured Verrucomicrobiaceae bacterium | reverse complement strand
TGCAGGAGGTCGGCAAACTGCTCGCCCACCATCTTTCGCGTGCTGCCGGGCAGCATCGTGCTGCGGAAGATGACGATGTGCTTCTTCCCCTGCTGGCGCAGCGCCGCGGCGATCTGCTGCGTGACGTGCGTGACGTAGCCGAGATCAAGGCTGCCGGAGGGCAGCGAGGGCGTGCCCACGCAGATGATGCTGATCGACGAGGCGGCGACGGCCTCCGCGGCATCGGTGGTGGCACGCAGACGGCCCTCACGGCAGGCGCTTTGCAGCATGTCATCGAGCTCCGGCTCCACGATGGGCGAGCGGCCTTCGTTGAAAGCCCGCACCTTGGGCTCATGCACATCGACGCCGATGATTTGATGCCCGATTTGAGAGAGGCAGCCGGAGGTGACGGCGCCCACATAGCCAAGTCCGAATACTGAGATGGTCACGAGAGAAAAAGAGTGCGAAAACGGCGGCCAGATTGCCACGGTCCTCCGGGACGACCAACCAAAAAGCAGGCTATTTCTTGGTCAAAGGAAGCAAACGGACCTCGCTCAGCCTCAAATGGACATCGGGGCCGGTGGTGCCCAAAAACAGCACGAGCTGTTTCACCGGCGAAAGACGTGCATTTGGCGGCCAGGGCACTCGAACGTGGTTTGGACCTGGTTGCAGCTTCACCCCGGCCTGGACGCGATTGGGTAGCCCAGCGCCGATATCGAGCCTGATACCGAGCTCGAGTGGGGCAGGGGACTCGAGCGTGGCATGCAGTTCGAGGGCTTCGAAGGTATTCCAGTCCGGCTGGAGCACCTCGATGCGCACGCTGGTGCCGCGATGCAGGATGAAGCCTTCTTTTGTCCGCTCCACGCCCGGCGATGGCACCCAGAGCAGGCTGGGCGCACGGTCGAGCAGGATGGGAAACTGCTTCTCGGCTTCGTTTTGAGCCAGTTGGACCTGCGCCAACCAAACAAGCGGTGGCGCGATGGTCACTAAAACAGCGATCCATCGCGGCCAAAGACCTCGTGCATGCCAAAGCATGGCCGCAGTGATGCCGAGGACACCCCAAGCGAAGTCGATGAAGCTGGCCGAGCGTCCAAACCAAGGCTGCACGAGTTCGGCGATGGCCGCGATGACGATGGCGATCCATGCCCGGCGGGCTGGCAGGACGAGGCCAAACAGGGCGAACAAGGGCACATGCAGGCGATTGAGCAGCTCTCCATGCCAGCCGATGGACCACTCATGAGGCAGCGGCACGAGCAGCGCGGCCAAAAGAAACGCGAGGGCTATCAGGAGACGGGGCATGATTTCCCGGAGAGCATCGAACAAGTCGCTTGGAAAAGCCAGCAGCGGCTGCTAACGACGCCTTTCCATCCGCCCATGAGCCAGCCCCGCAGTCTCGAACGTTTGCGCCACCACTATGAAGTGGAGAAGGAGCTTGCCGCACGTTTGCGGGCGAGCACGCGGGAGGAGCGGCCGGTGTTGTTTCAAAAGCTCTACCAGGAGCTGTTTGAGCGCGTGCCGGATCATCCGCGCCTCACGCGGCGTGAATCGTCTCAAGAAAGCCAGATGAAGGTGGAAGGGCAGATGCGCCTGCTGCGGCCGTTTTTGAAGCCCGGCGGCACGGTGGTGGAAGTGGCGCCTGGTGACTGCCGCCTCGGCTATGCCGCCTGCGCCGCGGGTGCGGGCCGTGTGATCGGCGTGGACATCTCCGACCAGCGTCTGGAGGCTGACAAGGCACGTGCACCCTCGGCTTTCGAGCTCGTCGTGTATGACGGGTATCATCTCGACCTGCCTCCGGCCATCGCGGACGTGGCCTTCAGCTATCAATTCCTCGAACACCTGCATCCGGATGATGTGCGGCCGCACTTTGACATCGTTCATCGCCTGCTGAAGCCCGGCGGCTGGTATGTCTTTGACACGCCGCATCGTTTTTCCGGCCCGCATGACATCTCGGTGGTGTTCGGCTCGGAGCTGGTGGGCTTTCACTTCCAAGAGTGGACGCTCGGAGACATGAGCCGGCATCTGAAGCAGTGCGGCTTTTCGACCATGCAGGCGATCAAGGGCGGCCGCCGCTGCGGCACGGTGATGACGGCCGCGTGGCTGCTGGTGGAATCGCTCACCGGCCTGCTGCCGCGACCGCTGCGCAAGCGCATCGCCTCGCGCCTTTTCCAATCTGTCACCGTGGCCGCGCAGAAGCCGCTGTGATGCTCTTTTAAACCGACGACCATGGGAACAACGAAGATCAAAGTGATGTGCGTGGTGGGCACGCGACCGGAGGCCATCAAGCTGGCACCGGTGATCCGTGCGCTGCGTGAACGCGAGGACGTGGCCTGCGAGGTATGCTTCTCCGGCCAGCATCTGGACATGGGCCTGCGCACGCTCAGGCTGTTTGAGATCGAACCGGATCATGTGCTCGAAACAATGCGCCCCGGCCAGACGCTCGCATGGCTGAATGCGCGACTGCTGGGCGAGCTCGATAATCTTTACGAGGCTCGGAAGCCGGACTGGGTGGTCGTGCAGGGCGATACGACGACGGCCTTCGCCGCGGCGCAGGCAGCGTTTTACCGTCGCATCCGCGTGGCGCATGTGGAGGCCGGTTTGCGCACGCATGACCGCTTCTCGCCTTTCCCGGAGGAGATCAATCGCGTCTTCATCAGCCGCATTGCCGATCTGCACTTCCCTCCCACCGCTGCCTCGGCTGAGAATCTGCGCCGCGAAGGCGCGAAGGAAGAAACGAACATCATCACCGGCAACACGGTGGTAGATGCCGTGGTATGGATGAAGGACCGCCTGCCCGCGGAACCTCCCGCGCCGCTGCCCGCGCTGCTCAATGACGGCCTGCGTCTCGCGCTCGTGACCTGTCATCGCCGCGAATCCTTCGGTGCGCCGCTTGAGTCGATTTGTGAAGGCCTGCTGCGCCTCGTGAATGCGGTCGAGGACCTGCGTCTCGTGCTTCCCGTGCATCCGAATCCGATGGTGCAGCAGGTGGTGAAGAGCCGCCTGGTCGGTCATCCGCGCATCGTGCTGCTCGAACCGCTCGATTACGTGCCGCTGCTGTGGTGCATGCATCGCAGCGCCCTCATTTTGACGGACTCCGGCGGCATTCAGGAGGAGGCGCCCTCATTTGGAAAGCCGGTGCTGATCCTTCGCGAGACCACCGAGCGGCCTGAGGCAGTGCACGCGGGCTTTGCCGAGCTCATCGGCACGGACGCGAACCGCATCTTTGAGCGTGGCATGCACTTCCTGAGCACGCCCGCCGCCGCCGCGACACTGGCGAGCCGCCCAAGTCCGTTTGGCGATGGCTCCGCGGGCCGTCTCATTGCTGAAAGCATCGTGAAAGCCTCCGCATGACCTTCACCCCGCCCCAGATTCAATGGCCGGAGGGCAAGAAATTCGCCTTCACGATCTTTGACGACACCGATGCCTCGACGGTGGCGAATTCATCGCCGGTGTATGCCTTGCTGCGTGATCTGGGTTTTCGCACCACGAAGTCGGTATGGGCTCTCGAAGCCGAGCAGCCGCCCGTCGTTGTCGGTGGAGCCTCGTGTGCCGAGCCGGACTACCGGGCTTGGGCGCTGCAATTGCAGGCCGAGGGCTTCGAGATCGGTTTTCACAATGTGTGCTGCCATCATTCGAAGCGTGAACGCACGCTGGAAGGGCTGCGGCGCTTTGAGGAGATCTTTGGCCATGCGCCGCGCTCGATGGCGAATCACACCGGCTGCCGTGAAAACCTTTACTGGGGCGAGGATCGTGTCAGCGGCTGGCGGCGCTGGGTTTACCGCGCGGCCACACTCGGTCGCAAAGCGCGATTCCTAGGCCATGTGCAGGGTGATGAGCACTTCTGGGGTGATGCCTGCCGCGAACGCATCCGCTACGTGCGCAACTTTGTCTTCCCGGACATCAACACCCTCCGCGCCTGCCCGTGGATGCCGTATCACGACACGCTGCGGCCGTGGGTGAACCAATGGTATGCCTCGTCCGAGGGCGGCGTGCTCGATTCGTTCCTGCGCACCGTGTCCGAGGAAAATCAGGACCGCCTCGAGGCCGAGGGCGGCGCGTGCATCATGTATGCGCACCTTGGAAAATTCTTCCGCAAGGACGGCGTGGTCTCACCGCGCTTTCGCCAGCTCATGGAGCGGCTCGCGGCAAAGGGCGGCTGGTTCGCGCCGGTGTCCGCCGTGCTCGATCACATCACCGCGCAGCGTGGCGAGCATGTGCTCACACCGCGTGAGCGAGCGGCGCTGGAAAACAAATGGCTGTGGCACAAGCTGCGGCATGGAGAAAGCTGACACGCCATGGCCATCAGCATCGTCCGCTATGAAGAAGGCCATGTGGAGGCGGTGAAGCGCCTCAACGCACGCCTCGCCGCCGCGGGAGAGACATGGCGCTTTCCTGAACGCACACGCAGCCGCTGGCTGCCGGATGATGCGGGCGAGGAAATCGTGGAGCACTACTTCGTGGCGGTGGATGGCGATGAAGTGCGCGGCGGCTACGTCCTCAAATGGCAGCCGTTTTGGACCAGCAGCGGTCTGCAAACCGTCTGCACGCTCTACCTGCCGCTCTCCGAAGGCATCATCAATCCATCCTTCAAGCTGCTCGGTCTCACGCTGGTGCGTGATGCGCTGAAACGAAACGCGCTGGCCTTCTGCCTCGGCATGGGCGGCGCGGCACGTCCGCTGCCGCAAACGCTGAAAATGCTCGGCTGGCAGGTGCATGATGTGCCCTTCTACTACCTGCCGATGCGTGCGGGGCCGTTTTTGAGGCATCTGCGTCCGCTGCAAACTCGCAAGCCGGTGCGGCTGGCCGCGCACATCGCCGCGGCGACACGTCTGGGCTCGCTCGGGCTCGGCGTGGTGAAGGCTTTTCGACGTGCTTCGAGCGCGGTGCGTGCCGCGGTGAGCTTTGAGCAGGTCGATCGCTTTGATGCGTGGGCGGATGACGTGTGGCTGGCGGCACGGGATGCGTATTCGCTTGGTGCGGATCGCAGCATGAAGAGCCTCAACCGGCTGTATCCGCGTGGTGATGGCGAAAACCGGCTCGTGGTCGTGCGCGAGGGCGGGAAGGTCACGGGATGGTTTGTGGCACGCAGCCGTGCGATGAAGGCTCACAAGTATTTTGGCGACATGCAGGTGGGCTCGCTCATCGATGGCATGGCACTGCCCGGGCATGAAACCGCCGTGTGCTGGGCCGCGCGGTGTTTTCTCGACCGCTGCGGCTCGGACATCATCGTGTGCAACATGCAGCACGAGGCCTGGCGTGAGGGCATGCGGGACTCCGGCTGGCTCTCCGGCCCGAGCAATTTCGCGCTGGCCGCCTCACCGAAGCTCGCCGCGGCCGTGGGCGAGCCTTATGCCGCACGCGTTGACAAAGCGCACTTTTTGCGTGGCGATGGCGAAGGTCCCACGCATCTCTGATTTCATCGTTTCCATGCTTCCTCCCTCACTCAGCGCCTTGTTTGAAGGCTTCGATGGCAGCCAGTCCGCCTACTCGGCGCTGGCGCGGAAGCTCGAGCCTGCGCTCGCGGAGCTGCCCGAGGTTCGCGTGGCCTTGCTGGCCTCCTGCACCGTCGAAGTGGTGAAGTCATTCCTGCTCGTGGAAGGCGCGAGACGTGGCCTGCGGTTCACGATCTGGTGCGGACCTTACGGCCAGATTGAGCAGCAGGTGCTCGATGCGGGCAGTGAGTTTTACAGCTTCAAGCCGGATGTGGTCTTTGTGCTCGCCCGTCTCGAAGACTGGGCTGGTGGTGAGCTTCAGAGCTTTGCCACGGAGCGTGACGCGCTGCGCCAGTCGCTCGTCAAACGGGCACAGCAGGTGGCTCAGGCCTTGCGTCGGCATTCCGCGGCCTCGTTGCTGTGGTCAGCCTATGCCACGCCGCGTCTGCCGGGTGTGGAAGGTGCGCCGGGATTGTTTGGCGCGGGATCACTGGCGGCCTTTGCCACTATTCTGAATGGCGAAACGGCCGTGGCGATCGAGGCGGTGCCGGATGCGCGGTTGTTTGATCTTCCGGCGGTCGTGGCGAGTTGCGGTGAGAAGCGCTGGCATGACGAGCGCATGAGCTTCCTGGCCCGCATGCCGTTTTCCGGTGAAGGCTTTGCCGTGCTCGGCGCATCGCTCGCGCGGGCCATCCGTGCGCTGCGTGTGCCGCCGCGGAAGTGCCTCGTGCTCGATCTCGACAACACGATGTGGGGCGGTGTGATCGGCGAGGCCGGTCTCGGTGGCGTCAAGCTGGGCGACACCTTTCCTGGCAACGCGCATCAAGCCCTGCAAAAGGCGGCGAAGGCTCTGCGAAGCCGCGGCGTGCTGCTCGCCATCGCGAGCAAAAACAATCGCGAAGAAGCTCTCGAGGCCATCGAGCGTCATCCGGACATGCTTTTGCGTCCGGCGGACTTTTCCGCGATGGAGATTCATTGGGAAGACAAGGCCACCAGCCTGCGCCGCATCGCCAAAGCGCTCAACATCGGCACCGACGCGCTTGTCTTCGTCGATGACAATCCCGCCGAGCGTGAGTGGGTGCGCCAGCAGATGCCCGAGGTGGCCGTGATCGAGCTGCCAAAGTCCGTGGCAGGCTACGCGGCGGCCATTGAAGACAGCGAATGGTTCGACGCGGCGGTCGTCACGCAAGATGATGCGAAGCGTGCGGCGATGATGAGCCAGCAGGCGGAGCGGCAGGCCTTGCAGGAGAGCAGCGGCAGCCTGGAAGACTATCTCGCCGCTCTGCAAATGCGTGTGCAGGCCGGTCCGGTGAACGCGGAGACGATGGAACGCGTGGTGCAACTGCTGGCGAAGACGAATCAATTCAACCTCACGACGCGTCGTCACTCGCGAGCGGACCTTGAGCAAATGTTGGGTGAGGGCGCGGTGGCCGTTTGGATGCGTGTGGCGGACAAGTTTGGTGACAACGGCCTCATCGGCGTGGTCATCGGCGTGCCGGAGGGCGATGTGTGGCGTGTGGACAGCCTGCTGCTGAGCTGTCGCGTGATCGGTCGCGGCCTCGAAACGGCCTTGCTGGGCCTTTTGGCCCGCCAGGCGGCCTCGCGCGGTGGTCGCGTGTTAATGGGCGAGTTTGTGCCATCGGACCGCAACCAGCAGACGAAGGAGCTTTACGCTCGTCACGGCTTTGAGCCGAAGGGCGAGGACGGGCAATTTTGGACGAAGGCGCTGGAACCGCTCGAAAACTTCGCCATTCCGGCCTATCTGGACCTTTCCTATGACGAGTGATGCCATCCAGCCCCGATTGAAGCGTGTCTTTGCCCAAGTTCTCGGCCTTGAAGAAGGCGTGATCTCCGATGCCACCGCGCCAGACAACGCACCGCAGTGGGACTCGCTCGCGCATCTGCGGCTGGTGATGGCCGTGGAGGAGGAATTTGGCATTTCGATCCCGGCGGAGCAGGTGATGGACATGGTGTCCTTCAAGATCGCCGCGTTGATGGTCGAGGAACTGGCCGCTTAAAACATGGACTTCCACGCCGGCCAGCAATTCACCGAACGCTTCGTGCTCGACGCGGAGGTGGTGAAGCGCTTCGCGGCCTTTTCCGGCGATGTGAATCCGCTGCACATGGACTCGGCGGAGGCCCGCTCGTATGGCTTTCCGCAGGCCGTGGCGCATGGCGCCATCCAGGTGGCCTATCTCTCGCGCATGATCGGCATGGTGGTGCCTGGCGCCGGTGCGCTGTGGACCGGTCACCAGCTCCGCTGGCTAAAGCCGGTCTATGTCGGTGATGAGATCGAATTGAAGGTGCAGGTGCGCTCGTGGTCTGCGAGTGCCGGCCTGCTGCAACTGCAGTTTTTCGCAAGTAACACGAAAGGAGAACACGTCATGCAAGGTGAAGCCGAAGTGAAAGTTGGACGCAAACTGGCCGCGAACGCCCCGGCCGGACCCGATGGTGAACGAGTGGCCCTCGTGACCGGAGCCTCCGGTGGCATCGGAGCCGCGACCGCCCTCGCACTAGCCGCGAATGGCCCTGTCGCGGTGCATTATCATTCGAATGCCGCGGGCGCGGAGGCCGTGGTGAAGCAGATCGTCGATGCCGGTGGCAAGGCGTGTGCCTTTCAGGCGGATCTCGGCCAAGCCGGTGCCGCCGAGCAGCTCGTGCAGGCCGTGGCGGCGGAGTTTGGCCAGCTCGATGTGCTCGTGCATGGCGCGACGACTTCGCTGACGCCGGTGGCGTTGAAGGATTCGAATCCAGCGGACTTCGAGGCCTTCTGGCGTGTGCAGGTGGCTGCCTCGCAAGAGCTGCTGAAGACGGTGATTCCGGTCATGGGTGCTCGAAAGCATGGGCGCTGCGTGTTTCTCGGCACTTCGTATCTCTTTGGCCAGCCGCCGGCCGGTCTCGCGCACTACGTGGCGGCCAAACAAGCCCTGTGGGGCATGGTTCGCTCCGCTTCGCTGGAGCTCGCGCCTCTCGGCATCACGGTGAACATGATCTCGCCCTCGATGACGGTGACCGCTTTGAGCGCTCACGTGCCGCAACGAGTGCGTGAAGTGGAGGCGATGAAGAATCCCTGCCGCCGTCTGGCTACGCCCGAGGACTCCGCAGCCGCGATTGCGTGGCTGGCATCGGATGCCGCGTCGTTTGTGAACGGCGTGAACCTGCCCGTCACTGGCGGACCGGTGGTTTAATCCCGCTTGCGAGCGAGGATGGCGATCACACCGGCGAAATGCGAGACGCCGGGAATGAGGAACAAAGCCTGATCGATCGTGCTGAGGATGCGCTCGCCGGCGCGGAACCACGCATCCGGCAGCAAACGACGCAGACGTGCGAGCATGAGGAAGTGGCGCTGCTCCTCGATGATGAAGCGTTTGCCGATGAGACGGATTTCGTCGGCGGAGAGCTGCCGCTCATCGGGGCTGACATCCTTTTCCACCGGTGTGCGGTTTCGCAGCCACTGCAGCGTCTTCGAATAGGCGACCGGTTCCAAGAAGGCGATCCGACCACCAGGGCGCAGGAGACGCTCGAGGGCATTGAGGGCGTCGTCCGCAGGCATGTGATGCACCACTGACATGGCCAGGACGGCATCAAAAGCCCCGTCCGTGATGGGTGCGGAGGCGGCGTCCGCCACGATGAACTCCACACGATCCTCAACTCCTTCCATGCGAGCACGTTCACGAGCCACCTCGATGAGGTCAGGTGATACGTCGATGCCCGTCACGCGATAGCCGAGCAGTCCTAGGCGGCAGGCCATTTCCCCGCTGCCGCAGCCAAAGTCCCCAATGTGGGCCGGTTTGTGCTTGGTGAGGAAGTGAATGATGCACTCCGGGTAGTAGGTGCGCCAGCGTGAGCAGGTCTTGTAACGCTCGAGGACCCCCGGTGATATCTTCTGAAGAGCCTCTCGCTCCCGCTTCGCAATTTCTGCATGGAACTCCACCTCATTTTTTAAGCGGTCCTGAGTTGCTTCATCCATAAATCTAGAGAGGGGTGAGTGTCGTTGTATTCTCGCTTCTGCTCGTCCTCAATCACCGCGCCCGACATTCTCCGCAATGAAAAACCTCCTCCGCCACCTCGCAGACTGGGTCACGCTGCCGGTTCTCCGATTCTCCTGGGCGGACCGGTTCGCGGGCTTTTTGTCCTACCAGAGGCGGCGTGCGACGAGGCGGAAGATTGAGGCCCGGCTGTATGCCTCGGGTGTGTATGGTGATGAGGTCACTGCGGGGCCATTCAAGGGCCTGCGCTATCCGCCGCTCGATCAATGGGCCTCGTGCCGGTTTGAAAAGATCATCGGAGCCTACGAGCATGAACTGCACGGCCTCGTGACGCGACTGGCCGCGACGAAGCAGTATGATCTCATCGTGAATGTGGGTGCGGCGGAAGGCTTTTACACCGCCGGTCTCGCGATGCTTTTCCCGAAGGTGAAGATCGTGTCCTTCGAGGCGGATGAGGAGCGCACACGCTTCTGCCGGAACCTTTGCCGCCTGAATCAAGTGTGGGAGCGTATCGAAACCCGAGGCCACTGCAGCCCGGAAGATCTGGCGGCGCTGAATCCCACGGGACGCGTGCTGGTATGGATGGACATCGACACGGGCGAGCGTCCGGTGCTGGATCCGGCGAAAGTGCCCTGGCTCCGTGACGCGGACATCCTCGTGGAACTGCATGATTGCCTGGAGGCGGGGCTCACGCCGCTGATCCGCGGGCGATTTGAAGGCACGCACCACATCGAGCAATTCACCACCACTGGCCTGGAGTATGGACGCTTCCCGTTGCTCAGGGACATGCTCTTCAATGAGATCGAGGCACTCGTGGGTGATGACCGTCGCGGGTTGCAAGACTGGTTCTTCATGGAGCCTCTGAATGCTCCTCGGGCTGCTTGACGCGTTTTTTGATCCTCCCGCATGATTTCCCTCGGACGCCTTTTCCTCCCCCGCCGCTGGCATGAACGACTTCAGGTCGATCGCTACCCGATCCTTGACTTCATCCGCCGCGAGGCCATCCCGCGGATGCGCGAAGGCATGAAGGTGCTCGATGCCGGCTCCGGCCGTCTGCCGGAGCAGACGCTGCGCGGCGAGATCCTGGCCACCGGCGCGGTGCTGCACACGCTGGATTTTTGCCCGGGCGAGGGCGTGGACTTCACGGGCGATGTTTCGGCGCTGCCCTTTGAGGAGGCCAGCTATGACATCGTGCTCTCCACGCAGGTGCTGGAGCATGTGCAGGACCCGCAAAAGGTCTGCTCGGAGATGGCGCGGGTGCTGAAGCCCGGCGGTCATCTTTTTCTGACCACGCCGCAGTCCTCACCGATTCACAACGAGCCGTGGAACTACTTCAATTTCACGCACTACGGGCTCACGCTGCTGTTTGAAAAGGCGGGGCTGCAGGTGGTGAAGAAAGAGGCGCAGGGCGGTCACTTCACGCAACTGGCCTTCCAGCTCCACTGGACGGCGCGGTATCTGCAGACCTGCGATGCGCCCAAGATCATCAAAGTGCCGCTGGTGCTCGCGGCGAAGGTTCTGTTCGGATTTGTCACGAAGGTCCCCTTGCTGCTGCTGGACCGTTTTGACACGAAACGTCTCAATACCCAGGGCTGGAATTTCCACGGCACGAAGCCCTGAGCATCAACTCCTCCTTTTTCTCATCCTCCCGGCATGGCAAGCATACCCCAGCGCATCCTCAACAAGCTGCAACGCATCGCGGTTCGCCGGCTGACCCAGTTCCGCTCGCCGCTGAAGGCGGCCGTGATCGGCTACGGTGGCATCGGTCCGGACCATGCGGATGCCTACGACCTCTGCGGACAGGCGAATGTGGTGGCGGTGAGTGATGTGAATCCGGGTGCGCTGGCCGCCGCTATGCGCCGCCGCCCGCATGTCCGCGCCTACCTGGACTTCAAGCACATGCTGGCGGAGACACGTCCGGATGTGGTGAGCGTCTGCACCTGGCCGCAGTTTCACGCGGGCATGGTGGAGGAGGTGGCCGCGGCGGGCGTGAAGGCCATCCTGTGCGAAAAGCCGCTGGCTCTCACCCTGGACGACATCGAAACCATGGAGCGCGTGTGCCGCGAGCGTGGTGTGAAGTTCGCCGTGGCGCATCAGTATCGCTTTAATCCGTGGTTCATCGCCGCGCGTGAGATGGTGAAGGCGGGTGCGTTCGGCACCGGCCTTCGTGTTTCCGGCCACGTGATGGGCGTGCTGGCCGACAACGGCCCGCACCTGCTCGATGCGGTGCGTTTCATCCTCGGTGATGCATCGCCAAAGACTGCCCGCGGTGTCTGCCGTCGCGAAAAAGGCGGCATGCGACAGGGAATGCCCTGCGAGGAGTCCTTTGAGGGTGTCGTGGGCTTTGACAATGAGGTCAGCTTTGAGATCAAGACCGGCGAGACGGCTCCTTCCTTCTTTGAGATCCGCCTGGAAGGCTCCAAAGGCGGCGCGGTGATTACCCCGTCGAGCTTTGAGGTGAGCGGCCAAGTGATAGCAAGGCCCGTTCGCGAGGACAAGGCCTGGTATACGGGCATGTTCCGCGAGCTCATCCGCTGGGCGAAAGGTTCCCGCAGTGATCTGCCCACGGTGGCGGAGCACGGTCGGAAGTCTGTCGAGATGATGCTGGCGCTGTATCAATCCTCCGCTCAAGGCGGTGTGGAGGTGCCGGTGCCCGCACCGGAGCGTGGTGAGGTGCTGCGCAAGCATTTCCCGGGCAGCCCCGATGTGCCCGCAATCACACGCGCCTCGCCGAAAGAGCAGGTGAAGCGCCTCCCCGCCGCGGAACGGCTGGCCGTTTACGGAGGTGAACGTGCCCTGCCGAAGTCGTTCGATGCCTCGCCCACCTTTGGGATGCCCGAATTGAAAAACCTGACGCGCGTGATCCTCTCCCGCCGTCTCACCTGCACGGAGGGTGACATGGTGAACCGCTTTCAGAGCGAGTATGCGGAGATGGTCGGCGCATCACATGCAGTGGCGTCCACTTCCGGCACCTCGGCGATTCATGTGGCATTGGGCGCTCTGGGGCTGAATCCGGGTGACGAGGTCGTCACCACGCCGCTGTCGGACATGGGCACGGTCATCCCGATCCTGGCGTGCAACTGCCTTCCTATTTTCGCGGACATTGATCCCGCCACTGGCAATCTCTCGGCACAGACCATCGCCGCGAAGCTCACACCGCGCACGAAAGCGGTCATCGTGGTGCATCTCTTTGGCCGTCCGGCGGACATGGACCCGATCATGGAGCTGGCTCGCAGCCGCGGCCTGCGAGTGATCGAAGACTGCGCCCAGGCGCACCTCGCCGAGTATCGTGGGCGGAAGGTTGGCACGATCGGTGATCTGGGCTGTTTCAGCTTCCAGCAGTCCAAGCAGATCACCTGCGGTGATGGTGGTCTCACCGTCACAAACGACGAGGAACTGGCCGAGCGTGCCGCGTTGTTCTCGGACAAGGGCTGGCTCCGTAGCCGTGCGGGACGCGCCGGCCGCAATCACAAGTTCCTCGGCATGAACTATCGCATGACGGAACTGCAGGGTGCCGTGGCGCTCGCGCAGACGCGCCGGCTGCCTGGCTTCATTCAGGCACGGCGTGACAGCGCCGATGCACTGACCGAACTGTTGCAAAAAGTGCCCGGCATCGTGCTGCCGCCCGATCCGGCGGACACGAAGCCCTCATGGTGGTTGTACAATTTCTCGCTGGCCGCGGAGAAGGGACTCGTCACATCGGACTTCTGCGATGCACTGGGCGCGGAGGGCGTCTCCGTGACGAGCAAGTACCTGCCGATGGCCTTGTTTGAGTATGATGTGCTCAAGCACCGCATGACTTACGGCACGAGCGGCTTCCCGCTGAGCGCGTTTGACTGGAAGCAGCCGCAAATGGAGGATTTCCCGGGCTTCCTGTCCTTCAACGAGAAGATGATGTTGATCGGTTGGAGCCATCACGCCCTGCCAGCGCATTCCCAAGCCATCGCGAAGGCCGTCAAAAAAGTGATGGAGCAGTGGGCGTCATGATTCGCCGCCTGAAAAAGCAGGTGAAGCATCTGCTGCGGATGTGCCGCCAGCCCTGGCTGACGCGGCCGCGCCTGACCGCGGAGCTGCGAAGACTGGGCGTGCGTCCGGGTGGTGTGCTGCTGGTTCATTCGTCCCTTTCGAGTTTAGGCTTCATTCCCGGTGGTCCGGCGGCGGTGATTGCCGCGTTGCAGGATGCGCTGGGACCGGGAGGCACGCTGATGATGCCAACTCATACCTGGGAGTGGATGAACCGCGGCCTGCGTGTCTTCAACGCCCGCTCCACGCCCGGCTGCGTGGGAGCGATCGCCGAGACGTTTCGCCAGATGGAGGGTGTGAGGCGTAGTTTGCATCCCACGCATTCTGTGAGCGCGAAAGGCCCGCGGGCGGCGGAGATGCTGGAAGGCCACGAAACGGCTGAAACGCCCTGCGGTGCCGGCACTCCCTACGCACGGCTGCTGGAGGCTGATGGACAGGTTTTGATGCTGGGTGCCACTTTGGACTCCAACACGTCTTTTCACTGCATGGAGGCTCTTTGCGGCTATCCGGACCTGCTGCGGGCGGAGCGTGACGAGTTCGAAATCATTGACTGGAACGGCGGGAGCCGCCGCTTGCGGGTTTCGCAGCAGCGTGAGGGCATCGTGCGGCGCTATCGGGCGATGCGTGAGCCTTTGCTCGATGCGGGCGCGGCCGTGGCGGGGCGTGCAGGCGGAGCGGAGCTTTTTTTGATGCACGGAAGGCGCTTTCACGAGGTGGTGACGGAGTGGCTGCGGAAGGACCCATTCCACTTGGTGGAGAAACAACCGTCCTGACGACACGCCATGGGACTCGGAAAAAGCCTTCTGCGCGGCTCCGGCATGAACATGCTGGATTTGGTCGTGAAGACACTGGCCGTTTTCTTCACCACGCCTGTGCTGATCGCCTCGCTGGGCAAGGAGAACTATGGTGTGTGGCTGCTGGTGATGGCCGTGGTGGCCTACTTTTTGATGGCGGATCTCGGCCTGACCTTCGCCGCCACGCGGTTCCTGGCTATCGCGGTCGGAAAAAAGGACGAGGCGCGTCAGGCGGCGATCCGGCAGGTGTGTTTGCGCTACTACCGCATGGCCGCGGTCGTGGTGGCGGTGCTCATCGTGCTGCTGCTGCTGCCGCTGCTGCCATGGCTGGCTGGCACAGACAAAGGCGCGGGGGAGATGCGGCTGGCCTTCATCCTCGCGGGTGGTGCCGTGGCGGCGCGGCTGTGCTTCCGGCTGCCGGTGATCCTCCTGCGGGCGCATGTGCGTTATGACCTTC
>CALMTT010000026.1 GCA_937872615.1 uncultured Verrucomicrobiaceae bacterium | reverse complement strand
CTGGAGCAGGTTCATCATCGACGCGACCTGCGACAGCGGCTGGCTGAACTGGCGCGAGTACTGGATGAACGCCTGCACGTCACCCAGGCTCATCGTGCCGCTCGCCACGCGCATGCCGCCGAGGACGGCGATCACGACGTAGTTGAGGTTCCCGACGAACATCATGATCGGCATGATCAGCCCGCTGACGAACTGGGCGCCGAACGACGCCTGGTAGAGCTCCTCGTTCTGCTCGGTGAAGGCGCGCTCGACCTCGGCCTGGCGCCCGAACACCTTGACCAGGTGGTGGCCGGAGAAGGTCTCCTCGATGTGGCCGTTGAGGATGCCCGTGCGGCGCCACTGGGCCACGAAGAGCCCCTGCGACCGCTTCATCACCACGGCCGCGACGACCATCGTGATCGGGACGACGACCAGCGCGACCAGCGCCAGCAGCGGGCTGATCCAGAACATCATCCCGAGCACGGCGACCACCGTCAGCAGCGAGGTGAGCAGCTGGCTCATGGTCTGCTGGAGCGCCTGGCTGACGTTGTCGATGTCGTTGGTGACCCGGGACAGCAGCTCCCCGCGCGGCTGCTTGTCGAAGAAGCCGAGCGGCAGCCGGTTGATCTTGTCCTCGACGTCGGCGCGCATCGTGTAGACCGTGCTCTGCACCACGTCGTTGAGCAGGTAGCCCTGGAGCCAGCCGAGGAGCGCGGCGCCGACATAGATCACCAGCACCCAGGTCAGCACCCGACCCACCGCCGAGAAGTCGACGCCCTTCCCGACCACGACGTTCATGCTCGCGACCATGTCGGCGAGCTTGTCCTGCCCGGCGGCCCGGAGCGCGGCGACGGCGTCCGCCTTGGTGGTCCCCACCGGCATCCTCTCGCCGAGCCGGGACCCCACCAGACCCTCGTAGATCAGGTTGGTGGCATGGCCGAGCACCTTGGGCCCGATCGAGAACAGGCTCACCGAGCACACGGCCAGCAGCAGGACGGCCGTCGCCTTGACCCGCTGGGGGGCCATCCGACGCACCAGCCGCTTGGCGGACGGGCCGAACGTCATGGCCTTCTGGCCGACCATGCCGCCGCCCCAGGGCCCGTGGCCGGGGCCGCCGCCGGTCGAGCGGATCCGCTCGGTCTCCTTGAGCGGTGCGCCGCCGGTCGGCGCGGTGGTCGTCTCCGCGGTCTTCTCGGTCATGCCGCCTCCTCCGCGCTCAGCTGGGACGCGACGATCTCCTGGTAGGTCGCGCAAGCCGACAACAACTCGGTGTGGGTGCCTTGTCCAACCACCTGCCCGGCACGCCGTGGCCCAAGCTGCTGCGCGCCACGCCGTTCAACGTGTTGAAAGCGCCACCTGCAACCACCTTCCCGTCGGCTTGCACCAATAACGCGGTGACATCCGCATCCGTGCCGGAACTGTAATTGCCCAGGCTGCCGTCAGGATTAAGCCGCGCCAGATTGCCGCGCGTTTGCCCATTCACAGTGTTGAAAACGCCGCCCAGGATGATTTTGCCGTCGGTTTGCAGCGCCAGCGCGTAGACATAGTTGCTGATATTCGCGACGAAGCCGCTATCCACGATGCCACTGCTCAGCAGGCGGGCGACGCGGGGATGAGACTCACCTCCCACGGTGAGGAAGCTGCCACCGATCAAAATGCGGCCATCGTGAGCCAAGGCCACACAGCGGACCACATCAGGCACTCCTGGCGTGAAAGTGCCGTCCACAGCTCCCGTGGCGTCCACACGGGCGAGCATGCTGCGCCCATTTCCGCCGCTGCCGCCGAGCGTGGTGAAGCTACCAGCGATCAAAATCTGTCTGTCGGCCTGAAGAGCGAGCGCCATGACCTGCCCGGTGGTGCCGGCATCAGGGTTAAAAGCCGTGTCGAGTGCGCCATCCGCGCCTACGCGGGCGATGAGATGCCTCGTGGTGCCACCCACGGAGTTGAAGCTGCCTCCGAGGACGATTTTTCCATCCGGCTGCACGACGATGCAGGCCACCTCGCCATCCGCATCCGGGTTGAACGTGGCATCCAGCGTGCCATCGCTGTTCAGGCGGGCGATGCGGTTGCGTGTGGTGCTGCTCACGTTGGTAAAGCTACCACCGATGAGCACCTTGCCGTCCGGCTGCACGGCGATGGCCTTCACGGTGCCGTTCACACCTGCGTTGGCGAAGCTGGGGTCATTTTCATCCGAGGGATAGGCGGTGCCCTGAAACACGATTTTGTAGGGGGCGGAAAGGTTGGCGTTGGTGCGGATGAGGAGATGCGCGGTGAGCGCACCGGCCGCCTTCGGCTCAAAAAAGGCGTAGAAGCCTGTCGTGGAGCCAGGCGGGATGGTTGCCTGGGGGACGAAGGAGAAGAAGTGATCGCTGGAGTTGTTGTTCGACGGATTGATGACATCCGCGTTTTGGATCATCAGATCGGCATTGCCCGTGTTGCGAACGACGAGATACAGCGGCGTCTGGGAGCCGGTGCCATGATTGCCGAATGACAATGGATCGCCATCCGCGAGGGTATATTGTGCGCCGTTCAGGTAGGCATCCACGATCATTTCCGGCTCCGGTGCTGGTGGCGGACCAGAGAGCATGAGGCCGTGGTTCAGACCGCAGTTTAGCAGCAGCACCCGGCGCCCGGAGGCTAGCACGGAGCTGAAATTTGCCTCGGTGGGCGCATCTGCCTGAGTGGGGATCGTCGTGGCACCGGCGAGATTGCCGTGGGTGTTCTCCCCCCAGGCAAAGACCTTGCTGTCATCCGTGCAGGCGATGCTGAAAAAGCCTCCTGCACCGATGAAGCTCACCGTTTTGCCGGCCAGCACTCCGCCGAGCTCCACCGGCATGTCCAGGAAGGTGCCGCCAGCGCCATCACCGATCTGGCCCGCCGTGTCACTTCCCCAAGCGTATACCTTCCCAGCCGCCACAGCGAGGCTGTGCGCCCGCCCGGCCGAGACGGAGGTCACCACCTTGCCCGCCAGCACGCTGCCCGTGCCCGTCAGCGTGGGGAGGGTGCGTTGGGTCTCCCCTCCCGTGCCGAGACGGCCATCATCACCACGCCCCCAGGCATACACCGTGTTGTCATCGGCAATGGCCAGCGTGTGCGCCTTGCCAGCGTCCATCGCCTTGAAAACGCGGCCGGAAGGCAGTGTCACCGCCACGGGCACGCTGCTCTCTGTGCCTGCTCCGCTGTCCCCTTTGCCGAGCTGGCCGTAGAGGTTGTCGCCCCACGCGTAGAGCATGAAGTCCGTGGTGCGGGCTATGGAAAAATTCGCGCCTGCTGTCACGTCCCGCACGCGTTTACCATTTAAGGCACCGCTCATGGTGACGGCCACGGGCGTGGTTGTTGGAATAGGTGTGCTTGTGCCATTGCCGAGCTGGCCGCGGTCATTGGCACCCCACGCAAACACCTGGCCGTCCGAAGTCACCGCGAGGCTGTGATCATCCCCCGCTGCGATGAAGGTGACGCTTTTACCCGCCAGCACGCCGCTGAGATCGACGGGCACCGGCTCGGCGCTGGGCGTGGTGTTGCCCGTGCCGCGTCCCAACTGGCCGCGATCATTATCCCCCCATGCATAGACCTTGCCCTCCGAGGTGAGTGCCAGCGAGTGGCGCTCGCCCGCCGCCAGCATGAGCACGAGCTTGCCCTCCAGCTCGCCCATCATGTTCACGAGCCTCGGCTGGTTGGAATCAGGCCCCGCTCCCGCGCCGAGTTCACCATGAGTGTTTTCACCCCAGGCATGCGGCAGTGGCACCACGGGCGGAGCGCTCACACCGACGGTGAACGCCGAGTCTGCTGTGATGTCCCTGTCGCCATTTGGAGTGCTGTAAATGCCCCTGGCTGTCACGCGATACTGGCCCGGCACCAGGCCGCTCACCGGATCGTTTAGCGCATCTGGCAATGATACGTCCACAGCCCATGTGCCTGTCATCCTGTCCTCGCTACAGGACATGTCACCCCCAGACCAGGAGACTCCGTTCCAAGTGCGTCCGTCAGAGACGCGGGTCAAAGTGCATCGCATCGCCTCGAGGCCATTCGTGGTCATCGTGCCACCAATGGTCGTCAGATCCGTCACGACGGCCCCGGCCGCAGGTGTTAAGACGTCGATCTGATAATCGGGATCTTCGTCTGGATCGGAAGGCCCGCAGGACGTTCCGAACGAGAACATCACGATGACAACCAAGGCCTCAATGGCGGCCAGACATATCGGAAGCAGCTTTTTCATGGCATTTCGCAGGCTGAAGATCCTTTCGATCGCGATGGTGGAGCCATTTTTAACGCATCCGTCACACGATCTACTGCGATAGAACGAACGGCGTTTCAATAACTTGCCAGCCGCCACAGCACTGCCAGATCCATGCCGAGGGCCACGCCGCCGTGCAGCAGCACGCCAGGGAGGATCGAGCGGCTTTTCAGGCTGAAAATGCCCAGCACGATGCCCGCTATGATGGCACCGAGCGTCTCCGGCAGCGGCTTGCCAAAGTGAACCAGGCAGTAAGGCATCATCGAGACAAAAACGGCCATGAAGCCGATTCGGCGGCGCAGACCGTGCAGTAAAAAACCACGGAAGAAAAACTCCACGGCCACAAACTGGAGCAGGTACACCGCCTCCCAGATCCAAAATCGCGGCCACAGGCTTTCGCCTGCCGTTGGCTTGTAAAAGGGATACCGCGCCTGAAAGGCCACCGTGCCGGAAAACAGCGCCACGAGCATCAAAACGAGGCCGAACATGCCCAAGTAGAGCAGCAGGTCTTTCGCGGGAAATTTCATCACCAGCCCGAAATCGCTCAACCGCTCCCGCAGGCCGTATTTCACCACCAGCATCGGCACGAGCAGGTAAAACACGATCACCGCACCCGCCCACCAGAGCTTTTGCATCCACCCATCACCTGCTTCCGTCAGCGTGCGCATCATCGCTGGTGTGCCGAGGTAAAAGGCCAGCGTCAGGCACAGCGCCGCCGTGATGCAGACGGCGGCGGCTTTGAAAGTCGATCCGCGTGCTGGGGTAGTCTTTTCGGCTTCATCAAAGACCTCGACGCAGAGGGTGCGAAGGTATCGAAGCATGGCATCAAGGCTTTCTCGTCAGCCGCAGACGCACAAAGCGATGCCCGGCGGAGCCGGCGGGCAGCGTGGCACGCATCTGCTGCGTTTCCGCCGTCTCGCTGACCACGGCTTCTGTCACGGAGGTGGTATGCCAGTCTCCGCTGTCGAGCGTGTCACTCCACTCCACCTGGTATTCCACATCAGCGAGAGCGAGGCGGTTGCGGCTGTAGTCAAAGGTGAGCACGGCGGGCGGTGGCGTCAACTGGCTCCACGTTCGGCTCGAAGGGAGTCCGAAGGACTACGCGTACCGGGCCTTCGCGAACGATGCCTTGCATCTCCGGAGCGACCGACCGGATGCCGAGTCGAGCGGCAACATATAGCAGACAGCGGGCATGACGACGCAGTCCGCGCTACATCAGCGCGACCCTGCGCCGCGCCGGTCGAGAGCCAGTGCGCGAGCGCCTCCTGGCCCGCGCGCAGCAT
>CALMTT010000025.1 GCA_937872615.1 uncultured Verrucomicrobiaceae bacterium | reverse complement strand
GCATGAGCCGCACAAACTTGTCCGCGAGCTCGGCCGTGACGCAGCGATCGCACAGGCTTTGCTCCACGCCGCAGAGTTCGGGGAACTCGCTGAGCACCGGAGCACCGCCGAGTGCGGCGAGGAGATCGGCGGTGTGGCCGATGGCCGGATTTGCCGAGATGCCGCTGAAGCCATCGCTGCCGCCGCATTCCACCGCCATGATCAGATCGCTCAGCGGGCAGGCCTCGCGGGTTTGTTCGTTGGCCGATGCGATGCCGAGGAAGGTATCGCGAATGGCTCGCTGCATCATGTCACGCTCGGACTGGCTCTTTTGCTGTTCATAGACCAGCAGCGGCTTTTCGAGCTTGGGATACAGCGCGGCCATTTCCTGCTCCAGCAGGCTCACCTGCGCATGTTGGCAGCCGAGGCTGAGCACCGTGGCACCGCAGACATTCGGACTGTAAATGTAACCCGCCAGCAGCCGACACAGCGCCTGCGCATCCTGTCGCGTGCCGCCGCAGCCGAGGCCGTGCTCGAGGAACTTCACGCCATCAACATTCGGAAACAGGCGCGAGGCCTTCTCCGCCGCTTCCGCCTCCAGCATTGCGGCCTCGATGTCTTCACGCGAAGCTCCGCGACGATGCAGATCGGCCAAAGTGCGGGCGAAACGCTCATACGGCGAGGTCTTGCCATAGCCAAGCTCCCGCACCAGCGCCTCGCGCATGAAACCGAGGTTGCGATTCTCACAGAACACGAGCGGGATGACCACCCAGTGGTTCGCGGTGCCGGCAGGACCCTGCGGGCGTTTGAAGCCGTTGAACGTGCGTGTCTTCCACTTCGACACATCTGGCGGCGTCCACGCGTAGGCACTCTGCTTTCCGGCAAAGGTGGCGCTGGCATGCTTGAGGTTGTGGGTGTGCAGCAAAGCGCCTGCGGGTACGGCCTGCGTGGTCTTGCCGACCACCACGCCATACATGGTGACGATGTCCCCGATGGCAAAATCCTTCGCGGCGAACTTCTGCTTCGCCGGAATCTTCTCGCGCAGCGTCCATGTGGTGCCGTCGAGGCCCGCCGTGAAACCGGCGTCGAGGTCGCGCAGGGCGACGATGGCATTGTCAGCGGGATGGATGCGCAGGATCGGCGTCATGAGAGGGGAAGTAGTGAACGACATGCCTTCGGAGATTCCTCACTCCGTGGCATCGATTTTTTCGGGATCGGTGAGTAGCGGCATCAGCTTGCCGGCGAACTCGCGGGCATCTTCGAGGGCGTTGAACTCGGCGAACATGCCCTCGGGGCCGGGGATCTCCGCGTCCTCGACCGGGATGAAGACGGAGACCATCGCCCAGCGGTGGTTCAGGTTGCGAAAGATGGCATGCAGGTAGGTCTGGGCCACATGCTCGTAATGCGAGGCGCAGGTCGTGTCATCGGAGCCCACATACCAGTAGAGGTTCACGCCGCGCTGGCGCACACGACGGCCGTTTTCATCCATCTGGTCGATGAAGATGCGCAGGTAGGTGGCGTCGAAGGAATGACCATTGGCGGCGGGAACGCCGACCGGTTTGCTTTCGACAATGGTCCATCCCTGGCCGGGCAGGCAGACCTCCGGACGATGCAGCGACCGCTTCAAGTGCCCGCTGAGCACGACAGACGCGATGACCTTCCGCCCCTTGTCATTGAGGTAACCGAAGCGCACGAGCTTCACGCCTTCATCGAGGCCTTTTTTTTCGCTGGCGGAGACTTCGATCTCGCGCCCTTGGAAACCATCCACCTGCAGCGGCATGCTCAGCGTCACCCCCGCTCGGGCCACGAGGTAGCGGATATCCGTGCTCGCGCAGATGCCAAAGGTGATAGCAGCCAGCACGAGGATGGTCACGGCCTGCGTGATGGTGCGGCGGGGCAGGGGAATGACCGGCCAGGAGGCACCAGCACGTCCGTCCTTCTGATGACGGGCGAGGTTCTTCTTCATCTCGCGCCCTTCAAAGACCCAGCACAGGGCAAACATCCCCGCGAGCGCCACGCCAAACACCGCAAAGCCTGCCATCGTGTGGTAGAGCGACATCTCCTGGTGGTCGCCGATGCGTTTGCCCACGGCAAAATCCGCTCCGAACCACATGGTGCCAAAGGCCAGCAGCAGCAGGCGCACGATATTGCCCGCCACCGCCAGCGGCACCGCGGCCACAAACAGCAGCACGCGTCCGCGCACGCTGCGCAGCGCCAGGTAGCCGAGCAGCGCCGAGATCATCATCAGCACGAAGAGCGAATTGATGCCGCTGCACTTCGCATCCACATCGAGGCTGAAGGCCGCGCCTCGCTCCAGGCCGGCAGCGGCATCCGGGGCGGATTGCAGGGCGCTGCCTTCGTTTTGAGCTGGCGAGCCCAGCAGCGTGAGCAGCGTGGCGGCCATGGCCGCCGTGCGGGGACGCAGCGGCGAGGCCACCGAGTCCTCCAGCGGCTGCATTGGCCAGGCAAAGAACAGGAACAGCCACGGGAAAAACAGCGCCCGCATCCACTCACGCCCGCCGATCAGCAAGATCATGCCCGCCAGCATCATCTGGATGGCGAGGAAGGCCGGGTAACCCGTGTTCGCTTTGAAGCCGACCCAGTACAAGAACAGCCCCAGGACCAGCGGCACCGTCCCCAGCCAGTCGCCTTGCCACGGGATGCCGCGCAGCTCGGCGCGGCGCAGCCACACCAGCCCGCCGGTGATCACGGGCACGAACAGGCAGAACATCCAGTCCGCGTATTTGGAGACCCATTTGAACCAGCCGCCCAGCACGCTCATCCGGTAGCCAAACTCCCACTCTTGATAAGGCCACGCCAGGAACAGCACGATCAGGCTCAGGCCCGCCGCCCCGGCCGCCACTCTCCATGCCAGCGTCCTGGAGTCGGTGGCGGATGGCACGGGGCTGGACGAATCGGCTGGCATGTGTCAGAGAGGAAAAAATCATGCTGGCCTGAAACCCCGTGGCTGGCAAGATTCATCCTGCAAACCTTTGCTCACCCTTCCGCATGGCCGACGCACCCACCCACGAACTCTCCCCCACGGATGACAGCACGGCCAAACAGGCGGCCAAAAAGCCCGGTCTCGATTCCAAGTCCCTCGCACTGGGGAATTCCCGGCGGAATCAGTTCGCCCTGCAGCTCTTCGGCGCCTCCGCGGTGCTCACCATCCTTGCCGCTGGACTCGTCTGGTATCTTCTCTCCTCGCGACTCGATGAAATCGCCTCCCAAACCTCGAAAGGCACCTCTGCTGCCTCGCCAGCGGTGACATCCGCGGCCGGTGGTGCTGCCACCGGCGGCGATCAGCAGATCACCGCTTTGCAGACCCAGCTCGATGCCTGGCGTCGTGATCAACTGGCCTCGCAAAAAGAGCTGCGTGAGTCCATTGAACGCGTGGCCTCGGCTCGCGGTGGCGTGACGGAGGTGGCACCCACGCCAGCACCGGTCGGAGGCGTGCTCGATGGTCAGGGCCTGGCCGGTGTGTCCCGCACCGCCGATGTCGTGACCTCGGTCACCCCCACGCAGGCCGAGTTCATCCAGCTCAAGGAACGCAATCGCATCACCGCCTACGCCGATGAGGCCATCGCCACTGGCAACCGCAAGCCGCTCGAGACCCTTGTCGAATACATCCGCGGCTCCGGCTCCGATCACCTGCGCGATGCCGCGCAGGCCGAGTACATGCGCGTCGTGCGCATGATCCAGTTCTTCCAGCGTGAGGACCCCGGCTATCGCCTGCCCGTGGGCGAGCTCTTCAAAGGCGAGTCCGTCCAATACGAGGCCGACTTGAAGCCCGAGCACCTCTTCAAACTGCTCGCCGATGCCAAGCTCCCATGGGAAGTCCGTGTCCGTGCCGCCATCCTCTTGAAAGGCAGCGACTCCCCCGAGACCAACACCAAGCTCATCGAAGCCATCAAAGGCGATCCCTCCCTCGAAGTCGCCAAACACGCCCAGATCGCCCTCGAGCAGCGCATCCAGCGTCGCTTCCGCCTCTTCGACATCCCCGCCATCGAAGCCTGGCAAAAAGAACAGCAGACCCCCCAACTCCCCCATATGCGCCCGTAAGCGCAGAGCGCAAAGCGCAAAGTGCAAAGCGCAGAGGGGAGCGCGGGCACTCTTGCCCGCCGTTCTGGGTTCCCCGTTCGTAGTTCGGGCTTCAGCCCGCTCAGGCGATCGTCCATCGTCTATTGTCGATGCGCGAAGCGCCTTGGGTTCTGTAGTCCCGCCTTCAGGCGGCCTGCCTGTCCTTCATCATTCAGACTTCCTTGTTCGATATTCGATATTCGATCTTCGCGTTCCCGTTCTGTAGTCCCGCCTTCAGGCGGTCTGAAAGGGAGCGCGGCCACTCCTGGCCGCTGATTGCAGCAACGGCGGACGAGAGCGTCCACGCCCCTCTCCCTGTCTCCCCGTCTCCTCTTCTCACGGTCTCCCAGTCTCGAATCTACCGCCGCAGCGCATTAATCAGCTCATCCAGCTTGTTGATCACATCCTGCATCTGGCTCGCGCTGTAGGTCCCATCCGCCGTTTGGCTCAGCGGGTTCACCCCATTGCTGTTCGCGCTGCTCTGGCTCAGCATGTTCAGCTCGGCGTTGTTCAGATCCGTCTGGGTCACCTCCCCGGGCGGACCTTGCGGGCCTACGGGGCCTTGCGGTCCCACCGGCCCTTCAGGCCCCGGTGGCCCATCGGAGGGACCCATCGGGCCCTCCGGTCCCATCGGCCCCTGAGGCCCTTCCGGACCCGCCGCCCCTTCCGGACCCTGCGCTCCCGCCGGACCTTCCGGTCCCGCCGGGATGGCATCAATGAGGGCTTTGAGTCCATTGAACTGGTCCCGCAGCGGCGCGGACTCGATCAAGGCATTCGTCGGTGGGTAGTTGGGATCGAACATAGACGTGGAGACTTGGAGTGGTGAGACTGGGAGAAGAGGAGCGCGGACACTCTTGTCCGCTGTTCTTGGTTCTTCGTTGGTAGTTCGGGCTTCAGCCCGCGGCTTGGTGTTCTGTAGTCCCGCCTTCAGGCGGCCCACAGTTGCCCTGTTCCTGCGGCACAGGGCCCTCCTTGTTGCGCAGCAACAAGGCAACTTTAGGGCTCCGCGCCGTCACGGTGCCCGCTCCGTGGCCTCATCACTCCAGGCACCGGGACCGGCGCTGCCGATGCCACGCACGCGGAAGGCGTAGAGCACCCCCGGCGTCAGGCCGGTGGCGGTGATCTTCACCGTCGTGCTCGTCTTGATGGCGCTCCAGGGCGGCGTGGGGACGCTGTCATGCAGGCGGCACTCCCACTCATAGCTGCTGGCACCTTTGACGGGATCACAGCGCAGGTTGATTTCCCCCTCGTTCTTCGCCGCAGTCGCGCGGAGATCGCCCGGCGTTTGGCCGGCGCGCGCGACGCCGACGTCATCGTTACGCTCGGAGGCGCCTCGGTCGGGGACCATGATCTCGTCGGCCCCGCGCTGGCAGACCTCGGACTTGAACTCGCGTTCTGGAAAATTGCGATGCGGCCGGGCAAACCGCTGATGTTCGG
>CALMTT010000024.1 GCA_937872615.1 uncultured Verrucomicrobiaceae bacterium | reverse complement strand
GATGGCGTGGTATTCGGGGAACGCCGACTCGATCATGCCGCCGAGCGTGCGGATCATGGATTTGGTGGCGCCGTTGGGCAAAGGGCAGCGCGGCCTGATCTGTGCGCCGCCTCGCAGTGGCAAAACGATTCTTCTCAAAGACATCGCCCGCTCCATCGTGGCGAATCACAAAGAAGTTTCGCTTATTGTTCTGCTGCTCGATGAGCGTCCTGAGGAAGTCACCGACTTCGAGGAAACCGTTCAAGGTGTGGAAATCTTCAGCTCGACCTTCGACGAGAGTCCGAAGCGTCACACGCAGGTGGCGGAAGTCGTTCGCGAGCGTGCGTGCAGGCTTGTGGAGCTCAAAAAAGACGTGGTGATCCTGCTCGACAGCATTACCCGGCTGGCTCGTGGCTACAACATGATGCAAAGCGGCAAGGGGGCGCTGATGTCCGGCGGTGTGGGCAAGAACGCACTGCTCAAGCCGAAGAAGTTTTTTGGCTCCGCCCGCAACGTCGAGGAGGGAGGCAGCCTCACGATCATCGCCACGGCGCTCATCGAAACCGAGAGCCGCATGGACGACGTGATTTTTGAGGAGTTCAAAGGCACCGGCAACATGGAGGCGACGCTGGATCGCGAGATTTCCGAGCGCCGCATCTTCCCGGCGTTGCATGTGCTGAAGTCCGGCACGCGAAAAGACGACCTGCTTTACCATCCTGAGGAGTTCCGCCGCATTGCCCAGATTCGCCGGCAACTGGCCCAGGTGCCCGCCACGGACGCCTTGGAGTTGCTGCTTCGCAACATCGCCCGCACCAGTAACAATGCCGAGATTCTCCTCGGTGGCTTGAAATGACGCGCGGCATGGATTCAGCCACTCAACAGCAAAGCGGTGCTGAAACCGCGGAAACACCCGCCTTGAATGACTGGGTGTTTATCGATACTTCCGAGCATCTTTCCGCCTGGCTGGCGGAGATGCGGCAATGGCTGGCCGCCAGCCCGGACAAGCGCTGCTGCCTCGACACGGAAGCGGACAGTCTTCACCACTACCACGAAAAGCTCTGTCTTCTGCAGGTGAACTGCGCTGGGAAGTATGCGCTGGTCGATCCGCTGGCTGTGCCGGATGTGGACGAGTTACTTGCACTGCTCGATGCGCACGAGTTGTGGTTCCATGGTGCCGATTACGACCTGACGCTGCTGCGCCGCACCTATGGGTGGAGTCCGCGGGTAGTCCGTGACACGCAGATCGCGGCTCGACTGCTTGGTGCGAGGCAGTTTGGACTCGCAGCGTTGGTGAAGAGCCATTTCGACCTCGACCTCTGCAAAGCCTCGCAAAAGGCCGATTGGAGCCGCAGGCCTCTGCCGCCGAACATGCTGTCCTACGCCGTCGATGACGTTCGCTATCTGCTGCCTCTTGCGGATCGTCTGGTTGCAGGTTTGCGTGATAAAGGCCGTGAAGACTGGTTTCACCAGAGCTGCCGCTCGCTCCAAGATGACGTCGCTGCCCGTGACAATGCCCCGCGGGAGGACCCGTGGCGCGTGAACGGCTGTGGCCGCCTGCATCCGAAGGGACTTGCCTTGCTCAAAGGCCTGTGGGACTGGCGTGAGGGTATTGCGCAGGAGCGAGATCTGCCTTGCTTCAAGATCATGTCGAACAAGCAAATGGTGGCTTATGCCGAGCAGTTTGAGGCCGGCAGCACAGATCTTATGCCGCCGAATGGCTGGCGGCCGAGGTGGAAACAGCAATTTCACGAAATCGTGGCCGCGGTCACCGTCTCGCCCCCTTCCGAGTGGCCGCAGCGCCCAAAGAAGACCAAAGGACGGCTCAGTGACGCCCAGCGCGATGCGATCGATCGACTCTGTGGCCAGCGTGATACCATTGCGAATGGTCTCGAAATCGAACCCTCGCTGCTGGGCTCCCGCTCCACCGTGGAGGATCTCGTCGTGCAGGGCGATCCCGTGACGCATTTGATGCCCTGGCAGCATGAGTTGCTCTTTGACGCGGTCAATCAGGCCCTTACCAGCTCAGTTGCGGCTTGAGTGCAGCCTCACCAGAGTGTGAACCCCACTTGGCCAGCGCGCCGCACCTTGCCGCTAAAGATCATTAAGACGCAGCCCACGCCATAGACCACGTTCGCCATGCCTACCCAGATCGGCAGAAGAGAATGAGGCATCAGCGGGGCCTTGGGTGGGGCCAAGCCGGGAAAGACGTTGTTGGTGAAATAGATGCCCGTGCCCGCGATTGTGGCAAAAAGTGCCGCCAACAGCCACTGGCACCAGCGGGATTCGTTCATGAAGCCCACCATTGCGCCAAGTGTGAACAGATACCAGCCAAGCGCGCCACCAAACCAGCCAAACAGCTCATGAAACAGCAACAACGTGATAACCACAGCTCCGGTGATCATGTGCGCCCACATCACTTTGCGGGTGAAAATGATCTCTTGGAGGCAAGGTTTTCCACGATAGCGTTGAACGTCGAGCATCGGTCGTCTTGAGAATCAGGGAGTGGGGATGAGATTGTCTTTGATCAGGACAGAGGCTCCTGTAGGTAAGCGGAGCCACGGTTTTCCCTTAGCAATCTTACGGCCACAGTCCATGCAAAGATTGCTGGTCACGAGGAGGTTTTTAACCTCGCCCACAGCCCATACAGCCTCGGTTGAGAGGCCGGAGAAAGTGTTCCCGGTGATCACGAGGCCACTCACACCGTTTTCGAGCTGGATTCCTGTTCCCTCGTCGATCCCCATCGGCGTTTTCGCCTCTGCGGGGCGTTTGTCCTGGCCTGCGCCGATGTAGGTGTTGCAGAAGGTGTTGCCAGTGATTGTGTTACGCTCCGACGCCGCGGCCACGCGCACGGAGAAGCGATGGGCGATGGTGGAGGTGTTCGCGCTCAGCGTGCAGCCGCAGGCATCACGCAGGTCGATGCCGCCTTCCAGATGGTGGGCGATCACGTTGGCGCTTAGCGTGATACCGTAGCAATCGCGGTCGAGGATCAGGGCGGTGCCGTTGCACTCCTCGATCATGTTACCGCTGACCACCGAGCCGTAGGTGTTTTCGATGATGATGCCGTTTCCGAGGTGATCGTCGATGTTGTTGCCGTTCATGCACAGGTTGAAGGAGTCGGCGCAGTGCAGCGCGTCCTGGTTTTCCTCGAAGTGGTTCGCGTTCACCACGATGTCGTGGCAGTCGAAGATCTCGATCCCGCACTTCTTGTTGTAGGTCAGGATGCAGTCCGCGATGCGCGGGTCCTCAAAACAGCTCTTCAAGTGGATGCCGTGGCCGCCATGGTGGTCGATGGACACGCCTTCGAGGTAAATCTCCTGAATGCACTCGGCAAAGATGCCGTCGCCGCTCTTTTCACTCCCGCTGATGCGCAGGTCGGCCATCTGGATGCGCCAGAGGCGGGCTTTTTTGTCCTCGTCGAGGTTGGCGGGGCGGAGGATGAAGGCCGGCGCACCCTGCTCGTTCTTGTTCTGGATGTGCGTGGAGGCACCTGAGCCCACGATGCGGGTATCGCCTGTTTTCACCCGCAGGGGTTCACTGATCTCGTAGAGGCCCGGCGGGATAGTCACCAGCCCGCCAGCCTCAGGAACGGCGTCCAGAGCGGCCTGGAGATTCGGGAATTTCGAGGCATCGACCGTGGTGGCTGTGGAAACGCCCGTCAGGGCGTGGAGGACGAGGGCGGCGAGGAGCGAAAGAGGCTTCATGGAGGCTGATACGGGCCTTTGAAGGGGCTTTTGCCTTGTTTCCACCCTGGCTGCCAATGTCGTGTGAACAAACCCCGCGTTTTTTCGGCTTATGTCCCTGGCTGTGAAACAAGTTGGCGAGGTTGAGACGCAAAATTGAAGCCTTTTCCCTCTGCAAGAGCAGGGAACGAAGATCACTCCAGCCGTTGGACGGCCATGGAAGCTCTCGAAACACGGCAAACAGCCGTGGAACGGATTCTCAGCCGTTTGTTTGGAGATCTTAACAGGCTGGTTTCCCCTTCGGGAAAGCGCTGGAAGCCTTGTAAAATCAAGCTTACAGCGTCACTTGCTATTTTTGAGGAATTTGGCCGTCTTGGGGGATTCCGTGGAGTGCGTGACACGTTCGTCACGTCCGGCAGGCTGTTCCTCGTCGTAATTCCGTGCGTTCCACGGCTGGTCCTTGGGGCTTTGAACGATCTTTGCGGTTTGAAGTGAGCGACTTCGATTGAGAAGAGCGTGGCAGAAGTGAGAAGCCCACAACAAATTGTGAACAACCTGTCAAAAACTCACGGGATCGAAGGAGAAAATTGGGAAAAAGCCTCTCTAGCGGTTGGTTTGGCCTCGGGCTCGT
>CALMTT010000023.1 GCA_937872615.1 uncultured Verrucomicrobiaceae bacterium | reverse complement strand
GCACGCCGAGCTTGGAGCCGATGAAGCCGCTGCTCCACAGCAGCACAAAGAGATGCGGGATATAGGCGCTCCGGCGCCTGGAAGTCGCGGCCGCATTCATGGCGCGCCGCCCTTCAATCTCGCCTGCACCGCCTCGTGCGCCGTTTCTTGAAGAAAGCACGCAAACTCCGCATCGAGCCCTTTCGGGATGAAGGCGAGGCCGACGGGGCTTTCGCCAAAGAACACTTCATACCACACGCAGGCACCGAGATACTCGCCCGCCAGGTTCGCGTGATGGCCGTCCATGCCGAGGGTGATCTTTTTACCGTCTTTGGATTTCGCCCACCGCCAGCCGACGTGCAGCGAATGCGTCTGCATGGGCAATTCGGGCTGTTTGGCTGTTTTGGCATCGAAAGGCTTCGGATCGGGCTTGAAACCCCATTTCGCGTCCGTGTCCGCGCGGAAGAAGGCATCGCCCACGGGAATGATTTTCGCGCCAAAGTCGGTCGCGAGGCGATTGTAGGCCGCGGTGAGGCCGCGATACATTTCCTCCTGCGTCCGCGGTTCGCCGGGTTTGGGCTCTTGGACAGCAAAACGCGGATCATCGACGCGATAGGCCCAGGTTTGATGAATGAGCAGCTTTGCCTGCGGTGCGTGTTTGACGATCAGATCACGCAAAAAGCCCGCGTAAGGCTGGTAGGTGCTGAAGTCGTGGCCCTTGATGCTCGCTTGCTGGATCGTGACGTAGTCCCAACGATCCGCGGTGAGGTTCGCGACGAGGTCCTTGCCATTCGTGTAGAGCCGCGCCTTGCCCTCCGCCCTCGTTTTGTCCGTGTGCACCTGGAACGACGATCCTCCGATGACGAGCGAGTTGTGGATCAACGTATGCCCACCAGCCTTCGCGAGGTCTTTGAGGTGCCTCGTGGCATTCGCGGAGAAGCTGTTGCCAATGGTGAGCAAGCGCACGGTCTTCGGCTCACCCGCGAGCGAGGAGAGTGTGAGCAGCAGGAAAGCGAACGAAAGGCGGGCGAGGTGGCGCATGAGGCTGAGTAGATTCGATTCGTGGCCGAATCAACGAATCCGCTACTGGGCCACTTGCTCCATCTTCACATTATCGATGAAGAACGCGGTTTTCTTCGGGCTGAGGGAGCTGAAGAGCATGTAGCTGGCGCTGTTCCAGCCGGGTTTGGCGGCGAAGGTGAGCCAGCCTTTCTTTTCGCCGTCCTGGCGGGTGACGTTGACGGTCCAGGTGCCCTTCTGCGTATCGGCGTTGATCTCGACATGCAGCCATTGATTCGGAGCGACCTCGAAAGGCACAACCTTGTCACTGAGGCAGGGAGCAAACTTGCCGTTCTTCCAGCTCACATACGGACCGCTGCCATACTCGCCGTTTTTGCCGCGGATCTCGAAGAACCAATCCGCGCCCTCCTGCGCCATGATGTCGAACTCGATGTGAAAGCTGCCGCTGTCCCAAGTGGTCGGGTAAAGATCGAGCACGGGATCGTAGGTGTGCTTCAAACCGGGCGCGTCTTGCACTTTGAGACAGCGTTTGCTGCCGGGCGTGAAGGGCGATGATGTCTCGTCGGTCACGCCGATGCTCTCGCCTTTGTTTTCGCGATCATACTTCGCCGTGCGAATGCCGAGCAGACCGAGCGAGGTGTGCTCAAAGTCTTGATCGATGTGGAAAGGCGGCGCGGGCCACGGTTTGGCATCGGTGTCCCAGTTTGGATAGTCGTGCCCCTTCGCGGCGAGTGCATGCCATGCGGCGTCGGCTTGGCGAACTCCGGCCAAAGTGAGGTCCCAGGGCTTGAAGCCGGTCTTTTCGGCGGGCGAACCGGCTTTGAGTCGGAAGTCACGCTTCGCGAGGTCTTCAAACAATGGATTGGCAAACTGGCTGCCATTGTCGCGGCCCATCTTGCGCCATTCGTCCCACGAGAAATGCGACTTCGTGAGCTTCGCGGGAATTTTGCCATCGGTGGGCCAGTAGAGGTTGTTGCGGAAGACGAGGCTGTCCTTTGGATCGCCGCGGTCAATCTTGTCGAAGAACTTCCAGTTCCACTCGCCGCCATCGAGCAGCGGCGATGCGGAGTCCCACACAACGATGTTGTTCATGTAGCGAAAGCGCAGACGAGCTTCGTTGCGGCTCGCCTGGATCTGCGCGGAGTTGCCGAAGGCGAAGATGTTGTTCCGCACGGTGTTGAAGTAGCCGTAGTGCTGGTGAAAGCCCGCGTTCCATGTGTCGTGCACGAGGTTGTTTTCCATCAGCGTGTCGGTGGCACCTTCGTCATTGTAGAGCCCCCAGCCGCCGTAGCGATGCGCGGCGACGTGATGGACGTGATTGCCGCGAATGATCGTGCCCGGCGAGGTGCCGAGGCCGTAAAAGCCGCCCATGTCGCTCAAGTAAGCCCAGCCGAGATGATGGATGTGATTGTTCTCCACCAGCGTCTCACGCGAGGCCGTATCGCCATAGCCCCAATTCCACCCGGCGCTGACACCGGTGTAATAAAGATCGCCGATGTCGCAATGGGTGACCGCGCAGTGCTGCGTGTGCGTGAAGACCACGCCGCAGGCGCTCGGATGCAACCGCCCGCCATGCTGGATGATGCAGTCATCGACGGTGATGTGATGATTCACCCGCGACTCCGCCGGACGTGCCGTTTCACCGACATACACGCCGCCGCCACCGAGGTCGTGGAGATGACAATGCGTGACCGACGACTCCGCGCAGCCGTTTTTAAACCAGATCGCATGCAGGCCGGTGTGCGCGATCTCGCAATTCGCAAAGTGAATGCCGCGTGAGTCCTCGATCTCGATCGCGCCATCGCTCGTCGTGGCTGCCTGACCATCATGAAGGCCCTCGGCGGGATACAGATGCTGGCTGTATTGAAACGACAGGCTTTCAAAGCGCACATCGTGAGCGCCCTTCATCACGAGGAACTTCTCCACCACCGGCGCGATGACTTCCGCCTTCGTCATGTCCTCGCCCGGCAAGGGCTGGTAAAGCACCTCGCCCTTCGCTTTGTCGAGAAACCACTCGCCGGGTGCATCGAGAGCTGAGCGGAAGTTTTCCACCCACCAGCGCTGATCCGGCTCGAACTCGACGAACGGATAACGCGAGCGCCCTTTGATGCGCACGCCGAGGATCTCGTCGTTCAATTCTTGAATGCGGCACTGCCCCACAGCCCATGCATGCGTCACTGTGAGCAGCACATCGTCGCGCTCCGATTGCGGGATCGCCTTCAGCATCGCGAACTGCTCCTTCGCGATGCAAAACGCGTGGAAGTTCATGTTCTGCGAGAGCCCTTTGAACGCATCCGCCGCCACCGCCTCGGTGATGTGAAAGAAGCCCTTGTTCGGCGAGCGAGCCAGCGTGGCGCGGCGGCCGTTGATCCAGAGCTGCTCAAACTTCCACGTCTTGTCCGGCAGCGTGGCTTTCCACAGCCCGCCCTCGGCCTTCTGCCATCCCGTGATCGGCTTTCCAGCCATGAAGACCGAGTTTTTCCCACTCCAAGTCACCTGCGAGTCGTCTTTGCCCAGTGTGATCGTTTCCGTGATCGGATGCACGCCATCCTCGACGACGATGCGCACCGGCTTGGGGGCCTTGCGAGCCTGCTCAAGCACCGCAGCGAGATTGCCGGGCTTCAAAACAAGGTCGGTAGCGAGCAGCGATGAGGCAAAGATGAAAAAGAGAACGAATCGAATCATGCGGGCTCGATTTGGCCTCCGCTCGTGCTCCGCGCAAGAGCGGGCCTTGCGACAATCTTGCTGTCACGCATCGAGAAACGCGTGCTACGGCTTCTTCGTCGTCGCGGCCTTCATCGCGAGGTCGAGGACGATGCGGAAGCCGTAATTTGCCTGGGCGCGGCCTGGGCGGGCGCCGATGTGGTAGTCGGGGCGGGCGCCGCGGGCGGTGCCGGTGGCCCAGGAGCCGCCGC
>CALMTT010000022.1 GCA_937872615.1 uncultured Verrucomicrobiaceae bacterium | reverse complement strand
TCTCGACATCGTGCAGGTCGCCATGAACCTTTACATGCACGGTTTGGACCCGAAGCTCGACTTCAGCGACATGAACGGCCTCATCCAGATGTATGAGCGCACCACCGGCATGACCGTGCCACCGCGCCAGCCCTATGCCGGCGAGCTCGTCTTCACCGCCTTCAGCGGCAGCCATCAGGACGCCATCAAGAAGGGGCTTAGCGGCTACGAGCAGCACAACACCATCTGGGACGTGCCTTACCTCACCATCGACCCGAATGACATCGGCCGCGAATACCGCGAGGTCATCCGCGTGAACTCCCAAAGCGGCAAAGGTGGCGTCGCCTACCTGCTCGAAAGCGAGTTCGGCATCGAACTGCCGAAGGACATGCAGCGCGAGTTCGGCCCCATTGCCAACGACATCGTCGATTCCCTCGGACGCGAGGTCAGCGGCGCGGAGTTGAAGAGCATGTTCTGGAAGGAATACATCGAGCGCGAGACGCCCTTCCAGCTCTACCACTTCCATGCCGACGGCGTGGACGGCGTCTTTACCTGCCGTTGTAGTTTGGTCGTGAACGGCAAAGAACGCGGCATCACCGGCAAAGGAAACGGCCCCATCGCCGCCTTCGCTGACGCCCTGGTCAAAGACGCTGGCGCCGCTCCCTTCGAAGTCACCACCTACCGCGAGCAAAGCCTCTCCAGCGGCACCGAAGCCGCCGCGCTCGCCTTCATCCAGATCAAAACCGCCACCGGCAAACTCATCTGGGGCGCGGGAACGGACACCAACATCGAACTCGCCTCCATCAAAGCCGTGCTGAGTGCAGTGAACCGGGCGATGTGAGATCAATCGGAGCGCACGCATGCTTGCGTGCGCTCCGGATATGCTTCAACGGCCGTCGTTTTCACGCGATGACATCCCGCAGCACATTCCCATGCACATCGGTGAGCCGTAAATCGCGGCCGCCGAAGCGGTAGGTGAGCTGTTCGTGGTCGAGGCCCATCAGGTGGAGGACGGTGGCCCAGAGGTCATAGACGGTGGCGATGTTTTCGATGGCGTAGTAGCCGAGGTCGTCGGTGGCGCCGTAGATGTGGCCGGGCTTGATGCCGACGCCGGCCATCCAGATAGTGAAGCCATAGGGATTGTGATCACGGCCATCGCTGCCCTGGGCGAAGGGCGTGCGGCCGAATTCGCCAGCCCACACGACGAGCGTGCTGTCGAGCAGGCCGCGTGATTTGAGGTCTTTGACGAGGCCCGCGATGGGTTGATCGACCTGATAGGCCATGTTGGCGTGGCCTTTCTTGATTTGGCCGTGCTGGTCCCATGGATTCGGTCCCTGGCTTCCCGAGCCGAGCTTTTGAGGCAGGCAGCTCAACTCGATGAATCGCACCCCTCGCTCGACCAAACGGCGTGCGAGCAGGCATTGCTGACCGTAGGCGGTGCGGGTGGAGGCCGGGCCGTCGATGCCGTAGAGCTTCTTCGTTGCCTCGGTTTCGCCGGAGAGATCGCACAGCTCCGGCACGGCGGACTGCATGCGCCAGGCCATTTCATAATTCAAAATGGCAGCCTCGATGTGCAGGTCGTGCTGCGTTTGCTCCGCGAAGCGTCGGTCCATGCCGCTGATGAAATCGAGCTGCCTTCTTTGGCTCGCGTGCGGCTGCTGCGGGCGGATGTGCGGCACGGGTTCGGGTTCATCGACACGCATGATGCTCGCCTGATGCTGCGCGGGCAGGAAGCCGTTGCTGAAAAGCCCCACGCCGCCATGCGGAGCGACGGCGCCGCCGCTTTGCAGCACGACGTAGCCGGGCAGATCACGCGATTCGGTGCCGAGGCCGTAGCTGGTCCAGGCCCCGGCGCTCGGGTAGCCGAGAAACGGGAAGCCAGTGTGCATGAAAAAATTGCCCTGCGCATGCTCGCTGAACTTCGCCGTCATGCTGCGGATCAGGCAGATCTCGTCAGCGAGAGTGGCCATGTGCGGAAACAGCTCGCTCACGTCCATGCCGCTCTGCCCGTGACGCTGAAAGGCCCAGTGCGCGGGCTGCACGGTGCCGTTGTTGTTGAACTGCGTGCGCCTCACCGCGACCGGCATCGGCTTGCCGGCGTATTTTTCGAGCAGCGGCTTCGGATCAAAGGAATCGAGATGAGACACGCCGCCGCTCATGTAGCAAAAGATCACGCTGCGAGCCTTCGGCGTGAAACGCTTCGCCCGATGCGTGGTGGCGCTCTCCGCCTGTAGCAAGCCATGCATCGCCGCCATGCCAAAGCCTGTGGAGGCTTGGGTGAGCATCTGGCGACGTGTTAGTTGCGGATTCATCAGGCAAAAATGTCCCGCAGCACATTCCCATGCACGTCGGTGAGCCGCAAATCACGGCCGCCGAAGCGGTAGGTGAGTTGTTCGTGGTCGAGGCCCATCAGGTGGAGGACTGTGGCCCACAGGTCATAGACGGTGCAGACGTTTTCGGTGGCGTTGTAGCCGAACTCATCGGTGGCGCCGTGGATGTGGCCGCCTTTGACACCGCCACCGGCCATCCAGACGGTGAAGCCGTAGGGGTTGTGATCGCGGCCGTTCGTTCCCTGCGCGAAGGGCGTGCGGCCAAACTCGCCCGCCCACACGATCAGCGTGCTGTCGAGCAGGCCACGGGCTTTGAGGTCCTTGATGAGCGCGGCGATGGGCTGGTCGATCTGGTTCGCCATCTTGCCGTGGCCTTCTTTGATCGCGCCGTGATGATCCCATGGGTTCGCCGCGTTGCCACCGCCGAGGTT
>CALMTT010000021.1 GCA_937872615.1 uncultured Verrucomicrobiaceae bacterium | reverse complement strand
TTTTGATACTCCGTCGTGCCCAGCCAGTGATACACGATGGAGCCCACGATCACCAACAGGCCGATCACGATCCGCGGATTGCAGCCCATGCCTTGTGAGCGGCCGTTGCCATAGTTCAAAACGGCCGCACGGCCCGTGACGAGTCTCCAAAGCGTGTTCATGGCCCGCGATATACCGAAAGGCCTCCGTGACGACAACTCCCGATTCTCCATCCTCGACATTCCCGCGCGGCCATCCACTATCCGCGGCCCATGTTCACCCCTCCGCACGTCTTTGACCAGCCCGCCCCGGCCTTTGACATCCACAGCATCGAGACTCCCGCCTTCGTCGTCGATCTCGAATTGCTGCGCAAAAATCTGGAACGCCTCGCCCTCGTGCAACGTGAGGCTGGTGTGAAGGTGCTGCTGGCCCTGAAGGGCTTTTCCATGTTCAGCACCTTCGATCTGGTGCGCGAGTATTTGAGCGGTTGCTGTGCCAGCGGCTTGAACGAGGCCCTGCTGGCCTACCACGAGTTTGGCAAAGAAGTCCACGTCTATGCCCCGGCCTTCAAACCGAAGGAAATGGAGCAGATCCTGCCCATCGCGAACCACATCAGCTTCAACTCGCTGGCCCAGTGGCGCAAATTTCGCCCGATGATCGAGGCGGCCCGTGCCGCGGGTCAAAACGCGCCCAGCCCCGGCATCCGCGTAAACCCTGAGCACAGCGAGGTGGAGGTCTCGCTCTACGATCCGTGCTCGCCAGGATGCCGACTCGGCATTCGTGCCGACTCGCTGGAAGGCGAAGACCTCAGCGGCATCGAGGGCCTGCACTTCCACGCTTTGTGCGAGCAAGGCAGCGACGTGCTCGAACGCGTCGTGGGCGCCGTGGAGAAGCGTTTTCCCAAGCTCATCGAGCAGGTGGAATGGGTGAACATGGGCGGCGGCCATCACATCTCCCGCAGCGACTACGATCTCGAGCGCCTCATCCGCGTGCTGAAGACCTTCAAAGCCCGCTGGGGCAAGGAACACGTCTATCTCGAACCCGGCGAAGCCGTCGGCCTGAACACCGGCTACCTCATCGCAGAGGTGCAGGACATCGTCGGTGCCCGCAAAACCTCCGTTGCCATTTCCAAACCTGAAACCACACTCGCCCATGACCAAGATAGCTCCGATTCTCCCGCCTGCCGCCCGCCGCAAGATGCTCGCGATGCAGCAATCCGACTCCTCCGCAGCCTCGAAGATGCCGAAGGCAGGCTTGATCGCCCAGATGCGGCGCAACGGCTCCACACCGAGACCGAATCCCTTCTCGAATGGGCGCGGCTAAATCACTGCATCCTAGCCGCGGTGGACTTCGATGAGCATGTTCGCGGTCTGCATGAACTCGAGGGAGCCTCGGAGCATGACGTCTGCCTCACGCAAGATCAGTCACGCGTGCTGAAGTGGACCAAGCCGCCTAATTTTGGTGCCCGCGGCAGCGCGACTGGCTATCTCACCAACGTGCTCGCCTGCAATGCGCTCTTCGGCCTCGACTGGCGCTTTGAAGCCGTGGTCCAAGCGGCGGATGGTGTTCGCATCCTCACCAGCCAGCCCTTCATCATCGGCGAAAACCCTTCCGTCGAAGAAATCGATGCCTGGTTTGCCGCGCTCGGATTTTCCAAAGAACGTGAGAACACCTACGCACGCGAAGACGGCCTCAAAATCGCCGATGCACGACCGGATAACATCCTGCGCCGTGCCGATGGCTCGCTTGTTCCTTTTGATGTGCATGTGCTCGGCGTCATCGCCGATGCGCTGCCTGAAGAGGAAGTGTTTGAAGACGAGACCTGCGACATCCTTCCCACCGCCATCCTCGATCTCTCGGCCAGTGCCCACATGCCTGACACGATGGAGATGCCTTATCGTCCGCACATTTTCGGCGGCGGCATGCCGGGTGAGTTTCCGCATGAATACAAGATGGGCGGCATGACCTGCCTGGCCGGTGATGTGCTACATGGCTTCTCCTTCCCGCAGCCGTTAGAAATCGGTCAGCGGCTCGTTTTCGCGGACATGGCGCATTACACGATGGTGAAGACCACGACCTTCAACGGCGTGCATCATCCGGACATCGCCATCTACGATCCTGCGAAGAAGGAATACCGCGTCGTGCGCCGCTTCCGCTACGAGGATTTTCGTGACAAGCTCTCGTGAGCCTCGCGATCAGTCTTCCGGCTTCTTCGAAAGCCGCACTTCCACTTCTTGAATGCGGGCACGCACCACACGGCGCACCTTGAACTCGGCTTCGCCAAGCTGGCAGCGTTCGCCGGGCTTTGGCACATGGCCGAGTTGCGTGAAAAGCATGCCGCCGATGGTGTCGATGCCACCTGCCTCGGTTTCGAGGTCGATACCGAGCTCGTCTTTGAGATGATCGAGACGGGCTCCACCGTCGAGAAGATAGCGTCCATGTCCCAAATCGCGGATTTCCGCGGCTTCACCACGCCACGGAGCCGCGTCGTAGAGCAGCCAGTCGGCGATCTCGCGACGGCTGATCATGCCTTCGAGGCCGCCGTATTCGTCCACGATGATGAGCGGCGTCGTTTTGTCCCGCAGATGCTCGTTGAGCGCATCGAGGATGGGCATCGTCTCCGGCACGAAGGCGGGCGTTTGCATGCAATCACGCCAAGCAGGACGTCCGGCGAGCTTCCACGCGGTGGCATCGACGATGCCGAGCACGCTGTCCGGGGTCTCGCCATACACGATGACGAAGCGCCCCGCGGCCCGCTCGAGCATCGCGGTCGTTTTGGCTTCGCCATCCTCGGCGGACATCAGCGGCACATCGACTCGCGGCACCATGCAATCGCGCACGGTGAGTCCTTCGATCTCCAGCGCCTCATGAATCATGGCGCTCTCCTCGCCGCCGAGGAGGCCCTGCTCTTCACGCATTTCGACGAGGGTCTCAAATTCATCACGCGTCACCGGCAGCCGTGTCTTCACATTGTGCGGCACCAATTTGAGCAGCAAGGCATCCGCGGTGCGGTCCACGATGCTCGTGAGCGGATCGAGCACGCGGCGCAGGGGGCGCAGGAGTCGAAGGCTGGCCAGCAGCACCACAGCGGGCGAGCGGGCCGCGAAAAACTTGGGCACGATGTCTCCGAGAATCACAGTGCTAAGGAATAGCAGGGACGATGCCAGCCACGGGTTCCAGCCCATCGCTTTCAGCGGTCCGGTGACGATCCACACACCGAGGGCGGCCAGCGAGAGGTTCAGCGCGGCCGAAAGAAGCTGCGCTTGTTGAAGCGGCGCGAAGGGGTTCGCGCTGATTTCCCGCAATCGACGAGCCACGGAGCCCTCTCCCGCGGCCTGCAGCTGTTTTTCCACATCGCGCACGCTATGAATCGCCGTCTCCGCCGCGGAAATGACCGCGAGCAGGGCAAGCAGGGCGAAATAGAGCAAAAGGGCGGGAAGAAGAAGCATCGGTCTTGAAACGAGGCCGCGGCCAGTGTGAAGCGCGGAAGGCCGGGGGCAACCTTCGTTCTTGCCAGAAGAGGGCCGGTTTGATACTCACGACGCGTTTATGCGCACCTTCATCGCCTCTCTCCTCCTGCTCGCCTCCGCCGCCACGCTCAGCGCGGCGGATAAAATCAAAGTCCTCATCGTGGACGGCCAGAACAACCACAAGTGGGACATCACCACGCCCGTGCTGAAGCATGCGCTGGAGTCCAGCGGTGCCTTCACCGTCGATGTCAGCACCTCGCCGCCGAAAGGATCGCCCGCGGAGGCCTGGCATGCCTTCAAGCCTGACTTCACCGCCTACAAGGCCGTCGTGAGCAATTACAACGGCGAGCCTTGGCCGCAAAACGTGCGCGATGCCTTCACCAAGTATGTCGCCGCTGGTGGTGGCTTCGTTTCGGTGCACGCGGCGAACAACTCCTTCCCCGATTGGAAGGAATACAACGACATGATCGGCGTCGGCGGCTGGGGCGGCCGGAATGAGAAAAGCGGCCCCTGGCTCTATGTGAAAGACGGCAAGCTCTTCCGCGACACCACCGCTGGCAATGGCGGTGCCCACGGCCCGCAGCATGAGTTCATCGTCGAGATCCAAAACAGCGATCACCCCATCACCCGCGGCCTGCCGAAACGCTGGCTGCATTGCAAAGACGAACTCTACAGCAAGCTCCGCGGCCCCGCCGAGAACGTCGAGATCCTCTCGAGTGCCCAATCCGACCTCACCTCGGTCCAAGAGCCGAACAACATGGTGCTCAAGTATCAGCAAGGCCGCGTCTTCCACACCACACTGGGTCATGCGGACTACTCGATGCTCGATCGCGGCTTCTTCACCCTGCTGCAACGCGGCACCGAGTGGGCCGCCACGAGTGATGTGGTGCAAACGGCTGCCGTTCCCGCTGATTTCCCCACGGAGGCCGCAGTGAGCGTGGTGAAGCTCGAAGGCTATCCGAAGCAGGAAGCACCGAAGCCGAAGAAGTAAGCTCACAGAGCCTGTTTTCGCCAAAACCACTCTCTTTGAGAGTGGTACCCCGAGAAGGACTCGAACCTTCGACCAATTGATTAAGAGTCAACTGCTCTACCAACTGAGCTATCGAGGCGTTGGTGACTTGAACGCCGTGGAATTAGACGGCTCGGAAATGATTGCAAGCTGGAATTTGGCTCCGCCATCACCTCACTGAAATTCCCGGCCTGAAACCTGAAACTTGGAACTTTAAACTTCCTCGTTTGTGCCGCAAACTCCGCCCCTCCATGTCCGAACCTGCCTCCAACGCCCCCGCTTCTCTCGATTTCATCCGCGAAATGATCGCCGCCGATCTGGCGGAAGGACGCAATGGCGGCCAGGTGGTCACCCGTTTCCCGCCGGAGCCGAACGGCTACCTCCACATCGGCCACGCGAAGAGCATCTGCCTGAATTTCGGCCTCGCCCAAGAACACGCTCCGAATGCCCGCTGCCACCTGCGTTTTGACGACACGAATCCCACCAAGGAGGAGGTCGAATACGTCGAAAGCATCAAAGCGGACGTGAAATGGCTCGGCTTCGATTGGGGCGAGCACATGTTTTTCGCCAGCGACTACTTTGAGAAGCTCTACCTCTTCGCCGAGCAGCTCATCAGCAAAGGGCTCGCCTATGTCGATGACCAGTCGCAGGAGGAGATGCGGCTCAATCGCGGCACGCTGACCACGCCAGGCACGCGCAGTGTTTACGCCGACCGCACACCGGAGGAGAACCTCGACCTCTTCCGCCGCATGCGGAAGGGCGAGTTCAAAGAAGGCGAGAAGGTCCTCCGGGCGAAGATCGACATGGCCTCGCAGAACATGCACCTGCGTGATCCGGCCCTGTATCGCATCCTGCACGCCCATCACCACCGCACCGGCGATGCCTGGTGCATTTACCCGATGTATGACTACGCGCATCCGCTCAGCGATGCGCTCGAAAGCATCACGCACAGCCTGTGCACGCTCGAATTCGAGGTGCATCGCCCGCTTTACGAATGGCTCATCAACAACGTCGATGGCCTGCCCGGCCAGCCGTATCAGCGTGAGTTTGCCCGCCTGAACCTCAGCTACACGGTGATGAGCAAGCGCAAGCTGCTTCGCCTCGTCAAAGAAGGCCTCGTGAGCGGCTGGGACGATCCACGCATGCCCACCATCAGCGGCATGCGCCGCCGTGGCATCACGCCCGCGGCCATCCGCAGCTTCTGCAAAACCATCGGCCTCACGAAGTTCAATTCCCTCACCGAGATCGCCTTGCTGGAGCACGCCATCCGCGAGGACCTCAACAAGGTCGCCCACCGTGCCTACGGCGTGCTGCGCCCGATCAAAGTGGTCATCGAAAACTACCCCGAGGACAAAGTCGAGTATTTCGAGGCCGCCAATCACCCCGAAGATCCCGCCGCCGGCACTCGTCAGGTGCCGCTGTGCCGCGAGCTCTATATCGATGCCGATGACTTCATGGAAGTGCCCGTCGATGGATTCCATCGCCTGAAGCCCGGTGGCGAGGTGCGACTGAAATTTGCCTTCTGCATCATCTGCCAAGAGGTCGTCAAAGATGCCGCCGGAAACATCACCGAGCTGCGCTGCACCTACGACGAGGCCACGCGCCACGGCGTGAAGCCCGAAGGCCGTCCAAAGCCCAAAGGCATCATCCACTGGGTCAGCGCCCGTCATGCCATCGACGCCCCCGTGCGCCTCTACGACCGTCTTTTCACCGTCGAGACACCCGATGCCGATGCAGGCGAGGACGGCGACTTCACGCAGTTCCTCAATCAAAACTCCCTCGAAGTCCTCGAACACGCCAAGCTCGAGCCTTCGCTCAAAGACGCCGCGCCCGGCTCCCACTGGCAGTTTGAGCGTGTCGCCTACTTCTACGCCGATCCGGTCGATTCGAAGCCCGGTGCGCCGGTCTTCAATCGCACCGTCACGCTGAAGGACGGCTGGACTCCGGCCAAGAAGTGATCGCCTCACGCACCGTGCGCGGCCTGTCCTGAGGCTTTCGCGCCATCAAACGCTCGATCCATTCGCCCACCGGCCCCGCGATGGGCTTCACGCGATGCTGCAGATGCGCCGTGATCACTTGTGGAGCCAGTTCGCCTTCAAACGCCGTTTCGCCGGTGAGTGCCAAATAGAACACACAGCCCATCGCGTAGAGATCCGTGCGTTCATCCAGCTCCGCGCCCTCAAAGCACTCCGGTGCCATGTAATGCACCGAGCCCTTCAAATCGGCCCGCGCCTCGCCGATGCGCCTCGCACTGCCGAAATCGCTGATGAGGAAGCCCGTGGCGCTTTTCAGGATGTTCTCCGGCTTCAGGTCCAGATGCAGAAAACCCGCCTCATGGATCGCCGCGAGCCCGCTGAGCGTCTCCCGCACCAGCTGATCAAACGCAGCCGCATCGAGTTTCCCGAGCGTTTCAAGACTCGCCCCCTCCACCCACTCCATCACCATCTCCTCCGCATGCACTTCGAGCACCCGAACCACATTCCGATGCCGGATCGAAGCCAACTCCGCATGCCCTCCCGGCCTCTTCACCGCCACCAAAGCCCCGCTCACCCGATCCCACGCACGCCACACCTCGCCCTGGGATGAGCGGTGGATGCAGTCGAGGAGATCACGGGGCATGAGAAGACTTCACAAGTTCTGCTAAAACTCTCAATCACAATTCCGAAAACAAAAGCCCGCCCGCCAGCGTTTGAGGCAGCCACCATGAAACGCCACCTCGCCCTGCTCCTCGCCCTCGGAATGACCACCAGCCTTCACGCGGAGGATTGGAAGCCAGAAGCGGGCTTCATCTCGCTCTTCAACGGCACCGACCTCACCGGCTGGTGCTTTCGCGAAAAGACGAAAAAGGACGATCCGAACCCCGGTGCCATCCTCGCGAAGCACGACGGCAAAACCGAGGCCGCCGACGCGGGGCGCTACATCGTCAAAGACGGCGTCATCGCCGTGACCTTCCCCACCGAGGCCGACAAGCTCACCGGGCAGCTTTACACCGTGGCCGAGTTTCCGAAGAACTTCGTGCTCAAGCTCGAATTCCGCGCCTCCGTGAATGCCGACAGCGGCATCTTCATCCGCAAACCGCAGCTTCAATGCCGCGACTACCTCGTCGCCGGTCCTTATACCAAACTGAAGCAATACAAGGCGCAGGAGTGGAACCAGATCGAGGTGACGGTGAAGGACAACGTGGCGGTCTGCACCTGCAACGGCGAGGTGCTGGATGCGGCGCTTGCCCTTCCTGCCACAGGCCCCATCGGCCTCGAAGGGGATCGCGGTGTGATGGAATACCGTCACATCCAGCTCAAGGAGCTGCCGTGAGCCCCGCTCCGGCTGGCCTGATGGAGAGTTGGAGGAACGGAGCATTGGAGTGATGGAATGCTGGATTGCTGCTTTCACCTCGCCACCAATCCACTCATCCATCACTCCACCAATCCATCCCCCCCTCTCCGCCGTGGCCTCCACTGACTCCGCACGCACTCTCGTCGCCATCCCCGCCCGTTGGGGTTCCACCCGCTTCCCCGGCAAGCCGCTGCATCTCATCGCTGGCAAACCGCTCGTGCAGCACGTCTGGGAGCGCTGCCAGGAGTGCAAACAGATCGACGATGTCATCATCGCCACCGATGACGCCCGCATCGCGGAGGCTGCGGCCTCTTTCGGTGCCAAAACCGTGCTCACCGATCCCGATCACCCCAGCGGCACGGATCGCATTGCCGAAGCCGCGAAGTCCTTCCCCGACCACCGCGTCGTCATCAACGTGCAGGGCGATGAACCGCTCATCTCCCCTGCCCTCATCGACGAGCTCGCCCGCTCGCTGCGCGATGATCCCGCCGTCAAAATGATCACCGCCGCCGCGCCCATCCAGGACCCCGCGCAGATCACCGACCCGAACGTCGTGAAGGTCATCTTCGACACGCATGGCGATGCCCTCTACTTCAGCCGCAGCCCCCTGCCCTTCCAGCGCAATCCCGATGCCTGGCCGCGCAGCTACCGCCACCTCGGCATCTACGGCTTCCAGCGCAGCTTCCTCTTTCAGTTCGTCGCCTGGCCTCCCAGCCGCCTCGAGCAAACCGAAAGTCTCGAACAGCTCCGCGCCCTTGAAAACGGCACCCGCATCCGCGTCGTCCTCACCGATGAACTCAGCCCCGGCGTGGACACCCCCGAGCAAGCCGCCGCCATCGAGAAGCATCTGGCGGGGAAGTGAAAACGGCACTTGTGCGCAGCACGTCGGTTTGAGAGCATCCCGGCCATGAAGCATATCCTTCGAGCACTGGTCATCTGCGCCTGGTTCGGCCATTCCATGGCCGCGGAGACGTATCTTCCGCAGGAGGGTGATCTCGTTTTTCAATCCTTGCCGCACAATCCGGTGATCGACACCATTGAGGGCTGCACCGGCTCTCCCTATTCGCATTGTGGCATCGTCGTGAAAAACAAGCGTGGCTGGTGGGTGCTGGAGGCGATTGGGCCTGTGCAGGAAGGGCCGCTCACCCGATGGGTGGCGCAAGGCCGTGATCTCCAATTCGCGGTCTATCGTCTCAAGACCGAGCACCAGATGAAAGTGCCCGCCATGATCGCCGAAGCCCGGAAATACCTCGGACGCCCCTATGACATCCAATACGAACTCGATGATTCGAAGATCTACTGCTCCGAGCTCATCTACAAAGGCTGGCTCGCCGCCACAGGCGAAAAAATAGGCAAACTCGTCAAGCTCGGAGACCTGAACTGGAAACCCCATGAGCCAGTCATCCGCACCATCACCAACGGACTGCCGCTTGATCGGGTGATGATCACACCACGCGATCTCGCCGCCGCAAAGCAGTTGGAAGTCGTCCTACCTCTCGGCGCACATCAAACCGGCCCAATGGTGAAGAAACTCAAATAAGGCAGTCCTCAAAAGCAGATCATCCGCTCCAGCAGGATCAGAGTGTCGCCAGGTAGCAGACGGTCGGTGAAAAAGAGATGGCCAGCGAAGGGGTCGTGAGGACGGCTTCTCTTGTTCGTCACGCTGTAAAACACATTGTCTCGGGGCCGAAACACCGCCAGTGCGCAAAAGCCATCCACATCGTGCCTGCCCGAATCCAGAACGGCTTGTTGAATCGTTCGCCCCGGTTTTACCACCGATGGCAGCCGGACTCCAGGGCCGCAAACGACCACTGCCTGCGGATCGTTGATCTCGCCACGATGCGAAGCCAGCACCTGGCTGAACCTGCGGTGCCACGTCTCCTTCGAAATGGGTAGAAGATCGGTATAGGGAGCGTTCGCTGGGACGCGCTCGCTCACGCTGGCAGTGGTGCAACCAACAACGACACTGAGGAAGACTGTGAGAAGTACTCTGAGACCAATCATGGCATTGCCATTGATGATGAAGGAACGGCTGGGATGATGTCAACGAAAGCTACCCGCCGAAAAACACCCACTTCACCCATTTGATGCCTGCTCCAAAAAGCAGCAAAGCCCCGCACCCAAGGACCAGACAGCCAAGACAACTGGCAAAATCCCGCCAGCCGCTTCTTTTTTGTCGGGCGGCGAGTAGCTCGGCGGACTCCGTCGGATCAATGCCATCGGAAACCAAATCCGCTGTTTTGTCTCTGACATAGTCCACCAGCCAGTCATCGAAGGGCCTTGTTTCGCAGGAGTCAGCTTCGTCTAAGCGACCGAATGGGGCACCATCCACCGGCGCTCCCTCTTCCCGGATGTTCATGGCATAAACGAATCCGCCAGAGTCCCTCCCGAGCGCAAAGAAGTCGGATGACCAAGGAACCGCATCTTCCCCTTTCGGTTCACGCAGCTCAAGATTCAGCCGGATTAGAGCTTCCGCATCATCCCACAACTCATGCTCAGCGTTCCCACGCAACACGGCGAAAGGAAAACACTTCATGCGGTGCCGATAGGATGGCGGCAAGACGACATTGAGCGCCGACTCGATTCGCTGAAGGTCTTCTTCGGTCATGAGCGGAAATAGACCGGCAATGCTCCGTGTCGCAAGAAGGCAAAAACACGCCTCATTCGTTTTCCAAACCTCTGCGCCCTCTGCCTCTCCGCCCCTCTGCGGCAAACCCAAGCCACCGAGAGGCTCACTCAAACCGATACCCTGCCCCGCGCACGGTGGTGATGATCTTGGGGTTCACGGGATCGGCTTCGATTTTGCGGCGGAGCTGGGAGATGTGCATGTCGAGGGCGCGGCTGCTGGGGAAGAAGTCGAGGCCCCAGGCTTCATCGCAGAGGGTGTTGCGGTCGAGGACATGGCCGGGGCGCTCGTGGAAGATGCGCAGCATGCGCACGTCACGAGCCATGAGCTTGATGGCCTT
>CALMTT010000020.1 GCA_937872615.1 uncultured Verrucomicrobiaceae bacterium | reverse complement strand
ACCGCCGAAGGTGAAGGTGCTGACCGTCACCGGATTGTTCGTGGAGACCGTCAAAGCGCTGCCGCTGGTGTTGTCCAACGTGCCCGCAGTGAGGGTGAGCGTGCCGGTGCCGAGCGCGGAGGCGTGATTCACATTGAGGCGGCCTGTGGTCAGTGTCACCGACGAGGTCGTGCTGCTGCCGGCGAGCGTGAGCGTGCCCGCGGCATTGTTCATGGTGGTGGAGCCGGTGTAGGTGTTGGAGCCGCTGAGCTTCAGCGTGCCATTTCCGCCATAAGTGATGGCATCCGCGCCGGTGCCTGGGCCGTCCTGCACCGTGCCGGTGATCTCCACGGAGGCGCTGCCATTGATCGTCTGGCTGCGGGCCTGGTTGTTGTCCGCGAGCACGAGGCTGGGGATGACGAGCTTGTTCCCGGCGCTCGTCGAGTCATTCACGGTGAGCGTGGTGTTGCCGCCTGCGTTATTGATTGTCATGGCTCCGAGGGTCAGCGTGCGCCCCGCCGTGCCGCCGAGCGTGATGGTGCGCGAACTGGTCACGATCGTGGTGCCGTTCGCCAGGCTCAGATCGTTCGTGCCTCCGAAGGTGAAGTTTCCACTGATGGTGGTCACATTCGCCGTGCTGAGCGTGACCAGACCGCCGGAGCTGTTGTCGATGGTGGCGCCGGTGCTCAGCGTCATCGGCCCGGTGCCGATGGCGGATGCGTTGTTCAGGTGCAAAGCGCCCGCGGAGACCGTGGTGGTGCCGCTGTAGGTATTCGCGCCCGCGAGCACCCAGGTGCCCGCGTCGATCTTCGTCACGCCGAGCACGCCGGTGGTGCCATTGGTGTTCTGAATGATGCCCTGGATCGTATTCAGGCCTGTGTTTGCACCGCCGAGCGTGAGCGTGCGGCCCGCGGTGATGCCTGCGATGGCATCATTGAAATTCGTCGCGGTGAAAGTGAGCGGCCCGGTGCCATTGTTCAGGATGGTGCCCGCGTTCGTGACGGTGGCGGTGCCATTGCCAAAGGAAAACGTGCGGTTCGTGCTGTCGCCGCTGCCCACATACTCCAGCGTGCCCACGCGGAAGGACGACCCCATGATGATCGGCACGCCTGCCGTCCCCGCGCCAATCGAGCTCGGCTGGCCGAAGTCCGCCAGCTTGGTCAAACGCGTGACATTCACCGCGAGATGGGTCTGCCCGGTGTAGCTGCTGGCGGTCGATTGCAGCAGCAGCGTGCCATCACCGTTCTTCATCAAACCACCGCTGCCGCTGATCGCGCCGCTGATGATCGCATCGAGAGCTGCGGCGGCCGAGTTGTTGATGTCCACGATGCGGTTCGCACTGCCGAGATCGATCGGGTTCTGGAAATCGACCGTGTGTGTGGCCGAGTTTGCCCCGAGGTAAAGCGTCGAGCCGTTTGGCACAAAGCTGCCCGTCGCCCAGGTCATCGTGGCTCCCGCGCCGCCGATATTCACCACACGATCCGCATTAAAGGCCGCGAAACCGCCGCTGCCCGTCCACTGCACCTGATCCGCGCCCGTGCCCAGCCCGCGGGTGAAATCACCCGTGCCCAAACCGACCACGCCATTGCCCGCGAGTCGCAGATTGCTCGTGCCACCCGTCGTTGCCACACCGCCGGGCAGCGCATTCGCATGATTCAGCGCCAGCACGCCGCCATTCACAAAGGTCTGGCCAGTATAAGTGCTCGCCGCGGTGAGGTTCAGTGTGCCGCCGCCATTTTTCGTCAAAGCGCCCGTGCCCGTGCCATTCACGATGCCGCCGCTGAGCGTCGCGTCGATCAACGAGGCCGTCGTGTTGCCGTTGCCATCATTCACCGTGATCGTCCGCGTGGCGCCGTTTAGGTCGATGGGGTTCTGAAAATCCAGCGTGTGCGTCGAGTCTTGCGTGTCGCTGCCGTTTCCATAACCGAAGAGCAGGGCACTGCCGCCCGGCACGAAGCCCCCGGCCGCCCACGTCACCGTCGCGCCACTGCCACCGAGGTTTACCACGCGATCTGCGCCAAAAGCCGCGAAGCCACCATTGCCCGTCCACTGCACCTGATCCGCACCCGTGCCGAGCCCGCGGGTGAAATCACCCGTGCCCAAACCCAGCATGCCACCCGCAAAGGTCAGCCCGCTCACGCCGCCGCTCGTGCCGATGCCGCCCGGTAGCGCTGTCGCATGATTCAGCACCAGAATGGCCGTGCCGCCCAGACTCGTCGTGCCGGTGTAGGTGTTTGCCGCCGCCAGCGTGAGCCGAGCCCCGCCCGCTACATTCAGGCCGAAAGTCCCGCCGCCGTCGCTGATCACGCCGTTGATCGTGAGGTTGTGCGTCTTGTCCGCATTGTTGCCCACCGTGATCGTGCGCGTGGCATCCAACAGCAGATCGATGTTAAGCTGGTCATTGATGGTGGCGTTGAAGGTCCCGCCCGCCGCGGCGATGGTCGTGATGTTTCCACCGAGCGTGATGCGGCTGCCCGTCAACGTGAAGACCGAGGTGTTGGCAAAAGTGTTGTTCGTAAACTCCAGCCCGCCCACCACCGTGTCCGCCGCCAGATTGTTCACCGGTGTCAGCCTCGTCGAGCCGCCAAACTGCAATGTGTCACCCGCAGTAAAGGCCACGCCCGTCCAGTTCGCCGCCGTGGACCAGTTGTCATCCGCTCCGCCACCATTCCAGACCAGCACAGCGCCTCTTGAGGCTAGGGGCATGAGTAGGACGAATGCCAGCAAAGGCAGTAACTTTGAATCCATGAGCGCGTGGGTTGGGAAGGATGGTCGGTGGCGGAACGCGGGACAGTGTCTGTGCCTTGCCAACGACCCGATAAATTCTGAGCGAATCCCCGCCTGTTTGTCATCCAAGAACTGATGCTGTCGTAAAAAACCTTACAGCCGCAGCTTTTTCACCAGCAGTGACTCCTTTTCGGCCTCGCTCATGGGTTTGAAGTCCACTTTGCAGTTCGGTAGTGCGGCCTGGATGGCCTCCACATCGGCTGGGGAGATGTCTACGGTCTCGATTTTGAGTTTCGTGAGCTTTGGCAAGGCTTTCAGATGCGGAATGACCTTCGCGCTGAGGCGGGCCTCGGTGAGTTCGAGAGATTCGAGCGTCTTGATCTGCGCCACGATGCGCATGGTCGATTCGTCGAAGCTGATCGGCGTGTCTTTGCCCCATTCCGGCAGGCGCTGGCCGAGGCGGAGCGAGGTGAGCGAAAGCTTCGCGAGGTGGACATTGCCCGCTTGAGTCTGCGCGGTGTGCCAGGTGCGGAACCCTTTCAACTGCGTGAGCTGACCGATGGCCTCCAGCGCCACATCCCCGGCCGTCGATCCGGCAAAAGTCAGGCTCTCCAGCTTTGGCAAAGCCTTCAGTTCGGCGAGTCCGCTGCCGGTGAAGTCTTTTGACCGAAATGCCGGATGAAAAAACGCGACGGTCTTGAGCTTCTGAAACGCGGCGAAGTGCTTGTAGCCCGCGTCGGTCAGTTGGATGCCATCGCTGCTCAGGCGTTCGAGTTCGGTGAGGCCTGTGAGCAGGGCCAGCGTGTTGTCGGTGATCGTTTTGCCGCTGATGGTGAGGTCTTTGATCGTGGTGAAGCTGCCGAGCGTCTTGAAGTCCGCCTCGGTGAAGGCATCGCACTTCACGTTCACCTGCGTCACGACTCCGCCGGTCTCGGTGACTTTCGCGCCGAGCTTTTTCAAGGCTTCCGCATCCGCGGCGAAGCTGGTGGCGATGGACAAAAGCAGGCAAAGCAGGGTTTTCATGGTGTGAAGGCAGTTTGAACGAAAAGATGCGAATCTGTCGATCTCGATTTCGCGGACTCTGGAGGTTGAGAGACGGCAAAGCTGGGGAATGAATGCGCCCCGCATGACTCCCGCAGATACCATTGCCCGCCTCCGAGCCGCTTTTCCGGCGCAGGGCTTCTTTGCGGAAAAGGAGTGGGTGCTCTCGCCGGAGGCTTTTGCGATCGATGCGGGGACAGTGGCGCTGATTCGAGATCTCGGTCCTGCCTTGCGGGCCTTTCAGCGTGCCTGCAATGCGCTCTATTTTGATGAGCGTCATCAGTGGGTGGCCAAACTGATCGACCAAGGCAAACCCGAACGTGTCGTGCGCCTCGGCCGCTCGCAGCGTTGGCGAAACGATTTGCCGCGGGTGCTGCGTCCCGACCTCGTGCTCACCGAGGAGGGCGTGTGCATTTCCGAGCTCGATTCGCTGCCCGGCGGCATCGGCCTGACCGCGTGGTTGAATGAAACGTATGCCTCGCTCGGTCAAAACGTGATCGGTGGTGCCTCCGCCATGCTCGATGCCTTTGCGGAGGCTTTTCCAAGCGAGGATTTCATCATCTCCCGCGAGAGCGGCGACTATGCGCCGGAGATGCAATGGCTCGCGGAGAAGCTCGATCGTCGTGTGTTGCGCCCCTGGGAAGTCCAGCCGTATGAAATCAGCGGCATGTCCCTCTACCGCTTCTTCGAGCTCTTCGACCTCGCCAACGTCGAGAATGCCGATGCGATGCTGCGCATGGCCGAAAGCGGCGAGTTGAGCTTCACACCTCCGTTGAAGGCCTTTCTCGAAGAAAAACTCTGGCTCGCCCTTTTTTGGTCACCCGCTTTAGAAGACTACTGGCATCAACAACTGAGCACTGAGCACTGGGCACTTTTGCGACGCTGCATTCCTCACGGTTGGGTCGTCGATCCCGCTCCGCTGCCGCCCTTCGCGGTGTTTCCCAAGCTCGACATCCAGAGCTGGAACGAGATGAAGACCTTTGGCGGCAAGAAACGCGAACTCGTGTTGAAGATCAGCGGCTTCTCCGAGCGCGGCTGGGGCTCGCGAGGGGTCTTCATCGGCCACGATTTGTCGCAGGAGCAGTGGGGTGCGGCCATCGATGAGGCGCTGGCGTGTTTCCCGGGCAATCCTTTCGTCCTCCAGGAGTTTCACCGGGCCAAGGTGCTGCCGCATCCAGCGTGGGTGGAGGAGACGCAGACCACGCGGGTGATGCCCAGCCGGGTCCGTTTGTGCCCGTATTACTTTGGCGCGGCCGAGGTGGACGAGCCGGTGCTCGGCGGCGTGCTGGCCACGGTGTGCCCTTCGGACAAAAAAATCCTCCACGGCATGCGGGACGCGATGATGCTGCCTTGCATCGCGCGGTGATTTCCGCTCCAATGGCGGCCCACCATGAAGTTCACGCCCGCCCTCTTCCTCGCCTGCGGCAGCCTGTTTGCCGCGGAACCCATTCAGATGAAACTCTGGCCGCAAGGCGCTCCTGAGAAGCCCGGCTTCAAAATGGAAGCGGAGAAGGAGATGCCGAAGAAGAATGAGAACGACGTGATGCGCATCACCAACGTCACGGAGCCGATGATCACCGTCTTCAAGCCGGAGAAGCCAAATGGCGCGGCGGTGCTGGTGTGTCCCGGCGGCGGCTATGGCATCCTAGCCTACGAGCACGAGGGCTCGCAGGTGTGTGAGTTTCTCAACCAGCACGGAGTCACCGGCGTGCTGCTGAAGTATCGCGTGCCCAAGCGTGATCCGAATGATCCCAGCCGCGAGCCTTTGCAGGACACGCAGCGTGCCATCGGCCTGATCCGCCATCACGCCGCCGAGTGGGGCATCAAGCCGGACCGCGTGGGCATTTTGGGCTTTTCCGCCGGTGGTCATCTCACGGTGACAACCGCGCTGCATGCGAATGAGCGCACTTACACGACTGATCCGAAGCTGGATGTGGAAGATGCCACGCCGAATTTCGCCATTCCTGTCTATCCCGCTTATTTGGTGAGCAAAGAAGAGCCCACGAAGCTGCTGCCGGGCTTTGAGGTGGGCGCGAAGGCTCCGCCGATGTGCTTTGTCCATGCTCACGATGATCCCTGGCCGGCCTCTGGCAGTGCGCTGCTCTACCTCGAATACAAAAAGAAGAACCTGCCCGCCGAGTTGCACATCTACGCGAAGGGCGGTCACGGCTTTGGCATGAAGAAAAGCGGACAGCCGGTCAATGAATGGCCGGTGCGTGTCGTGGAATGGATGAAGTCGATGGGCTACCTCGATTAACCGCGCACCTCCTTTGCGATCATGAATCCGCGCATCCTGCTCGTCATCATCTCCTGCGTGCTCAGCGTGCTCACCGGCCTCGTGCTCTCACGCGGCGGTGGGGCTGGTTCGACAGCTCGAACACGACCGCTGATCGGGCTTTCGATGGACACGCTCAAAGAAGAGCGCTGGCAGAAGGATCGCGATTTGTTCGTCGCCGAGGCCGGCAAGCTCGGTGCCGATGTCGAGGTGCTTTCGGCGAACAGCAGCGACACCCGGCAGCTCGCTGACGTGGAGGCGCTCATCACGCGTAAGGTGGATGCGCTCGTCATCATTCCCAAAGATGCCGCCGCGATGGCCAAGGCCGTGAATCTCGCCCATCAGGCCAACATTCCCGTGCTCGCCTATGATCGATTGATCACCGGTTGCGATCTCGATCTCTACATCACCTTTGACAATGTGAAGGTCGGCGAGCTTCAGGCGCAGTTTTTGGCAGATCGACTGCCTTCCGCAGGCAAAATGCGTCTGCTGCGCATCTACGGCGCGAAGACTGACAACAACGCGAAGCTCTTCAAACAAGGACAGGACAATGTTTTGCAGCCGCTGATCGCCGCAGGGAAGGTCGAGGTCCTTCACGAGGACTGGGCGGATGATTGGAAGCCCGAGAACGCCAAGAAAATCATCAACGCCGCGATCACGAAGCATGGACAGAACTTCGACGCCATCCTCGCCAGTAACGATGGCACCGCAGGCGGAGCCATTCAGGCGCTCACGGAAGAGGGCATTGCAGGCAAGGTGATTGTCACGGGCCAAGATGCCGACCTCGCTGCTTGTCAGCGCATCGTGCAAGGCACGCAAACGATGACGATTTACAAGCCGCTGCACCTGCTCTCGAAGCAAGCGGCCGCACTCGCTGTGCGCCTCGCGCAACATCGCCCCATCATCGCACGCGATGTTTCACCCAACGGCCAGACCGATGCACCCTCCGTCTTCCTTCCCATCCATTCCGTCACGAAAGACAACCTCCGCGATACCGTGGTCAAAGACGGCCTGGTGACCGAAAAGGACGTTTTTGGCCGGTGAATAGGATCACTCCTTTTTCAAAGCGGGAGCTTCGGCTGGCAGCTTGAGCGTTGGTTCACCGCCGAGGTAGCCGAGCGAAGTCAAAAACACATCCATCTGCCGTGCGGTGACTTGCAGCCAAGGTTCTTTGTTGAAGAAACCATGTCCCTGACCCGCTGCCACCCACATCTCGGCCCGTAAGCCCAGCGCGAGTGCCTTTTGCCGGTATTCATCGGCGCCGAGTTTGAGCTTGTCCTCGCTGCCAAAAAAGAAAATCGCCGGAGGCGTGTCTTTGCTTAAGAACGTGTTCGGCGTGATCGCTTCCGCCATTTCGAGCGTGATGCCCGGCGTGCCGGAGGTGGCGCGTTCTTTGAACAAGGTGGCAATGTTCATCGCGGGATTGAAAAGCACCATCGCGTTCGGTTTGGACGACACGTTTTTGTTGTCGGTGGCAGCGTCGTAAGCCGAAACGAGCGCGGTGCAGGCCGCGAGATGCCCGCCTGCCGATCCGCCGGCCGCGATGATCTTGTTCGGGTCGATGCCGAGTTCATCTGCGTGGCCGCGCACCCAGCGAATCGCGCTTTTGGCGTCCTCGACTGCTTTGTCCGGCAGCGTTTTGTGGATGCTGAGGATTCGATAATCCGCGGATGCAGCCACGATGCCGCGGCTGGCGAGGTATTCCGCTTGCGGGACGAACTGGAGGTAGGACCCGCTCTTCCAACCTCCACCGAAAAAGAACACCACACAGGGCTTCTGAACCGCAGTGCCCACGTCAGCCTTGGGCGGCATGAAAAAATGCAGCTTGAGCTCTCCCTCGCTCGTCTCTTTGAAAACAATGTCCTTCGTGATGACCGCAGCATCGGTGAGATGGATGAGCTTTTTTTGCTTCCCCGCCTTTTGTGCATGGAGCGATGAAGTGAAGACGCAAAGGAGGGGGAGGATGAGGAACTGTTTCATGGAAGCGGATGCGGCCCTCAACGGAACGAATGCAGTCCTTTTGCTCGATTTGCAGGCTTTGAGGAGCAGGGAACCCATATTTTGGTCATTCGACTAATGGACAAATTCCAGTGTTCGCGTGACCGCTTGTTGTTAATGAAATTCTTAAGGATGGTAATTTGACAATGCTTTGGCTGTGAATGAACTGGGCTAACCGTGAAAAGCAAAATCTATATCCTAGACGACCACCCCATCGTGATTGAAGGCCTTAAGAAGCTGATAGACGCGCAAGAGGACATGCAGGTCGTTGGCAGCGCCGAAGATGCCAACACCGCCCTCCAGCAGATCAGCAAACTGAAGCCTGACATCGTCATTCTTGACATCACGCTCAAAGACAGGAGCGGCGTGGACCTCATTAAGAAGCTCAAGGCCAGCAATGCGAACCTTCAGATCCTCGTTTACTCGATGCATGACGAGAATGTCTATGCCGAGCGCTGCCTGCGCGCAGGTGCCATGGGCTACGTGATGAAGGGCGAGCAACCTGGACGCGTGCTGCAAGGTGTGCGCCAAATCGCTGGCGGTTCGTTCTTCTTCAGCGCCAGCCTGCTGGGCAGCATCGTCTCCGGTGGCAGTGCCCGTGGCGGTGGCTCGCGTGGTGAGCCTGCCCGCATGCTCAGCGATCGCCAGTTGGAGATCTTTGAAATGGTTGGACGCGGGTTTGATTCGCACTCCATGGCCGAAAAACTTGGCCTCAGCGCCAAGACCGTGGATGCCCACAAGGCGAACATCCGCCAGAAGCTCGGCCTCGCCTCGGCTCGTGAGTTGCTGATGGAAGCGGTCCGCTGGGTCGAAAAATGAGCGGATGCCCTAGTGGCACTGTAAAACAGGCACCACGCTCACCCGTGGTGCCTTTTTTGTGCCCTCAGGGCAGGCCCCAGGCACCTCGAAGGGCGGCGTAGTCTGCTTTTGGCAGCAGGACGTAATGCGGTGCTGCCTGTGGATCCAGCCAGCGCAGGAGGCGCACGAGATCAGCTTCGGCCATGGTCGTGCATCCAGCGCTTGGCTTGTCCGGTCCACGGCGCACGTGGAAGAAAATGGCGCTGCCGTAGCCTGGGGCCGCTGGTTGCTGGTTGTGACGGATTTCGAGCATCCATTTGTAAGCGGCGTCTCCCAAGCGCATCCGCTGCTTCTCAAACCACGGAGGCACTCCTTGGCGGGGATCGATCCGGACATGCCGGTTGTAATACGGATTGTTGGAGTCGTCCACGTAAGCGTCCCATGGGCCAACCTGGATGTAGGGCCAGCGGGCCCCACCGGGTGCTGTGGAACCGTAGCCAAACAGGCTGCCCAACTGGAAAATGCCTGCGGGTGCCTTCCAATCCTTTTCGACCTTGGCAGGAATGCCATTGGCCGGCGGGTTGAAGACCCCACGACCCCAGGCCAGGCCTTTTTTCCCGAGGAGCACGGGCACTGGCTTGGCAAACACCGGCTGCCAAGGATCTCGTGCCGAGGGCCGCTGGTAACACTGCATCGTGGCGGTGTTCGAGCTCCAGCCCGCAGCTTGGGTCACGATGACCTGACGCACGGCCCGGCCGAGTTGGGCACGGGCCACAGAGGGGGAAATCACGCTGGTGAAGACCACTAGGGCTGCAGCCAGCCAAGTTTTTTTTCGGAAAGAAAGTTTTTGGTATTGCATGGGAAGGCGGTTTTTGAATATAACCAATAAATCAACCCTGCCGGGTATATTGGCTTCAGGTTTTGGGGGTTTTTTTCCTGAGGACCGAATCCGGCAGGGTTGTTTTTTTGTCTGGAAAATGACCCGAATGAGGCGGCTGGCACTTCGTCCATTGATTCGCTCTTCCAGAGCGTCTAAACAAACCACCTGACCATGGACTCCCGTCGTTTCTCCCTCCTGTGTGCACTAGCTGCTGCTCTTTGCCTTGCCTCCTGTGCCTCAGATTCCTCGATCTCTCTCGATTATGTGCCGCCACCCGGTGGTGTTCAGCGCGGAACCCCAGAATTCACGGTAGGCGCCTTTGCCAACAAGCGCGGCCTCGACTCCCGCTACCTCGGCACGGTGAAATTGCCTCTCGGAGTGCCGATTGAGCACGTCAACAGCACCGCACCGGTCGAAACCGTCGTCGCGAATGCCTTTGCGCATGCGCTGGAAAATCGCGGCATGCTTACCGACTCCGACAAGGCCCGTTTTCTCATCACCGGTGATGTGCTCGACCTCCAATCGGAGTTGCTGGTGCATCCTTACGCCTCGGCAAAGGTGCGGATGAATATCGTCGAGGTAGGCAGCGGCCGGGTGCTTTTCTCCAAAGTGTATTCGGCGGAGCGTCAAAGCGCCGCCTATCGTCCCGGCTCGGGATCACCGCTTCCGATTCTCCAGGAATTGACCTCACGGGCGCTGCAGGACGCGGTGGATCGTGCGGTGGATGATCCGGCCATGCGTTCCAATCTCGGTGGCACCGGTGGCTCCAGGCCCCGTTACACGCCCGGCATGCTTTGATCTGGGCGACTCGCGGGCACCGTCATGGTGAATGCCGTCTCGATGCCCGGACGGCTCGAGGCCGTAATCGAGCCACCATGTGCCTCGACGGCACGTTTGACGATGCTCAGGCCTAAACCGGTGCCTTTCACGGCTGATGAGTGATGCTTGTCTCCACGGAAGAAGCGCTTGAAGACAAAGGGCAGGTCATGCGCTGAAATGCCTGTGCCATTGTCCGCCACCTTGAGCGTGCAATGCCCTTCGGGTGTCCATTGGCCGCTCACGGTGATGACCAGCCCGGGCTGCGGGTTCTCTTTGAGGGCATTCTCGATCAGGTTCGTGAAGATCTGGTCCCAGTAAAACCTGTCTCCGGTGATCTGGCCGCCCGTTTTGGGGAAATCGAGCACGAAACGCGTGTCACGTCCTTCATGCATCGGTGCCAGGTGGTCGATCGCATCCTGCACACACTGGCGCACATCAAAGGTCTCGAGGCTCAGCGGGATGCTCGCATCCTCCAGGCGTGAGATGGAAAGCATGTCTTCAGTGAGCCTTGCCAGGCGTTTGCCATGCTTTTCCATCGTGTCGAGGCATCGCGGCAGGAGAGCAGGGGCCTCGCGGAGGGTCTCGATGTAGCCATTGATGATGGTCAGGGGCGTGCGCAACTCATGCGAGGCATTCGCGATGAAATCACGGCGGATCTGCTCGGTCAGCGCGGCCTCTGTGATGTCCTGCACCATCAGCCAAGCGGCTCCCACGCGGGTGTCTGAAAGCGGGGCGGCTTCAATCATGAAGTGACGCCCGCTCAGGTTCGCGGCGGCGGAGCTGGCCAGCATTTGCACCTGCCGAGTCACCCGCTTTTTCTCCACGACTGCGTGTTGGACGAGGTCGATCAGTTGATGATCCCTCAGTTCCTCGATCAACGTGCGGCCCGCATGGACGACCGGGCGCTGTAGCAAGCCCGCGAGCGGCTTGTTCGCAAACGAGATGCGCATGTCGGCGTCCACGATCACCACCCCTTGGCGGATCTCGTTCAGTATGGCCTCAAAGAACTCATGCAGGCCGCGTTCCCTCGGGAGCTGGTCTGCCGCCACCCGGGCTGCCTCGGCGGTCTCGGCGATCAGGTGGGACTCCACATGCTTGAGGCCGAGAGCCGTTACCAGCGTCGTCACCCAGGCCTCGTGGCGCTTCTTTTCACGCCACCAAAGGGCGAGCGCGAAGACGAGGAGGGAACAGAGGAACAGGGTCATGCGGCGGAGTCAGAGGGCACTTGGAATTGGAAGCCGGTCCCGCGCACCGTGACGATGCTGGCGCCATCGTCGCCCAGTTTTTCGCGCAAACGCTTCACATGCGTGTCCAGCGTCCGGGTAGCCGTGTCCGCGCTGTAGCCCCACACATCCCGCAGCAACTCCGCCCGGGTGTGGACCGCGTCCGGATTCTCCAGGATGGTCGAGAGAAACTTGAACTCGGTCGTGGTGAGGTCCAGCGGCGTGCCGCGGAGATAGACTTTCAGGTTCACACGGTCGAGCGTGAAAGGGCCGCGGCGGATCTGCGAGGTGACCGTGATCTTCTTCGTGCGGCGCAGGATGGCGCTGATGCGCAAAAACAGCTCACGGGGTGAAAAAGGCTTCGTCAGGTAGTCATCCACGCCCAATTCCAGGCCGGCGATCTTGTCAGCCACCTGGGACCGGGCTGTCAGCATGATCACCGGGATGTTCGCCGTCCGCGTATCGGCTCTCAGGCGTTTCATGACGCTGAGGCCATCGAGGCCCGGCAGCATCAGGTCCAGCACGATGATGTCCGGCTGCTGCTCGATCGCGGTGGGAACAACCTGCAGCCCGTTGCTCACGGGGATGCTTTCATGACCTTCACGGGCCAGATGCAGCGCGATCATCTCGGAGATGTCCGCCTCGTCTTCAACAATCATGATCTTGCTCATGTGTTGAGCGAATGCTGCGGAAGGGGTCATGCGGCAAAGAAGGAAGTGTGACGAACTTGTTGCGTGCGTGCGATGGGTCAAGTGCCGCGATCTTCACGGAGAAAAGTCCTTCGATTGACCAGCCAGGCCGTTCTTGGGTAAGGTGGCTCTTTCATGCCTTTCAAATTCATCTTCATGCTGCCTTGCCTCCTGCTGCTCGCCAACGGGTGCGCGACTTCGCAGAAACAATCGAAGCAGGTCTGGACCAACAGCCTTGGCATGGAGTTTGTGCAGGTGCCTGTGGGTGAGAAAAAGCTGCTGATGGCATGCCTTGAGACGCAAGAGGCCCAGCTCGCCGCGTTTCGCCGCACTGGCAGCGATGCCGCACGTCCTGCATCTCACGTCAGTTGGACCGAGGCGGTGGCTTTTTGCGAATGGCTGACTCAGCGGGAACAAAAAGCCGGTCTGATCGGGCCGAGGCAGCGATACAGGCTGCCCACGGATCACGAATGGAGCTGCGCCGCAGGGCTTGGCGATCTCGAAAGGGCACACGAGAGCCCCGAGAGCAAAAATGGCCGCATCGCATCTCGCTATCCTTGGGGCACCCAATGGCCACCTCCGCGTGGTGCGGGCAATTTGTGCGGCCGGGAATCCAAACAGGACTTTCCTGACAACTTCATCACCGGGTATCGCGATGGTTTTTCGGGCGGCAAAGTGGCATCAAAGGCCTCGGCGGCGAATGAACTGGGGCTTTACGACCTCAGCGGGAATCTTTGGGAGTGGTGCGAGGATCGCTTCCGCGAAGGGACGGACTGGCGGGTGCTCCGCGGGGGCTCTTGGAAAAGCGCCCGGCCGCAGACGCTGCTCAGCTCCCACCGCACTCATGACCCCGAGTCCTATCGCAGTGATAGCGTGGGCTTTCGCTGTGTGCTGGTGGAGGCAGCGGGCCCACCGTCAGCTTGAGGCTGATGAGAGGAAAGCACGCGCGGCGGCCTCTCCTGCGGCATAACAAGTCTCACGGCTCGCACGGCTGAAAAGGGAGGGCGAGGGCGCGGTGGTGTTGAGGATGATGAGTTGCTTGCCGTTGAGGCGGGCGATCTCCGTGCGGTCAGCCACCCATTGGGCATTCACGCAGTGATGCGAGGCGGCGATGGTGTGGATCATGCGCAGCGGCAGCAGCCACGGCGGCGGGCCTTCGGGCTGATGAATGCGATGAATGATAATCGTGTCGATGTCATCGGCCTGGAACCACGGATCGACAGGTGCCTCGTGAGCCACGCCGCCATCGCTGACGAGTCGTCCCTGCCAGTCGAGCGGCGAAAAAATGATCGGCACGGTGCAACTCGCGGCCATGGCACGGGCGAGGGGACCAGCTTGAGCCAGGATGCTGCTTTTGGAAGCGAGGTCCGTCATCGCGATGAGCAGCCGCGGGTCCTTGAACTGCTCGATCTGGCGCTGGCCTACGAGGTTTTCAAAGTAGCCGATGGCTCCGGAGGGCTCGAAAAGGCCTGGCTGGCATCGCGTGAAAACATCGCGCAGTTGCTGCAGGCCCCACGGCGTGCGTTTGATGAAGGAGAAGGGCAGGGAAGTGCCGAGCACGGCCTCGCGGATCGTTTCGATGGAAAGCCCTGCGGCATGCAAACCGGCGGCGATGGCACCCGCGGACGAGCCACCGAGCGCCACGGGCTTCACACCAGCTTGCGTGAGCGTGGCGAGAAAGCCCGCGTGCGTGGCATAGCCCATGAACGAGGCACCGAGGGAGATGGCGATGCGTTTCCCGGTGAGCGTGGCGTTCATGTCTTGGTCTCGCGACCTCCTTTCAAGAACATCCAGCCGCCGACGAGGCCCCAAAAGACAGTGAAGAGCCAGCCTACGAAGGCAGCGGAGACACACGCGGGCTCGGGCACATTGGCAAAGCTCGACAAAAGCGCTTCGAAGGTTCTCTCGCGCACGCCGAGGCCGGAGATGGAGATGGGCAGCGAGGCCATCGCATCGACGACAGGCATCGCGGTCATGACATCGAGCAGCGGCGCACGAGCACCGACAGCTCGCAGCGCACAGTAAAAGGTGAAAAAGACGCAGCCATACACGACGACGGAGACGACGATGCTGCCGAGCGCCCTGCGCCAGAGGGCGAGGATCACATCATGCACTGTGATCAGCGTGTGTGAGATCTTTCCAAAGAAGGGCGTGCCGAGCACTCGCGGGAAGGTGCGCTGCCCCCAAGCCAGCACCTGCGGCTTGAAGGTGATCCACGTGAAGATCATGCCGATGAGCGAGATGCCCATGAAGCCGCTGAAACCGGTGAGCAGCAGCCTGGCATCGTTTCCAAGGGCCTCCCAACGCGGCCAGATGCTGGCGAAGCAGCTAAAGAACAACAAGCCCACGGCCACAAAGCCCGTCACATGATCCAGCATGAGTGACACACCGACCTGCGGTGCCTGTCCGGGCAGGCGTCGCGTGACGGACATGATTTTATACGCATCACCACCGATCACGCCGATGGATGACACATTGAAAAAGGCGGCGATGAGCTCGGTGCGTGCCATCACTCGCCACTGCATGTGCGGAGCGTAACCACGCAGGATCACATACCAACGCGTGGCGCAGGCCATGAGGCCCAAAAAGGCCGAAAAGAGCCCGGCGAGCACCCAGGGCCAGTTTTCGAGCAAAGCGCCCAAACGCGGGGCGATTTCCGTGAAGAAATTATGCTCCCGAAACAGCAGCACGAGCAGCACGATGCTGATCACGAGCCGCAGGGCGATGGAGAGCTTTCGCTTCACGCACTAGGCCGGAGCTCCGGCGGTTCCATCCACGGCCTGGGCGATGGAATCCACCGAGTGGAGGATCTTCTTTGCCTGCTCCTGATCGGCCATTTTGAAGCCAAAATGCTTTTCGAGCATCACGACGAGCTGGAGGGCGTCCACCGAATCGAGTCCGACGCCGGAAGGACCAAACAGAGGGGTTTCATCGCCGATGTCGGAGGCTTGGAGATCGAGCATGAGCTCGGCGATGAGCAGTTCTTTGAGGCGCTGGCGGGTGGGCATGTGGCTGTCTGAGATGAATGCGCGGCAAGTTGTTCAAATCATGCCGCCGTCGATGGGAAGAGCGGTGCCAGTGATATAGCTGGCGTCCGGGCTGGCAAGAAAGAAAACCGCCGCGGCGACCTCCGCAGGACGTGCGAAGCGCCGCATCGGCAGTTGCATCTTCAGACCCTTGAGATGCTCCGGACTCCACTCTGGCGGCAGGCCGCCCTCGATGTAGCCGGGCAGCACGGCATTCACGGTGATGCCCATGCGGGCGGACTCCTTCGCGAGGCTCTTCGTGAGGCCGACGACGCCAGCCTTCGCCGCGGCGTAGTTCGTTTGCCCGGCGGGCGGATGCACGGCGCTGAGGGAGGCGATATTCACGATGCGGCCGCTGCGCTGGCGCATCATCACGGGCAGCGCGGCCTGGCAGCCGTGGAAGACGGAGCTGAGATTGCCCTCGAGCACGCGTGACCATTGATCCGGCTTCATG
>CALMTT010000019.1 GCA_937872615.1 uncultured Verrucomicrobiaceae bacterium | reverse complement strand
GGCACTGCCACCGCTGGCCCCGATGCGCTCTTTGTTGATGTTCCACTCGGCGGCTTTGCTGCGGACGAATTGCAAGGCTCGCGCGGCGTCCTCCAACGGCCATTTCACGGGCGGCATGACACCCGCAAGGTGCGCCTGAGTGGAGTAGCGGTAGTTGATCGAGACGACTGAGATGCCTGCGGCAAGACAAGCCGCGAGTTCGCCTGGGTTGGCCTTGTCTCCATTGACCCAGCCGCCGCCATGAATGAAGAAAAGCAGCGGCGTGGGCTTGTCGGCGGTCGCTTTGTAAAAATCGAGCACCTGCCGCTCATGCGTGCCGTAGGCCACATTGGCCATCGTGGGCTCGATTTTGGGCTTGGGCGCCGGTTTGGCGGGTGGCGTGAGATTTTGAGCCTGAAGACTGGCGATCAAAAACAGGGACAGGAGGTGGCGAATTTGCATGGTCGGTTTGAAGGATGAGACGTGGCGGATTAAACGACAGGTTCCGGCCTGTATCTCGATGAAATCTTGACCGCCCGGCCCTCCTCACGACTTTTCCACTCAGATTCGCATCGACTGCATCGTTTCCCTTTTACCCCCATGCAAACCACGCTCGAAAGCCCCGCCACGGAGAAGAAGGTCGAGAAGACCGAGGCCGGGAACTACTTTGTCTCCAATTACCCGCCGTTTTCGTTCTGGAAACCGGATCAGGTGCCCGTCGTCGAGGAGGTGCTCCAGCGTCCGGCCCCCTCGAATATCCCGCTCGGCGTCTATTTTCACATCCCATTCTGCCGGAAGCGCTGCCACTTCTGCTACTTCAAGGTGTACACCGACAAAAACGCCGGTGAGATCAAGGCCTACATCGATGCCGGTATGCGCGAGATGGAGCGTCTGGCATCGCAGCCTTACCTGAAGGGTCGGAAGGCGCATTTCGTGTATTTTGGCGGGGGCACGCCGAGCTATCTTTCGGTGCCGCAGCTCAAAGATCTGACCGATCGCATGAAGGCGCTGGTGCCTTGGGACGAGGCGGAAGAGGTCGCCTTTGAAGCGGAGCCGGGCACGCTCAATGAAACAAAGCTCACGGGCATCCGCGAAGTGGGCGTGACGCGTCTCAGCCTGGGCGTGGAGAATTTCGACGACCACATTCTCGAATCGAACGGTCGCGCTCATCGCAGCGGTGAGATCGGCAAGGCCTACAATTTCGCCCGCAGTCTCGGCTTTGAGCACATCAACATGCTGGGTCGCTACGCCTTCACCCTGCCCGACATTGTCGCCCGTGGCAGCGTGTTGCAGGGAGGTAAGGGGCGCGGTAGGGCGCGGTGCTGTTCCGGCCGCTCGGGTCCTCTCATCATGCCGCACAAGGCCAATGCCGGCCGCCGCCATCATATCCCTCGGCCGAAGCGGCGTGTGATAAACTGGGCTGCGTATGACGTTGCCCTGCGCCGGCGCGGCAGCCTCACCGTTTGGTTCACCGAGGAGGCGATCGCGAGCTGGAGGGCGGCACCACGCACCACACCAGGCGGTCAGCCGCACTACTCGGCTCTGGCGATCACGACGGCGCTGATGTTGCGCGCTGTCTTCCGCTTGGCCCTGCATCAGACCGAAGAGCTGATCGGCTCG
>CALMTT010000018.1 GCA_937872615.1 uncultured Verrucomicrobiaceae bacterium | reverse complement strand
GACTTCATGAACCGTGACCTCGCGGCCTTCATCACACCAGAGGAAGGCAGCGGGCTCGACTTCCGCGGCAAGCATCCGCAGGACTTCCTCGTCATGGATGCGCCGAAAACCCTGCCCGTGTGGCATCTCGTCGGCGGTGTCGATGCGCTCGAGGCTTCCGATTTGACCGGCAGCGAACCGAAGGACGCGCACCCCGTGCTGCTCGCCGACTGGATTCAGCGTGATGGCCTCAAATGCCTCAAGGTGAAGCTCCGCGGCACCGACGCCGCGTGGGACTACGAGCGCATGGTCCGTGTGGGCCGCATCGGCTTTGCCCACGGCGTCCGCTGGCTCAGTGCCGACTTCAACTGCACTGTCAAAGAACCCGCCTACGTCAACGCGATCATGGACAAGCTCCTCCGCGATGAACCGGACATCTACGCCCGCACGCTCTACGTCGAGCAACCCTTCCCCTACGACCTCGAAGCCAATCAAATCGACGTGCGCAGCGTTTCCGCCCGCAAACCGCTCTTCCTCGATGAAAGCGCCCACGACTGGGAATTCGTCCGTCTTGGCCGCCGCCTCGGCTGGAGCGGCGTGGCACTCAAAACCTGCAAAACCCAGACTGGCGCCCTTTTGAGCCTCTGCTGGGCCAAAGCCCACGGCATGCCGCTCATGGTGCAGGACCTCACGAATCCGATGCTCGCCATGATCCCGCATGTGCGCCTCGCAGCCCACGCTGGTACCATCCAGGGCGTCGAGTGCAACGCGATGCAGTTCTACCCCGATGCCTCCATCCCCGAAGAAGCCATCCACCCCGGCCTCTACCGCCGCCGCGATGGCGTCGTGGACTTGAGCACGCTCCGGGGCGATGGTTTCGGCTATCGCGAAGAAGAAATCGGCCGCGTGCTGGCTTGATCAGCACGGAATCCGAATCTCCAACCACTGCGCATCCGCGCTCCGCGAGGTGATGTCACGCGCCGCATCCTCCATCGATGATGGAATGATGGCAAAATCGCCTGCGCGGAAGGTTTCGCCGGCGAGTTCGAGTTGTCCCTGCGTCACCGCCAGCGTGAGGTTCTCACCCGCATGTCCGAGTTGATCGGCTTGCGAGCCCAAGATCACATCAAAGAACTCGCAGTTCACCAACGGACCTTCGGCGGCACGTGATTGCATGCGCGGCTCGAAGTCTTCAAAGTCGATCGATGCCAGCGATTCGGCGATGTGGAGCTGGCGGGGCTTTCCATCGAGGCCGACGCGGTTCCAATCGAACACGCGATAGGTCGTGTCGCTGTTTTGCTGGATCTCATAGATCAGCAAACCCGCGCCGATGGCATGAATGCGGCCGCTCGGAATGAAAAGGCAGTCACCGGTAACAGGCTCGAGCACATGCACGACCTCCGCGAGCGTGCCGTTTTGCAGCGCGGCATCGAATTGAGCCCGCGTGACGCCGTTTTTGAGTCCGGCGTAGATCTTCGCACCCGGATCGGCATGCGCGATGAACCACATCTCGGTCTTCGGATCGCCACCAAGCTCCACTGCGCGACTCGCGGGCGGATGCACCTGGATCGAAAGATCATCGCAGGCGTCGAGGATCTTCATCAGCAGCGGAAAGCAGGGCGAATCGCTCTTCAGCCCGCCAAAGACCTCGGCGCGATGCTTTTGCCACAACTCGTTCAAGGTCACTCCATCCACCGTGGTGCTCATCGCCTCAGCACGGTCACTCACTTCCCAAGACTCGCCAAACGGCGTCGAGGCATCCGGCAGCGAGCGCCTCAGCACGGTCTCCAGACGACGACCGCCCCAGACGCGAGACTGGTAGTAGGGCGAAAAACGGATAGGGTGGGAGAGGTTCATGCGGAACCAAAGCACGGGCTGCATTGACGGTGCAAGGGGGACTTGCCATGTTGGACGGATGAACCAGGTCGATGCAGCCTTTGTCGAGTCGTTGAAGCAAATCGTGACCGCGGAGCGAGTGCTCACGCAGGACGAGGATCTCGTGCCGTATTCGTTCGATGGCACAGCCGCACTGAAGCAGCGTCCCGGAGCCGTCGTCTTCCCGCTGACCACCGCAGAAGTAGCAGCCTGTGTGAAACTGGCACGTGACAAGAGCGTGCCTGTCGTCACCCGCGGCAGCGGCACCGGCCTGAGCGGCGGCAGCGTGCCGCTGGCAGGCTGCCTCGTGCTTTGCCTCGTGAAGATGGACAAGCTGATCGAGCTCGATGAGAAAAACCTGACCCTGCGAGCCCAGAGCGGCGTGATCACGAAGGAGATCGACGATGCCTGCGCGAAGGTGGGCCTCTTTTATCCGCCTGACCCCGGCTCGATGAAGATCTCCACCATCGGCGGCAACGTCGCCGAGAACTCCGGAGGCCTCCGCGGCCTCAAATACGGCGTCACACGTGACTATGTCATGGGCATCGAGGTGGTGCTGCCGGATGGCACGGCCACCTTCCTCGGCAACAAGTGTGTCAAAGACGTGGCCGGCTACTCGATGAAGGACCTCTTTGTCGGCAGCGAGGGCACCCTGGGCATCATCACCGAGGTTTTGCTCAAAGTGCTGCCGCGTCCGAAGGCCCGCAAAACCATGCTGGCGCTCTACGATTCGATGGAGAAGGCCGCCGAAACCATCTCCGCCATCATCGCGGCGAAGATCATCCCCTGCACGCTCGAGTTCCTCGACAAGATGACCGTCCGCTGCGTGGAGGATTACGCCAAGATCGGCCTGCCTACCGATGTCGAGGCCGTGGTGCTCATGGAGACCGATGGTCATCCCGCGGTGGTCGAAGAAGAAGCCGCGCAGATGATGACACTAGCTCGTGCGAATGGCGCCAGTGAGGTAAGAGCCGCCGCGGATGAGCAGGAAGGTGCCAAGCTCGCCGCCGCACGTCGCAATGCCTTCTCCGCCCTCGCCCGCGTGCGTCCCACGACCATTCTCGAAGACGTCACAGTGCCTCGCAGCGAGCTGGCACGCATGGTGAGCTTCATCAACAACGTCGCGCAGCGTCATAACCTGCTCATCGGGACCTTCGGCCACCTCGGCGATGGCAATCTGCATCCCACGTTTTTGACGAACGAACGCGATCACGAGGAGATGCATCGCGTGGAGGCCGCGCTGGAGGAAATCGTGGATGAGACGCTGAAACTCGGCGGCACCGTCACCGGCGAGCACGGTGTCGGCTTGGCCAAAAAGGGCTTTTTGCGCCGTCAACTCGGTGAAGGCAGCTTCGAGCTCATGCGGACTGTGAAGAAGGCCCTCGACCCCCAAGGCCTGCTGAACCCGGGGAAGATGTTTGATCCGGCGTGATGTGACTGCTCAACTTGAAGCTGGGGAAGACGGTGCCGTTGTTTTCGCCTCCGCCACCGCCTGATCGAGCACCTGATGTGTGCGCACGATCCACTTTTCCTCCATCGGCGTCTTCCAGAGCAGCTTGCGCACCTTCTGCTCATCCAGTCGTTTCGTGCCGAGCAGAAAAGCAAGCAACCGCACATCCTTCGGTCTGCCCGCAAACAACTTAGCCACCGCCATGTCATGCGGATCGAGCGCAAACACCCTCGGACAGCCCTCCAACGGCACCAAGCGGTCCCGAAAGTCCGGCGGGAAGCAGTCGAAGGCGGCGGGGCGGACGATGTCGGCGTAGTAGCCGAACATCTGGAAGAACGGGCTTTCCTTGCCGATGCACTTGGTCAGCATCTTGCCGATTTCTTCATTCCAAGGGTCGAGGATAAAGTCCGCGTCATTGGTGTTTTCGTAGATCGTCGTGGTCTCGGCGATGTCCGGAAAGGTCGCAAAGGCTGATGCGGAGCCAAAGATGATAATCCTCACCTCGGGTACCAATGCCGAGGCGGACGTGGCCATGTGATTCAATGCCTGGAGCTGCATAAAAACGGTTCGCTTTCGGCTTCGCTAAGCACGCCAGGAAAGGGCGCGAATCCTTTGAAGAAGCGAGTCTCCTCATCATCGGCCCGCAAAACATCTCCAAGATGGCGAAGGCCATGCGAAGAGGTTTTTGCTTCAACGATCAAATCCTTCCATTCGCCCAGTCTTTTGACCGCCCAGTGCCCTCGCTGAGTCCAACGCTCAATGTTCTCCAGTGGAATATCCAGCAGCGACGGATCACGCTCGAACTTATCTGCCAGATAGCAGAAGTAAGCGTGCTCCAGCTTGTCGCCGGTGTCGTCGTGCTCTTTGAACATTGGGCGGATTGTAAGCGGAGGCTCCGGGGCTGCCAAGAGGCAGTTTGGAAGCTCACGCGATGATCTCCTTGATCGGCTTCTGCCTCTCCACGCCCGTCAGCCGCGCATCGAGGCCTTGGAATTTGTAGCTGAGGCGCTCGTGGTCGATGCCGCACTGGTGGAGGATGGTGGCGTTGATGTCGTTGAGGTGCGCGGGGTCGGTGGCGATGTTGTAGCTGAAGTCATCGCTCTCGCCGTAGGTGGTGCCGCCTTTGATGCCGCCGCCGGCCATCCACATGCAGAAGTTCCGCGGATGGTGATCGCGACCATAATTCGTCTGCGAGAGGCCGCCTTGCGAATAGACCGTGCGGCCAAATTCACCGCCCCAGATGACGAGCGTGCTGTCGAGCAGGCCGCGCTGTTTGAGATCGGTCAAAAGAGCGCCGATGGGCTGGTCGGTATCGCGGCATTGGAGACGGATGTCGCTCGGAAGATTGCCGTGCTGGTCCCAGCCGCGATGCAGCACCTGCACCACGCGTGTGCCACGTTCCACGAGACGCCGCGCAAGGATGGCGCTGGCGGCAAAGCTGCCTGGTTTGAGCACTTCGGGGCCATACAGGTCGAGCGTGGCCTGGCTTTCCTGCCTCAGATCGACCAGCTCCGGCACGCTCGTCTGCATGCGGAAGGCCATTTCATACTGCGAGATGCGCGTCTGGATCTCCGGATCGCCGAACTTCTCAAAGCTGTGCGCATTCATCTGCGCCAGCGTGTCGAGCATCGCGCGACGGTTCGCGGGCGAGACGCCGTCCGGGTTCTGCATGTAGAGCACGGGATCGCCGACGGCACGCAGCGCCACGCCGCTGAATTTGCTCGGCAAAAAGCCACTGCTCCACATGCGGGTGAAAAGCGCCTGCGCCATCGCCTTCGCGCTCCAGGTGGGCGTGAGCACCACAAAGGCCGGCAGGTCATTGCTCTCGCTGCCGAGACCGTAGGCCAGCCACGAGCCGAGGCTCGCAAAGCCCGGCACCTCGCGTCCGGTCATCACAAAGGTGCAGGCCGGGTCGTGGTTGATCGCATTCGTATGCACCGTCTTGATCAAAGCGATGTCATCGACGTGCTTCGCCGTGTGCGGCAGCAACTCGCTCACCCAGCGCCCGCACTGCCCATGCTGCGCGAACTTGAACAAACTCGGTGCGACCGGAAACCGCGCCTGCTTACTCGTCATGCCCGTCAGCCGCTGACCGCCCTGCACACTCGGCGGCAGGTCCTTGTCATACCACTGCTGCAAGCCCGGCTTGTAGTCCCAAGTATCGAGCTGCGAAGGTCCACCGTTCATGTGCAGGTAGATGACCGCCTTCGCCTTCGCCGCAAAGTGCGGCAAGCCAGGCAGAGGCTCATGCACCTGCGATTTCGGTGCCGCGAACGCGTCCGTGCCCATCGCATAAGTCAAACCGAGCCCGCCGAGTCGCAGCCCCGTGTGTCCGAAGAACTGACGGCGGGTTTGGAGGAGGTTGGATTCGAAGAGAGGACTCATGCGAAGGGTTACGGAACAGGATGATCACAGTTTGCCGGTCAAAACGGTTGAATCACCTGCCGGGAAGGATTCTCCATGACGCATCCCCTTCCCCACCATGGAACTCGACCTCACCGGACCGCTCCGCGACGATGCCTACATGATTCTCGGCGGCCTTGTCACGCCGCGCCCGATCGCCCTCACCACCACGATCGATCTTGAGGGACGGGTGAATGCCGCGCCGTTTAGTTTCTTCAACGTGCTCGGCGACTCGCCGCCCATCGTGGGTCTGTGCCCGGGGGATCGTTCACCGGGCGTGCCGAAGGACACGGCGCAAAACATCCGCCTCACGCAGGAGTTTGTGGTGAATCTCGTGGACGAGGCCATCGCGGAAAGGATGAACCTGTGTGCCGCGAGTCTGCCACCGGGTGAAAATGAACTGCTGCATGCAGGTCTCACGGCAGTGCCGAGCAGCGTGGTGCGGCCGCCACGCATCGCGGAGGCTCCGGCGAGCCTGGAATGCCGCTGTCACAGCATTTTGGAGATTGGCGGCAACCGGCTCATCATCGGTGAAGTGCTCCGCGTGCATGTGCGCGATGGCATTTTCGATCCGCAGACATGGCTCATCGATCCCGCCGCGTATCATCCGATCGGCCGCATGCAGGCGCCGCACTGGTATGCGAGGACGCGGGACATGTTTGAGCTGCGGCGGCCGCGTTGATGCAAGAGCTCAACTGCCGCTGGTGACAACGAAGCCGATCTTCTCGAGGGCCTGACGGGTATGCGCATCATTCGGCTCCAAAGCGAGCGCCTGGCGGAGGTGGCGCTCAGCATCGGCTTTTTTCCCTGCATCCGAGAAAATGATGCCCAGCAACCGGTGGGACATGAAGTCACGCGGTTCTTTTTCCACCACCAAACGGAGGAGATCAGTGGCTTCCTGGGGTTTGCCGGTCTGCAACAGACCGAGTGCCTTGGTGTAGAGGATGGGAGGTCTCTCAAACGCCTGCGGGTTGTGCTCGCGAAGCCGGTCGATTTCCGTGAGAGCCTCCTTGGGCCGGTTGAGTCGAAGGAGGGAGTTGGAGAGATTCAGCACACCATTGGCAAAGGCGGGCTCGATCTGCACGGATTTGCGATAGCAGTCCGCCGCGTCCTTTTCACGGCCTTTGGCGGCCAGGGCCACACCGAGATTACTCCACACACGGAATTTGCCCGGGCTCTTCTTCGCCGCATCCGCCCAGAGGGAGTCCGCGCCGCTCCAGACGCGGTTGCGAAGGATGGTAGCAGTGGAGAAACCAGCCACAATGAGGGCAGCGAGAGCAGCCATCTCACGAGGGCGGCTGGCGAAGAGGCCGCGCACTACATCTAAGAGGCAGGCAAACACCACAAACATGCCGATCGAGGGCACATAGGAGCGGTGCTCGGCCACCATATCCGGCAGCGGCACGAGCCCGGAGGAGATGGAGATGCTTCCGTAAAACCAGAGCACAAAGGCCAGCACCAGCCGGGCACGGGCATCCACATGGCGCATCGTGCGAAAGCCAAAGAACGCGGCGGCCACGATGCCGAGATGCATGAGAAAAGAAGCCATCACCTGTCCCTCGAAGAAGGAGTGCCTGACTTCCCAGGTGGGATCGATGTTCTGTCCGGCGGGCCAGACCATCAGACGCAGGTAATGCGCCACGACAGTGAACTGCGTGATGAGGTATTCGAAGTGCGACACCGGCTCGTCACGGGAATTCACGATGTTCAATCCCGAGCCGAGATCGAGGCGGCCGCCATTCAGCGCGGCAGATGCCATGAGGATGAGGATCGGGATGACAGGCAGGCTGAGCAGCAGCGGCAGTGTGCGGCGGAGGGCGGACTTCCAGTGTGTGCCGAGCACCACCAGTTCCACCATCAGAATGAGCACCGGAGTGACCACGGAGCACTCCTTCGTCAGCATGCCCAATAGCATCACGATGCCGGCGGCGATGCGGAAGCGGGTCACGCGGCGGCTTTCCATCTCCTCCTCGGTGGAGCGAAAGTACAACCACGCCGCCAGAAGCGACCAAAAACCGGCCAGCGAGGTGAAGCGCTGCACGATGTAGGTCACCGATTCGACGGCCAGCGGATGCACCGCGAACAAGACGGCGGCAGCAGCGGGAATGAAAGCAGCCGACGCGGCAGAGAGAGAGCCACGAGCGGCCAGACGCCCGAGCAACTGACGCAACACTGCCCACAACAGGATGGCGTTTGCGGCATGGACGAGGATGTTGAAGAGACGCAGTCCCCGCGTGTCCCAGCCCCCCAGCAGGTAGTTGAGATAAAAGGTGGCGTAGGCCACGGGACGGGTGACGAAGTTGACCGCCAGATCGGGATCAAGGCCCAGTGTTCCCGGGGTGTTCACAAATTCGTGAAAGCGCAGCGGATAACCAAAACTCTCCGCGCGGAACATGGGGTTGTTGATGAGGTAAGTGTCGTCATCAAAAACCATCGGGAAGCGCAGCGTCCAGCCATAAAGCATGGCGCAAAGGAGTGCCAAAAAGGCGGGAACGGCCCATGGACGAGTCCAGAGCGGCACAGCGGGAGCTGCGGGCACGACCGCGGCTGCCGGACGTGGACGGGCCGGTGGCTGCTTCTTCTTGCGGGTGGACTTGGACATGCTTCGGAAAGCTCGCTCCAGAGCAGGCGGGATGGCAAACGACAGTTCATGTGGCGCAGCACGCCACACGAGCACTCACGCGCCGTGATCACGCACCCACTGGCCGGCACGCAGGTAGAGCTCGGCCGCGCTGCGAAGCTGCAGCTTCTCCTTGATACGGGCACGGTAGGTTTCGACCGTGGATTCACCGAGGTTGAGCACTTGGGCAATCTCCTTGGTGCTTTTGCCACGGCCTAGCATTTGGAAGACCTCCAATTCGCGATCAGCGAGGGTGTCCACGCCGGCGAGCGTGCTGGGGGTGCGCTTCTGGCTCATACGCTGGAGCAGCCGAGCCGTGACACGCTGGCTGGCGTAGATCTCCCCAGCGAGGACGCACTGGATGGCCTTGATCACCTCCGAGGAGGCCTCATTTTTCGTGATGTAGCCACGGGCACCAGCGCGCAGGGCACGCTCGGCATAGAGATCCTCATCGTGCATGGAGAGCACCAGCACCTGGACGTTCAGGCCGAGCGCTTTGATGTCCTTCAGCAGTTCGAGGCCGCTGGAGCCGCCCCGCAGGGTGAGATCGACGATGGCGATATCCGGCTGCTCCTTCTCCAGGAGCGTCATGGCATCACGGATGTTGTCCGCCTCACCACACACGGTGACGCCGAGATCACGGGTGATGAGCTGGATGAGGTGCTCACGGAACATGGGATGATCCTCGACGATGAGCACCCGGGCTGGTTTGCTGTTAGTGGTGTGTGGCATAATGATGTGAGGTTGGTGTTTGGTTGTCGGAATGAATCAGGCACGCAGCACGGGCACCTCGCAGCGCACCCAGGCACCGTCTTTGCTGGTGGGGGAGAAGGACAGCGTCGCGCCCATCACCTGCGCACGATAACGCATGGTGCGCAGGCCCATGCCGCCATCCTTCCGCGCGGCGGGGAAGCCTTTCCCGTCATCGCTGATGGTGAGCGTGATCAGGTGCACGGCGCCTTCGACCTTGATGTGGATATACTGGGCACCGCCATGGCGGACGGCATTTGCCACCGCCTCCTGGGCGATGCGGTAGAGGTGCATCGCCGCCTCGGGAGGGGAGATTTGCACATCACCGCTCTCGACGACGTCAATGGCCACGCCGGTCAGGCGGGAAGTGGAGCGTGCCAGCTCCGTGAGAGCCACCGCGAGACCGTGACTGTCCACGTGCACTGGAAAGATGCCACGTGCGAGCCCCCGCGCCTCCTCCACTGCCTGCTGGATGGACTGCTGGATGAGCTCGGCATCCTTGGCGGAGACGCTTTGCTCCTGGTGCAGGTCGTCAGCCAGCGAGCGGGCCGCGAGGCCAATGGCGGCGAGTTGCTGGCAGAGCCCGTCGTGCAGGTCCTGGCCGATACGCTGCTGCTCATGCTCGCTCACCGCCACGAGATCCTCTTCCAGCTGCCGCCGCTCCTCCAGGGCCTGAATGCGTGCCGCGTCTGCTTCCTGGCGGTTGCGCACCGCCGTCGCAGCGTAGGCCACCACGCCGAAGAAGACACCGCGACTCACCGTCGCCCACACATAGCCGAGGGTGGTCTCATAAGGATGCGTAGCGTAATTGGAGGCCCACCAGAGCACCCCGCAAATGACCGCCATGCCATACCCGGCGCGGCTTCCAGCCCACCAGACCGCCATCAAAATCGGCACCGCGTAGAACACGAACACGCTCAGCTCCCACGTCGTGGTGTAATCCACCCACGCCAACAGCAGCGAGAGGCACAAGGGGGCCAGAATCGCCACAGACATGGAGCGTGCCCTCATGAAAAGAGTCAGGCTCTCCCACCGGGAGTGCTCCAGTTCGCGTTGGGATGCCTTGTGGCTGTGATTGGCTCCAATCATGACTGCTTGTGTTTTAAAAGGTCTAAAAACTCGCTGTAATCGCGAATGTAATCCTCGGGGTCATAGGCATGGGATGCCAGCACGAGAAGAACGGAATCGCGGCTGTGATCACAGGCCTCCGCCCACACCATTGGCGGCACCAGCACGCCTATTTCGGGGCGGTCGAGAGCAATCTCCGTCTGGCTACGCCCGTCATCCAGCCGGAGGCGGCAGGCCCCATGGGCACTGACGAGGAACTGGCTGCAGCGGCGGTGTGCATGCTCGCCACGCACCTGCCGTCCCGGTATCATGTAGGTCCAGAAGCACCGCTGGGGCGTGAAAGGCAGCGCCTCGGCAAATTCGATCACCGCCAGGTCTCCACGGACAGCGTCATGAGCATGGCGCAGCCGCACCAGCTTCACCCCGCCCACGGCGGTTTCACGAATGGCCATGGGCTCGATCATGCGGATACCTCCTTGGTCATCA
>CALMTT010000017.1 GCA_937872615.1 uncultured Verrucomicrobiaceae bacterium | reverse complement strand
AGGGCAGCAAGACCGTTTCGGAGATCAGCCTGCCGGGCTCCACCACGGATGACCGTAAGTTCGAGGCCCGCTGCATGGACGCCACCGGTCGTCTGCTCATCCACGTGACCTTCGCCGACGGCACCACCAGCCTCCTGCTTGGGCAGTAGTAAGTTGCGTGTTGGTGCCGAGTCTGCTGTTTTGAGAGGGGATCGAGCTATAATTGCTCGCCTTCACGGCATTCTGCGCTGAAATGCGCGGCATGAGTAAGCCAGCTAGTCCTCCCTGTGTCTTCGCGCCGGTGGCGCGGAAGGTGCAGGGGCGTGTGGTCCTGCGGAGATGGCTGGCGTGGCTTCAAAACACCATCTGGCCGGTCAGCATCGTGCTCGCGCTGATGATGCTGTGGGCTTTGCGTGGCGGCATGAGCATTGTGGCTGCGCTGTGGTGCACGCTGGCACTTTGGAAGATCGGCGGACTCGTCATTTCGTGGATGCGCAGGCCTGGAGCCTTCAGCGCATTGGCCTTGTGGGATTCTGCCGCGGGCCGACGCGAGGCTTTTGCGAACGCGTGGTGGTTTGAAGATCGACGCGAAGCGTCCGAGGCGGCTCAACGACATGTCGAGGCTCAAAAAGCCGCGCTCACACCGGCGATGAGCAAGCTGGCCAGCGATCTCCCGCTGCGTCCGGCACGTTCGTTGCTGGTGCCGCTGTTGCTCGTGATGCTCGGCAGCCTCATCAGTGCTGTCAGGACGCCGAAGGAAGAGGTTCTCATCGTCGATGACGTCATGGCTGCGAAGGCCGCTGAAGCCGCGAAAGAACTGGCGAAGCTCGATCTGGAGAAAAAGAAGCTCTCCGGTCTCAAAGCCGAGGAGCAGAGGCAGATCGAAGATTTGAAAGCGAAGCTCGATCAGACTGCCGCCGAGCTCGCGGATGCCGCTGGCAAGGATGCGAAGCAGGTGCTGGCTGAACTCGAACGCCGTGCACGCGATGCGGAAAAGCTCGCCGAAGATCTGGCGAAGGGAAAAGACGATTGGGCCAGCGACAAGCTCGTCGAAGAACTGCGCAAGCATGCCGACACGGCCGATTTGGGCGATGCCGTGGCTGCGAAGAACTCACCGGCTGCCGCGAAAGCCGCGGAAAAGCTCGGCGAGGAGTTGAAGAGCCCGCAGATCTCCGCGGAGACCAAGCAACGCCTCGACAGCACGCTGAAGGAATTGCAGGACAAGGCGGAGGACCAAGATCGCAAACGCATGGTGGGCCAGCACGTGCTCGGCGCAGGCGATCAGATGCAAAAAGGCGATTTGAAGGCCGCTGGAGCCGAGTTTGAAAAGCTCGCCGAAAAGATGCGTGATGCCTCTTTGCGCGAACAAGCCCAAAAACAGCTCCAGCAGCTTGCGGAACAACTTCGCCAGGCAGGCAGCGGCATCACCGGAGAGAATCAAGCGGGTGCGATGCAGGAACTCGGGCAAAACAGCCAGCAAGGTCCGAAAGGTCAAAACCAGCAAAACGTGCCGCAAACGAGCCAGCAGCAAGGTGGTCCGCAAAACCAACAGCAGCAGCAAATGCTCGCGCCACCGGGGGTCGGTCAGCAGCAGCAACAAAATCAGATGCAGCAGCCGCAAAACAATCAGGGCCAGGGTCAGCAACAGCAGCAGATGATGATGGCGCAGCCCGGCCAGCAAGGTCAGCCAAACCAGCAGGGCCAGCCTGGACCCCCGATGCTCGTCGCGCCGGTGCCGGGGCAGACGCCGATGGATCCGTCGAAGGACAACATGGTCATCGTGCCGGGGAATGCACCGAATGATCCAAACAAGCCCGGCTTCATGACGCAAACTCCCTCCAGCGGCGACCAGCCAGGTGTGGGCAAATCCGATCTGAACAACGCGCCCACCTCGAAGCAGGAAACCGCCATGAGTGACATGGTGCAGGCGCAGCAAAACGCCGAAGGACAGTCCACTGTCCGCAGCGTGGAAGGTGGAGCCCGAAAGGAGCAGTCCTCACGCTCCGCCTCGCAGACCACGTTGGAAGCCATTCAAGCCGAGGAAGCTGCTCTTGATGAGGCTGCACTGCCGCCCGCACGTCGCGAGCAGGTGCGCCGCTACTTCAACGAGCTCCGCAAACGCTTCGAGCCGCAGCCGAAGTGATGCGCCTCACGGCTGCAGTTCATAGCAGACCGCTTCGCGATCATTGCGCAGCAGCAGCCAGCGTCCGGCGAGCGTTGGCGGGTTCCAGGTCTTGGATTTGAGCGCATCGATGCGGCCCAGTTCGATGAGTTTCTCCGGCGAGAGCTTCACGAGCACCACGTGACCCTTTTCAGCCTGCACGAGCAGCAAGTCCTCACCCACTCGAATCTGCTGGCCGAAGCCGTAACGACCTTCACGCCACACACGCTCGCCCTTTTCGAGGTTCACGCAGCAAAGCGTGCCTTCATCGAGCGCATACGCGTGACCGCCGCTGATGCTGGCACTGCTGAATTTCGTCCGCGGATTGCTCTCCGCCCAGATCACCTTCGGCTGAGCGGCATCGCTGATTTCGAGCAGATGGCTTTTCAAACCGTAGCTGGAGGTGATGAGCAGTCGATTCGTGCCCGCGGCCACCGGTTGGCCGACTTTGGGGAAGCCACCGGGCCAATCAAAGGTCCATCGAATGCTGCCATCCGTCGGTTCATGACCTGAGACGCTGCCGCGATTCACCGTCACGATTTGCTCGCGTCCGGCGAGGTTCATCAAAACAGGCGAGGCATAACTCCCACCATCCGTGCCAGCCTTCCACGCGAGTTTTCCCGTGACACGATCATAGGCGATCAGTGAAGCGCCGTTCTCTCCGCCGGAGCAGATGACATGCTGCGGCGTGAGCAGCGGTGAGGCGCTCTTGCCCCATTCGAGGTTCTTCGAGGCTCCGCCGTCTTTGAGCACGTCCGCATGCCACTTCGGCGTGCCGGTGACGAGGTCGAGGCAGTTCAGGATGCCGGTGCCGCCGAGCGTGAAGACCGTGCTGGAGGTGATGTCGATCGTGGGCGTGGCCCGCGGACCGTCGCCACCGAGCATCTCGGTGAAGAGCGCCTTGTCCGTGTGCGACCAGAGCAGCTTTCCATCGCGGATGTCATAGCAGGTGACGCATTCGAGGTCATCGCGTTGCTCCTGCGTGATCGCGCGATGTCCCGCTATGGCAAAGCCGGACCATCCGGCTCCCATCGCGATGCGCCAGACTTCACGCGGCGGTTTGGCAGGCCAGTCGGTGGCAAATTCAGCGGCAGGGAGGATGCCATCACCTTTCTCACCGAGGAATCGCGGCATGTCCTGCACGCCTGCCGGCGGTGTCACGACCTCGGTGGTGGCCGCGGCCTGCTTTTCGGCCAGCTTCGGCACGAGGGGCATGTCTTTGGCCTGCCAGCGAAACGCGAGCTGCGGCCACGCGGAGCCATCGGCAGAGCCTTCGTAGCGAATGGCGAAGCGGAAGAAGACCGCGATGAGGATTATCACGAACACGAACGCACCGAGACGGCGCAAACGGCGGCCACGAGCCTTCAACGCCCACCACAATCCATTCGTCACAAACCACAACAGGCCCAGCAGCACCACCGCGAGGGAGCGCATGACATTGTCCGTAAGCCAGAACCAGCCGAGAAGACCACCGATGAGAAGCGTCGAGAGAGCGTGAAAGCGCATGCGCGATGATGCGCGAGAGCTTGCCGACGTCACTTCAATTCTTCGTTACTTAACCGCGAGACCGCTCGAGCAAGATCATCATCAAAAACGACATCACCAGCGCTGCCTGCTCGCCCTCATCCGCGGCTGAGAGCAGGTCGATGGTGAAACGACGCTCCAAAAGCGAGGGCACCTTCGTCAAACGCATGACCGGGGTGCCATCCGCCCGTGTGGCGATGTATTTCGGGTGAATCATGTAGCCGGTGAAAAGGCCCACGATGGGGATCTCGCCCAGCAAGGCGTCGATGACTTTCGCCATCGGATTTTCCTCGCGGATCATGAAGGCCGGACCTCCGCCCGCGGGCGGGAAGACCTCGTAATGCGCACGCCAGATCGATTTCATGCCGCGGCGGCCCACCGAGCCGAACGTGCCACCCGCGGGGGCTTTGAAAGTGTACTTCGCCGACCAGTCGATGATGCGGTCAGCCTCGATGTTGGCCAGCACCTCGCTGCGGGAGGAGTCTTTGAAGAGCTCGATCTTCTCACGCAGCCGGAAGAGCTTCTGCTTCACATAGCAAACTGGCGCTCCAGCAGGATCATTGACGAAAATCTGCGGGCTGAGGGCGAAAATCTTGAAGGAAAGCTTGAGCGGGAAGTTCATGCGCGGCGTGACAGCGGAAAATATGCCTTCTTGAGGCCGTTTGTGAAGGGCATGCTTGCTTCTTGGCGCAGTTTCCGGTTTGATTCACAAACCCAGCCATCATGAAAATCTCCTTTTGCGGTGCCGCGGGCACCACCACCGGTTCAAAACACCTCCTCGAAGTCAACGGCCAGCGCATCCTGCTCGATTGCGGCCTCTACCAAGGACGCCGCAAGGACACCATCGAGCGGAACAAGCACTTTCCCTTTGATCCCAAGACGGTCGATGTTGTGGTGCTGTCACACGCGCACATCGACCACTGCGGTGCGCTGCCGCATCTGTGCAAGCTGGGCTTCACCGGGAACATCTACGCTACGCCGGCCACGCGGGACCTGTGCAGCATCATGCTGCCGGACGCAGCCCACATTCATGTGAATGACATCCTGTGGCTGAACAAGCATCGGCAGGACAACGAGCCCGAGCTGGAGCCCAGTTACACCGTCGTGGACGCGGAGAAGTCCATGCGGCAATTCGTCACGACCTCCTACCATCGCCCGCTGATCATCGCGGATGGTGTGAAGCTGACGTTCATCGATGCCGGGCACGTGCTTGGCTCTGCGCAAGTCGTGCTCGACATCGACGACCGGGCCACGAAGCGGAAATCACGCCTGCTTTTCTCCGGTGACATCGGCCGGCCCGGGAATGAACTCCTCAACTCCGCCGAGCCCTGCGAAAATGTGGATCATGTGATCATGGAGAGCACTTACGGCGGTCGCCGCCATGAAATGGCCACCGTGGCGGACGAGCATCTCGCCGCGATCATCCGCCGCACGGCGCAGCAGAAGGGAAAACTGATCATTCCCGCCTTCGCCGTCGAACGCACGCAGCAGCTCCTCTGCGCCATCGATCGCATGCGCCATCACTTGAGCGTGACGCTGCCGCAGCGACCGGTGTTTCAGATGCACCTGACGGGTGGCGAATGCGTGACCGAACTCATGCAGCAGTACCACGAGAAACAAGGTGAGGTACTCCAGCAAAGCCCAGAGCGGTGACGCGTAGTTCGGCACCCGCGTGGAAACCGAGTAGATGGCCACGATGAACCATGACCAATGAATATGGACATCGATGCCCCGGAAAACGAAGAGGCGGTAGGATCCCTGGCTGTTAGGCATCATTGA
>CALMTT010000016.1 GCA_937872615.1 uncultured Verrucomicrobiaceae bacterium | reverse complement strand
AGCCCGTCACCTGGCCAACCCTTGCTAATGGGCGTGCGAGAGCGCGGCCGAGGCCGCCATTCGAGCCGAGAATGAGAAAACGCAGGGCAGGGGAGGACATGGCCGCCATGCTGAGTCGGGAAGGTGAATCCGGCGACAGGTTTTCGAGCTCAGCGGCGTTCTTTCAGCCCCCCAAACATGTCCTTTTTCGCCCGTCACCCGATCTTGCGCCTCGTGGCGTCGCCACAGCATTTGTGGCGCACGCTTTCGCTGGGGCTCAAGACCATCTGGCTGCACAAGCTGCGCTCCTTTCTCACCGCGCTCGGCGTCGTGTTCGGTGTCGCATCGGTCGTGGCCATGCTCGCCATCGGCGAAGGAGCCAGCCATGAGGCCCAGGAGCAGATTCGCAAGCTCGGCAGCCAGAACATCATCCTGCAAAGCGTCAAACCGCCGGACGGCCAGGGCTCTGGAGCGGAGAGCCGCAGCTTCATCAGCGAATACGGTATCACGCGGCGTGACGTGACGCAGATCGTTCAAACCGTCCCCGGCATCTCGATTGTCGTCCCGAGCCGTTTCATCACCGAAAACATCTGGAATCTCGATCGCAGCATGGACGGCCAGATCATGGGCGTGCTTCCCGTCTATCCGACGATGCGAAATCGCGTGATGCAGTCCGGCCGCTTCTTCACCGACCTCGAAATGAAGGAGCGCATGCCGGTTTGCGTGCTCAACGAAACCATCGCCCGTAAGCTCTTCCCGCTCAACGCCCCCGTCGGCAAGTCCGTCCGCGTGAAAGGCTACTACTACAAAATCGTCGGCGTCATCCAGGACGAGGGCTCGATGATCGGCACCGATGCCTCGAACCCTGTGAACAGCTCCCCGGGGCAGATGATGATCCCATTCGACACGCTCATGGATCAGTATGGCGAGACCTTCTTCCGCTATCGCACGGGCAGTTTCGAGGCCGAGAAGGTCGAATACCATGAGGCCGTCATTCGCGTCGAAGACGTCACACAGGTCGAAAGCCGCGCCGAGGCCCTCCGCCACCTCATGAAGTCCAATCACAAAAAAGACGACTGGCGCATCATCGTCCCCGTCGAGCTCCTGAAGCAGGCCGAGCGCACGAAGCAGATCTTCAGCATCGTGCTCGGCAGCATCGCCGCCATCTCATTGCTCGTCGGCGGCATTGGCATCATGAACATCATGCTCGCCAGCGTCACCGAGCGCACACGCGAGATCGGCATCCGCCGCGCCCTCGGTGCCCGCCAGGCAGACATCGTTGTGCAATTCCTCATCGAGACCGTGCTTTTGGCCGGTGTGGGCGGCGTGCTGGGTGTCGTGCTCGGTCTCGCCATTCCCATGGCCGTGCAGCACTTTGCCGGCGTCACCACGGTCATCAAAATGTGGTCTCCGGCACTCGCCTTCTCGATTTCCGTGCTCACCGGCGTGGCTTTCGGCATCTACCCCGCCAGCCGCGCCGCCAAGATGAACCCCGTCGAGGCCCTACGGCACGAGTAAAAACGTTCTGTTCTACTCGTCGCCGTCGTTGGCATTCTTCCCGCCGGGAATGATGCCGCGTTTGGTGCTGGCGACGAAGTCGGTGAAGGCGGCTGCCTCGGCCGAGAGTTCAACAGCGCGTAGTTGTTCGACGGCCTGGGCGTTGTTGAGGCCCTCGCGATACACTTTGCGGAAAGCGCAGCGCAGAGTTCGCATCTGATCGCGGCTGAAACCGGCACGCTGGAGGCCCACGATGTTCAGGCCGCGGGCGCGGGCCGGATTGCCATCGGCGGTGCAGAAGGGCGGGATGTCCTGCGTGACCTTCGAACAACCTCCGATGATGCTGCGGGTGCCGATGCGGCAGAACTGATGCACCGCGCTGAGTCCACCGAGGATGACATGATCTTCAACCGTGACGTGTCCGGCGAGCGTGCCGTTGTTCGAGAAGATGACGTGATTCCCCACGATGCAGTCGTGGGCGATGTGGACGTAGCTGAGGAAGTTGTTGTGGCTGCCGATGATCGTCTTGTCATTCGGCGAGGTGGCACGGTGGACGCTGCAAAACTCGCGGAAGGTGTTGTTGTCGCCCATTTCGAGCCAAGTGGGCTCTCCTTTGTATTTAAGGTCCTGCGTCTGCTGGCCGATGGAGCAGTAGGCATAGAATTTGTTCCCTTTGCCGATCCTCGACGGGCCCATGATCGTCACATGGTGCTGCAGCCAGCAGCCATCGCCGATCACCACATCGGCTCCGATGATGCAATAGGGCCCGATGTGCACGTCGGAGCCGATTTGCGCGGAGGGATCAATGATGGCGGTGGGGTGAATCACGATGAAATGACGAATGATGAATGAAGAATGGGGAGCGGCGGGACTCTTAGCGGTCCACAACGCTGAACATGAGATCGGCCTCGGACACGACCTGGCCGTTGACGATGCAGCGACCGACTCCGGAGGCGATGCTGCGCTTCATTTTGAGGATCTCGGTCTCGATGATGAGTGTGTCGCCAGGGAGCACCGGGCGGCGCCATTTGACGTTATCGGCGGACATGAAGTAGCCGATCTTGCCCTGATTGCCGGGCATGCGTAGGAGGACGACACTCGCCACCTGGGCCATGGCCTCGAGCTGAAGCACGCCGGGCATGATCGGATGGCCGGGGAAGTGTCCCTGGAAGAAGGGTTCGTTAATGGTGACGTTTTTCATGCCACGGCACTTCGTGTCGCCCTCGAAGCCGATGATGCGGTCGACGAGCAGGAAGGGATAGCGGTGCGGGAGGATCTTCATCACCTCGTTGATGTCGAGCACGGCATCACCGCTGGGGATGTTGATGGCCATGGGGACCATGCTGCGCATGGTTTCGTATTGCTTCACGATGGCGCGGGCGAGCTCGGTGTTCGGGCCATGACCGGGACGCACCGCGATGACGTGGCCGGTGATGCGGCGCCCTGAAAGCGTGAGGTCGCCCACGATGTCGAGGATCTTATGGCGGACGAACTCATTGGTGAAGCGCAGCGGCTGCTTCGAGAGGAGCGAATCACCACGGATCACGATGGCAGCCTCCAGCGTGCCACCTTTGATGAGGCCCTTTTCCATCAGTGGGGCGATGTCCTCGTAATAAACGAAGGTGCGGGCGGCGGCGATCTCCTTCTCGTAGGTCTCGGGATTGATCTCCGTGCTGAAATACTGGGTGAAGCGGCCGTCCGGGCCGATATTCGTGCACGAGATGCGGAACTTCTTGTCCGGCACGATGGTGAGGATGGTCCCGTCGCGTGTCTCCTGGTAAATGGGCTCGCGGATTTCGAAGACACGGCGGGCCTCTTTTTGCTCGGCGAGTCCGGCGGACTTGATGAGCTCCACATACGGCATCGCGCTGCCATCGGCGATGGGGGGCTCGTTGGCATCCATCTCGATAATGGCATTGTCCACGCCCATGCCGGTGAGGGCGGAGAGGACGTGCTCGACGGTATGAACATTGACACCGCCCTCGGCGATGGTGGTGGCACGCTCGACTTTCTGCACCTTTTCCGCGAGGGCCGGGATGAAGGGCTTGTCCTCGAGATCCACGCGGCGGAACTTGAATCCGAAGTTCTCCGGCGCGGGCTGAAGCGTGAGCGTGACCTGCTCGCCGGTGTGCAGCGAGGTGCCGGTCATCGAGACGGCTTTGGCGAGAGTATGCTGACGGTCGGATAGGGCCATGGCGGAGTGCGGAAAGCGCGTTCGTTAGCGTCCCGCTCCAGCATGGCAAGGGGAAATCACCCCACGGGAAGGTCTGCAGGGACTCACTTTCTGCCGACGCACCACAGGTTCTTGTAGCCGCGAATGAACAAATGGCCGTCGCTCACGGCGATGGAGCCGATGATCTTCTCGCCGAGCGAGTTGGTGCTGAGCAGTTCAAACTTCGGCGAGGCTTTGAAGACAAAGCAGTCGCCGCCCTGGTTGGCCGCGTAGCACAAGCCATCGGCGGAAAGCACGAGGGAGGACCAGTTTTGTCCGGTGGGGCCGGGGCCTTTCACGCGTTCGTTGAAGACCAGCTTGCCGGTTTTGATGTCGCGGCACTCGACGATGCCTCCATCCGTCAGGATGTAATGGTGACCGTCACGTATGACACCGCTGCCAATGCGCTGCTGCACTCGGGGCTCATACCAGAGGCGGTTTTTTTCCGTCACATCACCGCTGCCGCCTGTCTGGATGGCCATCGCCGCCCCACCATAGCCGCACATGGCGATCATGAGGCCATCCGCATACACGGGGGAGTTGTACACCAGCTTCGTTAGCCCTTCGCAGGTCCACAGTTCCTTCCCGCTCATCGGGTCAAAGGCGCAGGCACGTCCTGGATAGGACATCAGGAGTTCGTAGCGGCTGCCGGTCTGGCGCAGGATGGGATCGCTCCACGAGCCGAGCCAGTTCTTGTTGCCCGCCTCGCCGGAGTCACCGCCGGGCTCGTTGTGCTCCCACAAGGTTTTGCCGGTTTTTTTGTCGAAGCAATACAGCGTCGTCTTCGGTCCGGGGCCGAAGTTGAGGAAGACACGATCCCCTGCGATCACGGGCGAGGTGCCATTGCCCCAGATGTGATGTTGCTTGCCGAGATCGGTGCGCTTCCACAGCAGCTTACCGTTCAAATCATAGCAAAACACGCCCGCTGAGGCGAAGAAGGCGATCACGCGCTCGCCATCGGTTCGATCAGCGCCGTGGCGCGGGCGATGTCGCCCCAGGGATCGCCGAGGCCGGCGAGCGACGGCGTCGCGGCGATCTTGGCCTTGAGTTCGGCTTCTTGGCGGCGCTTCAGCGCCAGCAGCCCGTCGTCGTGCAACGCATCCAGCATCTTGCGCCGCACCTTCAAGCCGTTCTCCAGGGTGTTGAGCGGCTCCTGGGTGATGCGCTTCTCGGCCTCGCCGGCCTTGGCGAACTGGATGTAGCGGCCACGCAGCTCAGCCGAGCGCAGCAGTCCCGGCGGCAGCGAGTCGCGGATGAACTCCAGCTGGGAGACGGTCGGGTTCACGACCATCTGCGGGCCGCTGTCCGTGTGCACCCGTCCCACGCGGACAGTGGCGGTGGGCCCCTCGAAGGGAACGTCGGAGAGGGCGAGGGCGGCCGAGGCGGCGGTCCCCGCGAGGACGTCGGTGTCGTTCTCCCCGTCATGGCTGAGGACGAAGCACTGGATCTGGACCTCGTCGAGGAACCCGTCGGGGAAGAGCGGGCGGATGGGGCGGTCGATCGCCCGCATGGTCAGGATTTCCTTCTCGCTGGGCGGGCCCTCGCGCTTCTTGAACCCGCCTGGGAACTTGCCCGCGGACGGGAGCTTCTCGCGATAGTCGACCGTGAGCGGGAAGAAGTCGATGCCCTCCTTCTTCTCGGCGGCGGACACGACGGTCACGAGCACGATCGAGTCGCCCTGGCGGACCCAGACCGAGCCGTGCGCCTGCTTGGCGATCTTGCCCGTCTCGAGCAGGATCTCCTTGCCACCGACCTTGGCGGTCTTCTGGATGGGATTCACGAATGCACCTTTCCGGCCCCCTCGGCGCCTTCGGCGCCGTCTCTAGGGGACCCTGGGCCCGCGTGGCCGACCGAGCTCGGGGCCCGGGAGGTGCCTCTGTTCCTCACTGCGCGTCCCGTCGTCGGACGGGGGGCGGAGTCGGAAACGGAGGTTCTCCCCTCGGGTCCCTCGCGCGCTCCGGCCGTGCGAGCGCGTTCACTGCTTGTACGCCTCCGTACCCCGGAAGCGCTTGCGCCCCGGTCGAGGTGACCGGGGCGCCGCCCGCACGTCCGCTACTTGCGGATGCCGAGCTTGTCGATGAGGGCCTTGTAACGGGCCTCGTCGGTCTTGTGCAGGTAGTCGAGCAGCCGGCGCCGCTGGCCGACGAGCTTCAGCAGGCCGCGGCGGCTGTGGTGGTCCTTCTTGTGCGTCTTGAAGTGCTCGGTGAGGTAGTTGATGCGCTCGG
>CALMTT010000015.1 GCA_937872615.1 uncultured Verrucomicrobiaceae bacterium | reverse complement strand
AAATCGTCGCTGGCCAAAAAGGTAATCTGGCAATGAGCAGGATGTTTTAATTTTTGGTGATGAAAGTCTAACATCCGCCGTATGTCGACGTCTTGAAAGACCAGGTCACAGGGCATGGTGAGAATGGAATCAAAGCCCTTCAGGAATTTCCTATCGGCCGAGAAGTAATATTGCATAAAGAGCAGGTAAGGGAGCTCCAGCATTGATGGGAGCTTTTTGTGCTTACCTCTTTGCTTGAGTACTCTGATGTTTTTTGACTGAACCAAGCCATCCAATGTCTGGTATTCTGGTGACGGAAATGTCAGCACGGCCTTTTCATTGACTGAATCACCTAAAAAATCCATAGCATGCTCAATGAGCCTTTTCCCATCAATCTTCAGCATCGCCTTTACGGGCTCATCGGGCGACAGGACAGCTTGCACCCTGGAACCCCGGCCGGCACCCAGGATAAGACCCAGTGTTTTGCGTTTCATTCTACACGAGTACCAAATGCACAAACTTTAAATAGCGCTGCTCGTGCGAGCCATGCAGATGGCACCACGGACATTCTTGAGACCATTCTTCGCCTCGTTTTCGACCGGGGCGTCGGTGGCCTTCTGCTGCATGTCGGCCGTGAAGCCGCCACCCTGGATCATGAAGCCGGGGATCACGCGGTGGAAGATGGTGCCGTCGTAATGGCCCTTCTTCACATAGCTGACGAAGTTGGCGACAGTCTTCGGCGCCTTGGCGGCGTCGAGCTCGAGTTCGATGGTTCCCTTGCTGGTTTCCATCACGATTTTAACGGGTTTGGCGTCACTCACGGCTTTTTCTTGGGCTGAAGTTGAACCGGCCAGGCCGGCGAAAGCGAAGGCGATGGCGGCAAGTGTCGGTGCGATTGATTTCATGGGTTTGAGGTAGGGTTGAGGCCGCGGAATAGGGCGTGCGAGCGTGCTTTTGCAACGTGCAAATCAGGCCTCACTCCACCGCGAACAGCGCCTGGATGTCGCTCTGGGTGAGCTGAAGCTTGTCGGTGCGGCCGGTGAGCAGGCCTTCGACGAGCGCGGCTTTTTTCTGCTGCATGGCCACCACGCGTTCCTCGATGGTGCCTTCGCAGATGAGCTTGTGGACGAAAACGGGCCTCGTCTGGCCGATTCGATGAGCGCGGTCGCTGGCCTGAGCCTCGGCGGCGGGATTCCACCACGGGTCGTAATGGATCACGGTGTCCGCTGCGGTGAGGTTAAGGCCTGCGCCGCCGGCTTTGAGGCTGATGAGGAAAACAGGCACGTTTCCGGTCTGGAACTCGCGGATCGGTGTCTCGCGGTCCTTCGTGCTGCCGGTGAGTTTCACAAAGTGCGTGCCGTCCTTCTTCAAACGAGCCTCGATGAGAGCCAGCATCTCGGTGAACTGCGAGAAGATCAAAATGCGGCGGCCTTCCTCGATGAGCTCGGGCAGCATCTCGTCCATTAGGTAGGCCGTTTTGGCGGATTCCTCGACGTTTTGCGCGGTTTCCTGCTTGAGCAGCTTCGGATGGCAGCAGACCTGCCGCAGTTTCAGCAGCGCATCGAGCACGACGATCTGCGAGCGATCGAGGCCGTTCACGGCGATGGCTTCGCGCACGCGTTTGTCCATCGCGGCGCGGATCGTCTCATACAAATCGGTCTGTTCCTTGCCGAGCGTGATGTTGTGCAGGATTTCGGTCTTTGGCGGCAGCTCCTTCGCCACCGCGTCCTTCGTGCGGCGCAGCATGAGCGGCTGAATGCGGGTGCTGAGTTGCTTTTGGCGGTCTGCGTCGGCATCGCGCTCAATCGGATTGCGGTAGTGCTGACGAAACGTGTCCGCATCGCTCAACAAACCGGGCATGAGAAAGTGGAAGAGGCTCCACAGCTCGCCGAGGTGGTTTTCCATCGGCGTGCCGGTGAGGCAGAGGCGGTGTTTCGCCTTCAAACTGCCACAAACCTGCGCGGCGAGGCTTTTCGGGTTCTTGATGTTCTGCGCCTCGTCGAGCGCCACGATGTGCCACTCCTGATCGCGCATCACCTCCGCATCGCGCACGAGCAGCGGATAGCTCGTCACGACGAGGTCATACTGCTTCAAGAACTTGAAATCACTCTTCCGGCTCTGCCCGTGCATCAGCAGCAGACTGAGCGTCGGCGTGAATTTGATCGACTCGTTGATCCAGTTCCGCAAAACGCTCGTCGGGGCCACGATGAGGCAGGGATGCTGCATGCGGCCGCTTTCCTTCTCGATGAGGATGTGCGTGAGCGTTTGCAGCGTTTTGCCCAGGCCCATGTCGTCAGCCAAAATGCCGTGCAGGCCGAACTCGCGCAGGAATTGCATCCACGAGGCCCCTTCACGCTGATAATCGCGCAAACTGGCCTTCAGCGACTTCGGCGGGTCGATGAGCGTGATGCGCTGGAAGTTCTCCAACTGCTGCGAAAGCGCCGAAAGCTCCGCCGGAGCGCGAATCGGCAATCCATCGAGCGTGGCGAGCTGGGCCGCTCGGAGCTTGTCGAGCTGCAGTTTGCCATCTTTGCGCACCGGACGCGTCGAGAGCAGTTCATCAAAGAAACGCAGCAGCACCAACAAACGCTCCGCAGGCACGGAGAGCACGTCATCGCGATCCCCGCCGAGCGAGAGCAGGAAGCGCTGGTCGAGATTTTTTTCCAGAACGGCCGCGGTGAGCCCTTGATCAATGCAATCGACCAGCAACGGCACCAGCGAGATGCGTCGTCCCTCGATCTCGACACCAAGATCGAGCGAGAACCAATCCCGGCCGCCTTTGTCGTTCTGCAAGTCGCTGAACCACTCGTCCTCGCCTGCCTCGTGAATTTGAAAGCCGATGTCTTCCGCCACTTCGATGCGCCAGCCGGACTCGCCGAGCTTCTTGGTCTGCTCTTGAAGAAACTGCGCCCAAAACAGCGCCTGATCGCCCGCGATGGCCATGTAACCCAGCGTGGACTCCTCCGCCTTCGCGCCGGGTATCGCCTCGGCGAAGGGTTTCAGGCCGAGCGACGACAAATCGGTCAGCAAGAGCCTTTCGGAGCGCAGATTGCGCACGACGGTGTGCTTCGCGCCATTTTCATCCGTCCACTGATGCGCCGGACTACGCACGAGCATTTCAAAGCGTCGCGGGCAGCCTTCATACTCCGCAAAGGGCTGCGCGATGGCGATGCTGCGCGGCACCCAGCCGCCGATGCCACGCTTCGCCGTGATCTGCGGCACCTGCACAGCGATGCGCCGCACCACGAGCACTGGTTTTGGCTCCGAAGGCGGCAGTTCCTCTTTGATTTCGAACTCGCTGCCCTCGCTTTGCGGCACCGGCGAGGCCTTTTCCTGAACACGGGCCATCTTTTCAATGCGCTGACGACCTTCCTCGATGTCGAGCATCAGCATCACCGCCGCCGCATGCGAGCAGAGCGAACCCATCACGCAGGTGCAATGCGATGTCATCGCCAGCGAGCCATCCTCGCGCAGCCGCAGATGCACCGTGACGGAGGCCGTGTTGAACAAACCGGTGCCCACGCCCGCGATGATCTCCACCTCGCAATCCGAGCACACATGCACGCCCGCGATCCCGATATCCCCATGCTTCATCAGTCGGCCGCCCTCATCAATCTGCTGCCGTCGAAACAGCCACAGCCACGACTTCGAGCGCACCTGCGCCCAGAGCTTGGGAAATGAGAAGTCGCCGAAGTCCATGACGCGAATCAAGTGGCAGCCTCGCACTGCGCCTTGATCTCCTCCAGTTCGGCCCAGCGGGTGAATTTGGCATCAAGATCGGCTTTTTTGGCTTCGAGCTTCGCGATGTAGTCGTTCGTGGCGGCACCGAGTTTCACAAAGGTCTCCGGATTGGCGAGCTCCGCCTCCATGCTGGCGATTTCGCCCTCCATGATGGCAATTTGGCCTTCCAGCTCCGCCAGCTCGCGAACCTCGCGGTTGCTCATTTTACGCGGCTTGCCTGCTGGAGCCTGTTTTTCCTTTTTCACCGCCACGCTGACGAGAGCAATCTCCGCCGCGGCCTGCTTGGCACGCTTCTCCTGGTAGTAACTGTAATTACCGGCGCACTCGTGAATGCGGCCGAGACCTTCAAACGCGATGATGCGATCACACACGCGGTCGAGGAAGTAGCGGTCGTGGCTCACGACGAGCACGCAGCCGCCGAAAGCGAGCACCGCCTCTTCCAACACCCGCATGGTGGCGAGGTCGAGGTCGTTCGTGGGCTCGTCGAGAATGAGGAAATTGCCTCCGCGACGGAGGATCTTGGCCAGCAGCACACGGCTTTGCTCGCCACCACTGAGTTCCTTCACGCGCATCGTGACACGTTCATCGGTGAAAAGGAAGCGCTTCAAGTAGGTGCGCACATGCAGCTTCTCATCGCCAAACTGCACGAAGTCGCTGTTCGGACCCGCGACCTCCTCCATCACGCTCTTTTCGGGATCGAGCAGCAGGCGCTGTTGATCGACGTAGTTAAAGACGGTGCGTTTGCCGATTACCACCGAACCTTCATTCGGTTGCTGCTGGCCCATGAGGATGCGCAGGAGCGTCGTTTTGCCCAAACCATTGCGCCCGATGATGCCGGTGCAGGTGCCAGGCTCGAAGCTGAGATTGAGATGGCTGAAGAGCCACCGATCCCCGATGTGAGCGCCGATGTCCTTGGCATCGACGACAGTGTTCGCGAGCGGCGGTGCGGGCGGGATGATCAAATCCATCACCAACTCCTCTTCCGGTGCATCAAGAGCTGCCACGCGATCAAATTCATCCAAACGCGTGCGTGCCTTGCTGCGCTGCGCCTTCACCCCCGCACGCACAAACTCCAGTTCCTTGCGGAGGAAGGCCTGGCGGCGGCGCTCGGTGTTCATCTCCACGGATTCACGCAGAGCCTTGCTCTCCAAATAGGCGCTGTAATTGCCCGGATGGCTGTAGATGCGGGCGTCGTCGATCTCGATGATACGCGTGGCGATGCGGTCGAGGAAGTAGCGGTCATGCGTGACGAAGAGCACCGCGCCGCTGAAGTCGCGCAGGAACTTCTCCAGCCACTCGATGGACTCGGCGTCGAGATGGTTCGTGGGCTCGTCGAGCAGCAGCAGGTCCGGCTGGGCCACGAGCGTGCGGGCGAGAGCCACGCGACGCTTTTCACCACCGGAGAGACCTTTCACGATGCGATCTGCGGCAGGCAGGCCGAGTTCATTCATCGCGGTGGTGATGTGTGTTTCGACACCCCAACCATCGTGAAGCTGGATCTGGTGCAGCAAATCAGCCTCCTGCTCCGGTTTGTAATCGCCGGACTCGTAACGCGAAACCATGTCGAGCAAAGCTTGAGCACCCGAGCGAACGTTTTCGAGCACCGTGGCCTCCTCATCGAGCGTGAACTCCTGCGCGAGGTAACCCACGATCATGCCATTGCGCCGCGAGACAGTGCCGCTGTCCGGGTTTTCCACGCCAGCGATGATGCGCATGAGGCTGGTCTTGCCGCTGCCATTGCGACCGACGAGGCCGAGCTTCTCGCCCTCGTGCACGCTCATCGTGGCATCATTAAAGACCTGCTGCAGACCGAACTGCAGGCGCAGGTCTTTCGCGGAGATGACAGCTGGGGTGGTGGGCGACGACATGGGGGCGTGCTCCGTAGCGAGAGAGACAAGAAATGACAGCGGGAAAGCGGACCATCTTTCCAGTTCCCAAAAGAACACGGCCTGCTACTCTCCGCCGCGTTTTCCACTCCTGAGGAAATGAAGAATCTCCCCACCGCCTTTCAGCGCACCACGCTTTGGACCGCGATCACCGCGCTTTCGATGACGGTGATCGGAGCCATCGCCGTGGGGCTTGTTTATCTGGCCACGACGGTGCTTTCGTTCCTGCAGCCGATCCTGGTGCCTTTCGCGGTGGCGGGGGTGCTGGCTTACCTTTTGGAGCCCGGCGTGAAGTGGCTCGAGTCCCGCGGACTCGAACGCTCGCGATCGGTGCTGCTGGTGTTCGTGGTGTTCAGCCTTTCGATCGGCGGACTGGCGTGGTGGGTCACGCCGAAGCTCTGGGAGCAGGCGACCAATCTCACCGACAAGGTGCCAGTTTACACTGTGAAGGCCCGCGACGCTGCGGTGAGCCTCTCCATGCATGTGGAGAAGAAGTATGGCATCACCCTGCTGCCGCACGAGGAACTGCAAAAGACCGCCGAGACATCCGAACCTGCCCCGATCGATGCCAAAGCGACCACCAGCGAGTTCGACTTCGATTTGAAGCAGTTCGTCACCGGTGAATGGGTGAAGACGACGCTGCCGACGGTGGCGAAAAACGTGTGGAACTTCATCAAGGCTGGCTTTGGCGGCTTTTTGGGCTTCTCGGGCTTTGTGCTCTCGCTGATGATCGTGCCGCTCTATCTTTATTACTTCCTCATCGAGAGCGCGAAGATCAAAACAGCCTGGTCGGACTACCTGCCGCTGCGGGCTTCCTCCTTCAAAGACGAGGTCGTGAGCTGCCTGACGGAGATCAATGGCTACCTCATCGCGTTTTTCCGCGGGCAGTTGTTTGTGAGTGTCATCAATGGCATCGCCACGGGCATCGGGTTGATGGTCTTGGGGCTCGATTTCGGCCTGCTGATCGGTCTGGCATTGTGTGTGCTGGGCATCATTCCCTATTTGGGCATCGCGATGTGCTGGATACCCGCTGTCATCATTGCCTCGGTGCAGGGAGGCGGCAGCTTCATCCCGGCCGATCCGTGGTGGGCCATGCCACTGGCGGTCACGGCGGTGTTTGTGATCGTGCAGCAGATCGACGGCTTTTTCATCACGCCACGCATCGTGGGCGAGGCCGTGGGCCTGCATCCGATGACGGTGATCGCCTCCGTGCTGGTGTGGGCGCTGCTGCTCGGCGGCTTGCTCGGCGCCATCTTGGCTGTGCCGATGACGGCAAGCGTGAAGGTGCTTTTCCAGCGCTACATCTGGCGGGCTCGCATCGCGCCGCAGACGGTGGGAGGAGCGCGGCAACATCCCAAGGAGGCCGCGCCATGCTGATGAACAGCCATGAGTCCCGCACGCCGGGTGTGATCTTCACCGGCATGTGGCGTTACAAACCCTCGCACGGTGCAGTAGGCGTCTTGTTGTGCGCCGGAGGCTGCATCCTGATCGCACGCGTGCTGCTGCTGTTCTTCCAAGACGTGGACATGTCTCAGGAAGCCATCCACGAGGCTCTGGCGCTGTTTTTTGGCGGCGGGTTGCTGTTTTACATCGGCACCACGCTGTTCTTTTCCCTGCTCACCGGCTATGCGAAGCGGCTCGTGATCTCCGAGGATGGCATCCGCTATGCAAACGCCTGGTTCTCCTGGAGGAACCTGCTCTGGATCGATGCACGGCAGCGCGGTGGCACCTATCAAATCTGCCTGCGCAAGCGTCGCGGCCTCTTCCGCCAAAAGTGGCTCATCATCGACGACGGGCTCTCTGAGGAGCAACGCGAGCGCTTGATGCGCCAGATCAAGGAGCGTGTGCTGCCGCGATTCGAAATACTGCGTGTCGGCGATGACGCGCACTCCGTGATGGAAACCCGCGAACTGCCTTCCGCACCCACGCCCGGCAGCGTGCGCACGCCCTGACCCCACGCTCATGCGCAACGTGCTTCTCGTCTTCCTCGGTGGCGGCCTCGGGTCCGTGGCACGCTACCTCACGGTGCTCGGTGTGACTCGCTGGCTGCCGCAAAGCCAGTTCCCGTGGGGTGTTTTCATCGCCAACATCCTCGGCAGTTTCATCCTCGGCTTCCTCTGCGTGTGGCCGATGATGAAGACTCAAAACACCGCGGTGTGGCTGCTGCTCACGACCGGCTTTCTCGGTGGTTACACGACCTTTTCGACGCTTTCGGCGAACACGTGGGAGCTGTTTGAGAACGGCCATGTCACCACCGCGCTGGTAAACGCGGCCGCCAGCCTGCTGCTCGGCATCACCGCGGCGGCGCTGGGCTTTGCCTGCGGCCGCTGGTGGCATGCGTGAGGCAGGAAGGATGAGATTTGCATTCATCCCTCTTGCGCATCGGCGGGCGTTCAGGTGAAAGTACCTGCTCAACAGCCTTTTCCACCACCGTGTCCTCACGCACCCAGACCTCCGCCGCCGATGCCGCGCTGCCACCTTCCGATGCACGGCAGGCGCAGGAGCAGATCGATGCGCTCCTCCGCGCCGTCTCGCATATCATTCTCGGCAAGGAGGACACCGTGCGCCTCTCCATCGCCTGCCTGCTGGCACGCGGGCATCTGCTCTTCGAAGACCAGCCGGGCGTGGGCAAGACCATCCTCTCCCAAGCCCTCGCGCAGGCACTCGGCCTGCAGTTCCGCCGCGTGCAGTTCACCAGCGATCTGCTGCCGGCCGACATCCTCGGCGCATCGATCTTTGATCGCGACAGCGGCAGCTTCCTTTTCCATCGCGGCCCAGTTTTCTCCCAAGTCCTGCTGGCCGATGAAATCAATCGCGCCACACCAAAGACGCAGTCCGCGCTGCTCGAAGCGATGGAGGAAGGCAAAGTGACCGCCGATGGCAGCACGCATGCGCTTCCCGAGCCCTTCTTCGTCATCGCCACGCAAAACCCTTCATCGCAATCCGGCACCTACATGCTGCCAGAGTCGCAGCTCGACCGCTTTTTGATGCGCCTCGGCCTCGGAGCGCCGGATCGAGCTGCGGAACGTGCGCTGCTGCAAGGTCATGATCGGCGGGATCTGCTCAAAACGATGTCTTCAGCACTCACGCCCGCTGAATTGAACACGCTGCAAGGCTGGACGCGCGGCGTGCATGCCTCCCCTGCCCTGCTCGACTACCTCCAGGACCTCCTCGCCGCGACTCGTGCGGCCGGTCGTGGCCTCTCGCCACGTGCCGGACTGGCCGTGCTCGCCGCGGCTCGTGCCTGGGCTTTGATCCACGGACGCGCCATGGTGCTGCCGGAGGACATTCAAGCCGTCGCCGTGCCCGTGATGGGCCACCGACTCGAACACGCCATCGAAGGCCAGACCGGCGCCGAGACCGCCACGCAATTGATCGAAGAGACTCCGCTGCCGTGATCGCTCACGCGATGATGTCCTTCGCCACCTCGCCGTGCACGTCGGTGAGGCGGAAATTGCGGCCGGAGTAGCGGTAGGTGAGGCGTTCGTGGTTGATGCCGAGGAGGTGGAGCACGGTGGCGTGCAGGTCATGCGTGGTGATGATGCCGGTCTCGGCGGTGTCGCCCATTTCGTTGGTGCTGCCGTAGGCGAAGCCGCCTTTCACGCCGCCGCCGGCCATCCACATGGTGTAGCCGCGGCCGTTGTGACCGCGACCGTTGTAGAGTTCGTTGTCGTAGCTTGATCCGCGGCCGAACTCGCCGCCCCAGAGGATGAGGGTGTCTTTGAGCATGTCGCGCTGCTTCAGGTCGGCGATGAGACCGGCGATGGGTTTGTCGATGCTGCCGGCCTGACGCGTGATGCCTTCGCGGAGTTGCTGATGATGGTCCCAGCCGGTGCTGGTGAGCTGGATGAAGCGTACGCCTTTTTCCGCGAGACGACGCGCCATAAGGCACTGCGTGCCGAAGCGCTCGGTGTCGCCGTTGTCGAGGCCGTAGAGTTCGCGGATGTGCGCGGGCTCCTTGTCGAGATCGAGCACGTCAGGCACGCTGGTCTGCATTTTGTAGGCGAGCTCGTAACTTTGAATGATGCCTTCGAGCTCGGGATTGCCTGGATCGCCTGCGAGGAGCCTGCGATTGGCTTTTTGGATGAATTCGATCTGCATTCGCTGCTGCGCGTCACTGAGCCGGCCATTCGAGAGATCGGGAACGCCGCCGCCCGTGGTGCTGAGGCGTGTGCCTTGGAAGCTCGCTGGCAAAAACGCGCTGCCGTAGTTCATCGCGCCGCCGGTGTCGGCCACAGGATTAATCGTGACAAAGCCGGGCAGGTCCTCCGCCTCGCTGCCGAGCCCGTAAACGACCCACGCACCCATCGAAGGCCGCACAAAGGTCTCGCTGCCGATGTGCAGCGCCACCGTGGCCATCTGATGCGCGTTCGTCCGCGTTTGCATGCCATTGAGGATGCAGAGGTCATCGGCATGCTTCGAAAGCTCCGGAAACGCATCCGAGATCATGAGGCCGCTCTTGCCGCGCGGTTTGAAGTCGAACGCGGTGCCCATGTACTTCGCCGCCTTGGCCTCCTGCGCCTTCACCAGCTCCGGTTTGTAATCAAACGTGTCCAGATGGCTCGGTCCGCCCTGCATGAACATGAAAATCACGCGCTTGGCCTTCGCCGCGAAATGCGGTGCCTTCGGAGCGAGCGGATTGATCGTCTTCGGCGGTGCCGCAGCACTCGCCCACTGCTGATGCAGCGCATTGAACGCCAACCAGCCAAAGCCTGCGCTGGTGGATTGGAGAATGGAGCGGCGGGTGGTCATGGATGCTGATTTTTGACAGGAAGATTGGGGACAGAAAAATTTGGGTTCTGAAATCTTTCTGTCCTCAATTTTTCTGTCGGATGGATTGGTTCAGAAGACATATCGAAACTCCGCCGTGCCGAGAAGAGCCTGCACCAGCGTTTGGTCGTCCAAATCACGTGCGTCGGTGATTTCTTCGGAAGTGGGTTCGCGGCCCAAAAGGAGCTGGTAGATGGCTTTCGGGTCTTTTCCGGCCTTCTCGGTGATTTGAGCGGCGATTTGCTCCACGAAGGGGTTGTTCATGAAAAACAAGGCCTGCGGGGCGACGGTGGTGACATCGCGCTGGCCTTTGATTTGGGTGGGGCCGGGGAAGTCGAAGGTGCTGAAGAGTTCGGGGATGTTGTCGCGGACAACGGGCAGGTAGATGGTGCGAAACGGCTCCTCGATGCCGAGGAGGCCGCGTGTGACGCCGTGACGGCCTTTGCCGCCGCTTCCGGCGACTTGGATGCCTTCGGGGCGATCAAAGGTGAGTTGACCGGCGAGTTGCAGGAGCGTGTCGCGCAGCGGTTCGAGTTCGAGGCGCTTCGGGTTCTGACGCCAGCGGAGTTTGTTGCCCGCGTCGGGATGCTCGGGATTGCCGGTGGTGGCGAGCCGGTAGGTGCGGCTGAGCATCATGGCGCGGATCATCTTCTTCATGCTGTAGCCGTTTTCGACGAAACGGATCGCGAGATGGTCGAGAAGCTCGGGATGGCTCGGATCGGCCCCGGTGATGCCGAAATCATCGGGCGTGCGCACGAGGCCTTCGCCGAAAAGATGCTGCCAGAGGCGGTTCACCATCACGCGCGAGGTGAGCGGATGCGTGGGCTGCGTGAGCCACTGGGCGAATTCGAGGCGTCCGGAGCTTTGCGTGGGCACTTTGGGCATCGGTGGCAAGGCGGGCAGCTTCATTTCGCCGCGAGCGGGCGCGGTGTCGCGATCATGCGGATCGCCGCCGATGGCGACTTCGCAGTCTTTGATTTCGCCGTCGATGACGCCCATGCAGAAGTGCGGATCGTGGTCGTAGCGGATGGTTTCCTTCGGATTGCCGAGTTCGCGGAGGTCATCCATCGAGTGAATGCCTGCGGGCAGTTTTTGCGGCGGGCCGACGGCTTCATCGAGCTCCGTGGGAAGATCGACGAGCGCCTCGGGGCTGACGTAACCACCGCTCACACCTTCGTTGCGGTTCGGTGTGCCGCTGAGCGTGCGGCTGCTGTAGAAGATGCCCGCGAGCGCATAGTAGTCGCGCATCGTGACGGGCTCCGTTTTGTGATCGTGACAGCGTGCGCAGGCGAGCGTGAGGCCGAGGAAGGCTCGTCCGACGACGTCGATCTGGTCATCGACCTGATCGAGGATGTATTGCTCGTAGTCGCCCTCCTGCACGTTCATGCTGCCGAGCGCGAGCATGCCGGTGCCGACGATTTGATCACGGCGCTGCAGCACGGTCTTTGCAGGCAGCAAATCGCCCGCGATCTGCTCGGCGACGAAGCGGTTGTAGGGTTTGTCGGTGTTGAAGGAGTCGATCACCCAGTCGCGATACCGCGCGGCATACAGAAACGGCGCATTCCACACGCGGCCCACGCTGTCCGCATAGCGCACGACATCGAGCCAATGCCGCGCCCAGCGCTCGCCGAAGCGTTCGGATTGGAGGAAGGTGTCCACGACTTTGGCGAAGGCGATGTCATCGGACGAAGGATCGCGGAGGAAGGCCTCGATCTCGGTTTGAGAGGGCGGCAGGCCGCGCAAATCGAAGGATGCACGGCGGATGAGTGTCGCACGTGGCGCATCGCCGATGGGGCGGAGTTTTTCTGTTTCGAGACGAGCGAGGATGAAGCGATCGAGGTCGTCTTTGGGCCAAGTGGTGTCTTTGGTGGCGGGAATCGCCGGACGCTGAAGCCGCTGGTAGGACCAGGGCGTGGGGTTGTCGTATTTCTCGGCGGCGAAGCCTGAGACTCCAAGCAGGAGCACCGCGGAGATGGGAAGGGCGCGGAGAGATGGAACGAGGAAAGGCATGCGCATGGATTACACCTGTGATCCGCATTGGATTACAGGTGTAATCCAAAATTGGCAAGCATCATTTTCACGCGAGGTCCGCCAAGCGTGGAGAACTCGATTGCGCGATGTCCGGGACCTCCCAAGATGCGCGGCCCATGCACACCCCCACCATCGAGACCCGCGAAGAGATCATGTTTTTCGACACCGACTGCGGCGGCGTGGTGCACAACATCGCCTACCTGCGCATGATCGAGACGGCCCGCACGCGGCTGGCGGCATCACTGGGCATGAAGCTGCGCGAGATGTCCGAAACGCAGCTTTTCCCCGTCGTGGTGCGCACGGAGATCGATTACCGCCGCCCGGCGAAGCTCGGCGACGAGATCGTGATCCACGGACGGCTCGAAAGCGTCGAACGCGCCCGCTTCTGGTGCGCCTTTGAGGTCCGCCGACCGGCCGATGACACCCTCCTGATCACCTGCCGCCAGTCATTGGCCCTCGTGCAGATGCCGCAGGGCCGCCCGGTGAGGCTCCCAGACGATTGGAGCGAGAAATACGCTCATTTGATGAAGAAACCGGCCTGAGACCTGCCA
>CALMTT010000014.1 GCA_937872615.1 uncultured Verrucomicrobiaceae bacterium | reverse complement strand
CATGAACGTCCGCCGCCTGGAGGCCGAGACGCTGCGTGACTCGTTGCTGGCCATCAGCGGCAAATTGAACCCGAAGATCGGCGGTGCGCCGGTGCCGGTGATGTTCAACGAGGAAGGGCAGGTGGTCATCGGCATCGACACGACTGACACCGCCGGCAGGCCCACGGGCAAAGTCATCCCGATGGATGGCGATGAGTTCCGCCGCAGCATCTACGTGCAGGCTCGTCGCTCACGTCCCCTGGAGATGTTTGCCACCTTTGATGCCCCGGTGATGGAGCCGAGCTGCGATGCCCGTGCCGTGACGACGGTGAGCCCGCAAAGTCTCCTGCTCATGAATAGCGCCACCATGCGGGTGCATGCGCAGCAGTTCGCCCAGCGGGTGGAAAACGAGGGCGGGAAGGAACTGCCGGACCGCGTGCGCCTCGCGTGGAAGCTGGTGCATGGCAAGGCGGCGTCGGAAGCCGATGTGCAGCAGAGCGTCGAGTTCGTGCATGCGCAGACGGAGTATTACAAGGCCAACCCCACGCCGCTGGAGGTTCAGTTGGGTGCTCCTTCGAAAACGCCGGGCGATCCCGCTTTCCTCGGCCTCACCGCTCTTTGCCACGCCCTGATGAGCAGCAATGCACTGCTTTACGTGGACTGATGGTCACGCTTGTAACTCGCAGGTGGTGACATCCGGCAAGGTGTGAAGCGCTGCATCGCCTCGCAGGCGCAGCAGCGAGGACAGTGTGAGGCGATTGGAGGAAACGAGGTGGACGATTTTTTTGGCGATGGCCTGCATCGCCGGACTGGCAAGGCGCTGCGACCATTCGCGGAAGTCGCGCAAGGCCCACAGGCACATCACCCACGCTCCAGCGCCCTGCCAAAGGTGGCCGTCATCGCTGAGGACGACGATTTCCTGATCGGCGTGCAGTTGATCGATGACCGGGCAGCGGTGCCTGGCCTCGGGAGAGTCGTAGGGAATGAATTCGAGGCGCACATAGGCCGGTTGGGCCGTGAGCCAGCGCCTCACGCTGCTGCAGAGGCCGCAGCGGGCGTCGTAGAAGAGGGTGAGGGTGTTCATGGTGTTGCGAAGAGAAGATGAGTGCGATGGCTGAAGTGATCAGTCGCCTGCGGCGCAGTGCTCAGTGGCAGATTGGAGCCGACTGAGCACTGAGAACTGAGCACTGAGAACTGAGCACTCGGAACGGCTCACAGCGTATCGAGAGCATTCGCGGGCCTTGCCATGCGCATCACCGGCGGCACGGGCGGAGGCATGGTGGCGAGGTGGGCACGCTTCCGCATGCGGGTGAAGAGGTAGAGATTGAAGAAGTGCATGCCGCCGAGGGCGAGTAGGACGATGCCCATCTTCGAGCTGAGCACTTCAAACACGCCTCGCGCGTCGAGGATGTCCTCGGTGGTCTTCAGGTAGAGGGACACGAAGCCGATGTTCACGAGGTAGAAGCCGACGACGAGCAGGTGATTGACGCTGTCGGCGAGCTCGGTGTTGCCGTGGAAGCATTCGACGAGAAACACGCGGCCGTTTTTGTGCAGTGTGCGGGCCACCCACACGGTCATGCTGACCGCGAGGGCGAGGTAGAGGGCATAAGTGATGACGGTTTCGTTCATGGCTTGGGTTCCTTTCGTTGGGTTTGGGTGTGGATGCGGTTTTCAAGGACCTCACAGGAGGTCAAATCGGGCGCTGAGTCGGCGACGCGGCCGCGTGGCGCAGGGCAGGGGAATGCGTTCCGGACGTGGCGGCAGGTTTTCCGGCAAACGCACCTGCCGGGCGAGACCGAGGCGGCGAAGCAGGGCGATGAACCACCAGCCGGGATCGGCCTGCCCGCGATGCAGGCCGAGGCGGGCGGAGTTTGGGTAGGCGTGGTGATTGTTGTGCCAGCACTCGCCCATGGTCAGGAGTCCGAGATGCGGCAGGTTGAAGCCCTGCACGGCATGGCCTTCGAGATGCCAGTCACGCTCGCCGATGTTGTGCGCGAGGTGGCCGATGAGCCAGTGACCGGTGAGCGAGGTGACGATGCGCACGCTGATGCCCCACACGACCCAGCTCCAGCCTCCGAAGACATAGAGAAGCACGGCGAGCGGCAGTTGCTGGAGCATCCAGGTGCGCTCGAGGAGGCGGTAAAAGGGATCGTTGGCCCTTTCGGGTTCGATTTCGAGCCGCGGTGGGTTTTCCAGCCTGATCTCGGCATGCAGATTCCACCACGCATCGCGCCAAAAGCCGGCTCGATGAATGAAGAAGGGATGACAATGGCCATGGCGCTGCGCCCAATCGCGGATCTCGTGGAGATAGATCATGCCGAAGGGCCCGCCCATGCCCACCAGCGTCCCGAGATACACGAGGAGCCTTTCGAGCCACTTGGGGCACTCAAAGCTCCGATGAATCAATAGCCGATGCAGGCCGACGGTATGCCCGAGGCAAAGAGTCACCACGGTGAGCAAGGCAGAGAGCAGCACAGGCGCTTCGCCGAAGGTCATCACTCCACCGACGGTGGCGATGAGCAAGTGCGCGAAGAACCAGAGCGACTTCTTCGGTGACCACACGACCTGGCCTGCGTCCGGGTTGGTAAGTGCCGACATGGCGTGCATGCGGTGGACTTCATGGTCGTGGGTTTTCATATTGTTAACTTCTAAAGTTTCAGAAAATAAAGAAACATAAGATCAAAAAAAGGGATCAACCGAGGAGTTTCATGGCCCACTGAAGGGCGGAGGCGTGTTTCATGCTGGAGATGGTGTCGGAGACCTTGATGCCGAATTCGACAAACTCCTGTAACTCACGCATCTGCTGATGGAATTCGCGGCCTGGGCCTTTCGACTCGGCTTTGGTGCGCTCAGCGCAGGATTTGAGCACTTCAAGGGCGGGCATGATCTCCCGGCGTTTGCGCTCTTTGGCGATGGTGATGACCATTTTCCATACGTCCTTCTCGGCTTGGAAAAACTCCTTCCGCTCGCCTTTGCGGTGGATGATCTGGATGAGGCCCCAGCCGACGAGCTCGCGGAGGTTGGTGTTGGCGTTGCCGCGGCTGATCTGGAGCTTTTCCATGATTTCGTCCGTGTACATCGGCTCGGGGGCCGTCATGAGCAGGGCGTGGATCTGCGCCATGGTGCGGTTGATGCCCCAATGGCTGCCAAGGGCACCCCACTGCGCCACGAAGTCATCGCGGGCGGCTTCCCATTCGGTTGGTGTGGTGGGTGGCATTGTGATTTCAGATAGTTCTGAAAGATTGGTGGTGCAAGCGGAGATTCAGAAAGTTCCGAGGTGGAGCATGCGGAGCTGCCTTTTGAGTGTGCGAAGACTCTTTTTTTCGACGCGAATCAAAGCCGAATAAAAACCAAATGACCACGAATGCTGCGAGAGGCGACATTTGTGGCCATTTGCGGATCATTCGGATCGGATTCGTGTTTTGGTGCTGTGGTCCGCCTCGGCGAGGCGGAAACCCAGGTCACAGACCGGCCTACAGACGCAGGCTGGCATGCTGTCTGATACTTTGGCTTGTCGTGTCGAAGGCACAAAAAACGCGGGAGCCGGTGAAGGCTCCCGCGTGTGGGATGATGGATGCTCGATTACTCGGCGGCAGCGGCCTTTTTCTTGGCGGGAGCCTTTTTGGCAGCCGCTTTCTTGGCCGGGGCCTTCTTCTTGGCGGCCGGAGCGGCTTCTTCAGCCGGGGCGGCGTCGCCTTCAGGGGCGGCTTCAGCAGGAGCAGCAGCGGCCTTCGGGACGAAGGCGTCCACCCACTCGATGTAGGCCATCGGGGCGGAATCGCTGCGGCGCTGGCCGAGCTTGGTGATGCGGGTGTAGCCGCCGGCGCGGTCCTTGGAGGCCGGGGCGATCTCTTCGAAGAGCTTCTTCACCACGTCCTTGTGGCGGAGGTAGCTCACCGCGTTGCGGCGGGCGTGCAGCGTGCCAGCCTTGCCGAGGGTGACCATTTTTTCCGCGAAGGGGCGGACGGCTTTGGCCTTGGCGAGGGTGGTGCGGATGCGGCGGTGTTCGATGAGCGAGATGACGAGGTTCATCAGCAGGGCATCGCGATGGTCCTGCTTGCGCTGAAGTTTGATGGTTTTCCTTCCGTGTTTCATGTCCTGTTAGTGCGTTCCTTTTGATGCTTGGGTTGATTTTACTCGTCTTCGTCGTCGAGATGGCTGTCCACCAGCTTGGTGAAGCCGGCGGCGTCCGCGATGTCCTCTTCGTCATCGGCCAGCATGCTGCTGCGGGCGAGGAGGGACACGCCGCCGGGGATGGGCTCAAGCAGCGCGGGATCGAATTTCATGCCGAGAGACAGACCAAGCTCGGCGAGCTTTTCCTTGATCTCGGTGAGGGACTTCTTGCCGAAGTTGCGGTAGCGCAGCATCTCGGATTCCGTCTTCATGGCCAGCTGGCCGACGGAGGTGATGTTGGCGTTGTTGAGGCAGTTGGCGGCGCGGACGGAGAGCTCGATCTCGTTTACGCTCATGTTGAGCAGCTTGCGGAGCTCGGCGTTTTCCTCGCTCTGAGCTTCCGGGGCGGCTTCGAACTCGACGGCCTTGTCGTCGTAGTTCACGAACACGTCGAGGTGGTGGCGAAGGATGGCGGCGGACTGCAGGAGGGCGTCCTGCGGGGAGATGCGGCCGTCGGTCCACACGTCGAGCACGAGCTTGTCATAGTCGGTGTTCTGGCCGACGCGGGTGTTTTCGACGGCATACTTCACGCGGGTGACCGGGGAGTAGATGCTGTCGATCGGGATGACGCCGATGGGGGTGTCAGCACGCTTGTTTTCTTCCCAGGTGGCGAAACCGCGGCCGACGCGGACTTCGAACTCGGCCTCGAATTTGGTCTTCTTGGAAAGGGTGCAGATGACCTGGTCCTTGTTGATGACTTCGTAGTGGTTGTCGTCCTTGATGTCGCCGGCGGTGATGGTGCCTTCTTTTTCGACGATCAGGGAGAGGAGGCGGGGCTCCTTGCTCTCGCTGTTGTGGCGGAATTTGATCTTCTTCAGGTTCAGCACGATCTGGACGACGTCTTCGAGCACGCCGGGGATGGTGGAGAACTCATGCTCCACACCGCGGATCTTCACGGAGGTGATGGAGGCACCTTCCAAGGAGGAAAGCAGGACGCGGCGGAGGCTGTTGCCGATGGTGTGGCCGTAACCTTTGTCGAAGGGTTCGGCGACGAACTGAGCGTAGGTGTCGGTGGCCGTGGCCTCGTTTTTCACGAGGCGATTCGGCATTTCGAATCGAGCGAGACGTGCTGACATGTTGTGTTTGTTTGTGGCCGGGTTACCTCCGGGCGAGTTCCCTGCGCATCCCGGAGGGAGGCAGGCACGGAGACCAACGGCGAGTTGTAGGCTGGGGGGCTACTCGCAAGGGGCGGGGATAATGCGGGGTCCGCCTTTGAATGCAAGCGGGGATTTGAGGTGAAAATCAGGCTCACTGAGCGGGGCATTTCGGCATTCTAGCGCTTGCCCGCCCGGCTCTCCGGTTTACAAAGCGGGCGCGAACCCCACCCCAACACACCATGGCCCACACCCTCCCCCCCCTGCCGTATCCTTCCAACGCTCTGGAACCCCACATCGACCAGCAGACGATGGAGATCCATCACGGCCGCCATCACAACGCCTATGTGACCAACCTGAACAACGCCATCGCCGGCAAGGCCGACCTTGAGGCGATGTCCATCGAGGACCTGTGCAAGAACATCTCCAAACTGCCCGTCGACGTCCAAGGACCCGTCCGCAACAATGGCGGTGGTCACTTCAACCACACGCTGTTCTGGAACATCATGGGCCCGAATGCCGGTGGTGCCCCCACGGGTGCCCTCGGTGATGCGATCAATGCCGCCTTCGGCAGCTTCGATGCCTTCAAAGAAGCCTTTGCCAAGGCAGGTGCCACCCGCTTCGGTTCCGGCTGGGCTTGGCTCGTCGTGAAAGACGGCAAGCTGGCTGTGACGTCCACGCCGAACCAGGACAACCCGCTCATGGACGGCTCCGGCACGCCGCTCCTCGGCTGTGATGTCTGGGAGCACGCCTACTACCTCAAGTATCAGAACAAGCGTCCTGACTACATCGCCGCCTGGTGGAATACCGTGAACTGGTCCGCCGTCGCCGCGAACTACACCGCCGCTCTCGGCTGATGCCCCGCAGGGCGCAAGGAGCAAGGCGCAGGGCGAAAAATCATCACCTGCCGTTTGCTCTCTGCGCCCTGCTCCTTGCGCCCTGCGCCCTGCTTCTCATGGCACTCGTTCTCCACAAGCTACGCAACGGTCTGATCTACTCGCAGGCCTTCGCCGACTACCTGGAGTCGAAGCACAACATCGAGCACTTCGGCCATCCGGGGGAGGTTTTGCACCTCGACTACGTCCGCTGCAGCCAAGGCGACCTCGCCGGGCAGGAATGGTGGCAGCTTAACTGGCTTAGCGGCATGCACGCCGCCACTGAGCACCGTCATCAAATCGGTGACGTGGAAGTTTACATCCCGAAACAGGCCATGCGGGGGCTGAAAAGCCGCTGGCTGCATTCCGACGGGCAGAATGTGGTGGTTAAAAAATGATGAAACCCGAATGGCGAATGATGAATGAAGCCCGAATGCTCGAAATCCGAAGCATGGTCATCGTTGCATTTGCTTCGGCATTGATTCGTCATTCCTCATTCTGATTTCGTCATTCCCTCATGCCCACCCTGGCCGACATCGGAGAAGACAAACTCATCCGCCGCCTGATGCGCGGCGTGAGGCTCGATGGCGATGTGATTGCCGGTGCGGGCGATGACTGTGCTGTGGTGCGCAGCACGAAAAACGAGCACACGCTGCTCAAAACGGACGCGCTGGTGCAGGACGTGCATTTCACGCTGGAGACGCCGCCGAAGCTCATCGGTCGAAAGGCCATCGCACGCGTCGTGAGTGACTTCGCGGCCATGGGTGGCACGCCGCGGCATGCCATGATCACCTTGATCGCTCCGCCGAGCATGGAGGTCGAGTTCCTCACCGAGGTCTATCGCGGCATGAAGGCGATTGCGAAAGACTACGGCATCAATCTCGTCGGCGGCGAGACCTCTCGTGGGCTCGTTTTGATGCTCTCCATCTCCATGACCGGCACCGTGCCCTCGAAGCGCTGGATGTCCCGCAGCGAAGGAAGAGCCGGTGATGTGCTTTTGGTCACCGGAAGCCTCGGCGGCTCGATCAAAGGCAAGCATCTCAAATTCACACCACGCCTCGAAGAGGGCCGCTGGCTCTCCGAAAACGCCCACCCGCATGCCATGATGGACATCAGCGATGGCCTGGCGAAGGACCTGCCAAGGCTCGCTCTGGCCAGCGGCACGCATTTCCAGGTCAATGTGGCCTCGCTGCCCTGCAACCCCGGCTGCACCTTCGATCAAGCTTGGGGCGACGGAGAAGATTACGAGCTCCTCCTTGCGGTGAACCCTCGCACACTGCGCTCGCTGAAGGCGAAATGGATTGCGGCCTTCCCCAAACTGCCGCTGACCGTCATCGGCAAGCTCGTTCCACCCGGCGAAGGACGTCCGCCGGACTTCGAAAGCACCGGCTGGGATCATTTTGCACTCAGTGCTGACGCATGATCACGCTGCACACCGCTGATGAAGCCCACGCCTGGGGCATGCAGCTTTCGCTCACGCTTGCAGCGGGCGATGTTATCGCCTTGTGCGGCAATCTTGGCGCAGGAAAGACGCAGATCACGCGTGGCATCGTCGCGGGCATGGGATCGGAGACGGAGGTGACGAGTCCCACCTTCACGCTGGTGCATGAATACCTCGATGGTCGTCTGCCGGTCTTCCACTTTGACTTCTACCGCATGGAAACCGCCGCCGAGGTCATCGGCATCGGCTGGGACGAATTCCTCAGCGAGCCCGGCGTCATCATCGTCGAGTGGGCGGACATGTTTCCTGATCTGCTGCCGCTGGGCACGCGTTGGTTTCACATCGAAGCACAGCCGGATGGCTCGCGTCAGGTCGAAGAGCGTCCAATTGCCTGAAGGAGGGCGGGATTGCATTCCCGCCCCGTTTCAGCAGGATGCGGCTTCCAACCATGCGCCGCTTCCTTTTTGCCCTTCTTGCTCTCTCCGTCGTTGCGTCGGCCGCCGATGAATTTCCTCCGGGGCCGGATTCGAAGCCGCAGCAAGGCATCGCCAAAGGCACGATGATCAAGGACGCCTACACGGCGAAGGACGGCAGCGTCTTCCCCGGCACGCAGCGCGAGTACCAGATCTACCTCCCCGCCGGTCACGACAAAGCCAAGCCTGCTGTCTTCATGGTCTTCCAGGACGGTGTGATCTATCAGGCTCCCGTCGTCTTTGACAATCTCATCGCCAAAAAAGACATCCCGCCGCTCGTCGGCATCTTCATCAAGCCCGGCGTCGTTCCCGCCGCGAATGACAACGCCTTGCCGCGTTTCAATCGCAGCTACGAATACGACAGCGTCACGCCCAACTACTCACAGTTCCTGATCGACGAGTTCCTGCCCGCCATCGAGGCGAAGCACGGTCTCAAACTCAGCACCGATCCGAATCACGCCGCCATCTCCGGCAACAGTAGCGGCGGCATTTGCGCCTTCATGGTCGCCTGGCATCGCTCCGATCGCTTCCGTCGCGTATTCACCGGCGTGGGCACCTACGTTGGCATTCACGGGGCCGATCAGTTGCCCGTCCTCGTCCGCAAGTTCGAGCCGAAGCCCCTCCGTGTCTTTCTTCAAAGCGGCACCGGCGACAACAACCTCTACTGCGGCGACTGGTGGATGGCGAACCAGATGATGGAACGCAGCCTCACCTGGGCCGGTTACGACGTGAACCACACCTGGGGCGAAGGCGGCCACAACGCCAAACACGCCACCCAAATCTTCCCCGACGTTCTCCGCTGGCTCTGGCGCGACTGGCAGACGAGCATCGAAGTGAAAGCCAATCCGAAGGGCGAGTCGAAGTGGAAAGGGTATGAGGTGGTCGGGGCCGGCGAGTGGTCGAAGGTGTATAGCGTGCCACCGCTGCCGAAGAATCAGCCTCTCACCGAGGAGGCAGAAGACCCTGACCTGCACAAGTGTAAAGCGGATGCTATGGGCACGGTGTATGCATATGGCTATGCCACCCGACTTCTCATTCGCATTGCCGACACTATAACGAAGCAGAAATTCAAACATGGCGTTGGTTGCTTGGTTCCTATTAAATCCGCGAAGACGTTGAGATTCTGGCAAGAAGACAATGGGGATGAGGTGATCCAGAAAGTGCCGGAGCAGACTGATCCCTTGTTGTTTGCACCTGCCTATCTTTCGGTGGCGGTGACATCTGACTCACGGGCCTTTCTGGCACGTCGCAGGACTCTTTCAGTTTTCGAGTTGAAGGAAGGGAAAGTGGACTTGGGGGTCTACATCCGTGGCATGGGAAGCCTCTCATGGCTGCCAGACGCCACGGCCATGTGTCTGAGTCCTGATCAGACCCAGCTTTACCTCTTGGGTGATTACCAAACGGCTGTTTCAGTGGCAAAGATCACTCCGAATGGGCTAGAGCACGGCCAGTATTTTTGCACGCTGGACTACCCCTCCACTGGCCTTTGCGTAGATACGAACGGCTGGCTCTATGCTGCGTGTGAAGTGGGCATCCAGGTCTGCGATCAAGCCGGCCGCGTGAACTTCATCATCCCAACACCCAAGCAGCCGCTCGACGTATGTTTCGGCGGCAAAGACCTCAGCGAGCTCTTCATCGCCTGCGGCGACACGATCTACAAACGCCCCACGAAGGCCAAAGGCGTCGTCAGCGGCCAGCAGGCTCCGATCAAGCCCGCGCCGCCGAAGCTTTGAGTCCCTGCGCAGTTTTTTGAGCCGGCACTGGCTTCTCAAACTGCCTCATAAGCCACCAGCGAAGGCTCCATGGCTTTGAGAGCCGTGGCCCAGAAATCGGGGCAGGTGAGATCTTCGCCGAGGGTTTGCTTCACGACCTCTTCGCAGGTCGCGCTGCCAGTGAGGCTGAGGAAGGCCTCGTAACGCGGCAGGAAGGACGCGCCCTCCGCTTTGAAGCGGGCAAACAAGGCCTGGCTGAGCAGGTAGCCGAACACATACGGGAAGTTGTAGAAGCTGATGCCGCTGATGAAGAAGTGCATCTTCGAGGCCCAGAACATCGGATCGGTGCCATCGTCGAGAAGCGTGTCGCCATACATCTTGCGCTGCGCCTCGTTCATGAGCTCGCGGAGGCGACTCACGCTGACCTCGCCGCTGGCCCGCTCGGTGTAAAAGGCCTTCTCGAACTCGTAGCGCATGGGGATGTTGATCAGGTAGGCATGCGCCCGCAGCATCTCCTGGTCGAGCAGGTAGGCTTTCGTGGCCTCAGTGATACCGGGATCATTCATGAGGCCGGAAAGCAGAATCATCTCGCCGAAATTGGAAGCCGTCTCGGCCAGCGTCATCGGGTAATTTGCCGCGAAGGACCTCGCCGGACGCAGCACGCAGGAATGCCACGCGTGGCCGACCTCATGCGCGAGCGTGACCATGTCATGCACGGTTTGATGGAAGGTCATGTAAACCCGCTCCTCGTGCTTGAACTGCGAGCCGGTGCAGAACGCGCCGGGTCGCTTGCCCGTCCGCGGTTGCGCCTCGATCCAGCGATTCGCCAGCATCTCGCGGAAGTAGGCCCCGAGCCTCGGATACGCGGCGCTGAAGGCCTGATCGACCGTTTTGCAGGCCTCGTCCCAATCGAGCGGCTTCTCCTCCGGCGCGGCGATCTGCGGCGCTTCGAGGTCAAAGTAGTGCAAAGCAGCCGTTCCTTGCAGTTTCGCGGCTTTTCGCAAAGCGCGACGCGGCAGTTCGATGTGCGTGTGAATGGCCTCCAGCATCGCATCGAGCGATTTCCGGCTCATCGCGCCATCGAAGAGCGGCGTGTCGAGAAAGTGCGGGATGCCACGACGGCCGTAAAGACTGTGCCGCGTGCCCGCGATGCCATTCAGCGCCGCAGCCAGTGTCACCGAGTGATCGTTCCAAGGCTTCTGCCCATCGTGAAAGGCCGCCTCGCGTGTTTTGCGGTCCGGTTCCGACATCAACGCCCGACGACGCGACATCGCCACGACCTCTTTGTGGCCGTCCGGGAAGGTCATCTCGAACTCCATCTTGCCCGTGAGCGTGTCGTAAAGCCGTCCCCAGGCATGCAGGCCGTTCACATTCAGGTCCGCGGCCAGCGATTCCATCTCCGCCTTCATCTGATGCTGCCCCTCGTAGCGCAGCCGCTTCACCGCATGCTCCGCGTTTTTGAGCGAAGCATCCGCCAGCATCGCATCGAAGGCTTCATCGCTCAGCGACGCCAGCGTGGACCGCAGCGACGCCATCAACTTCGTGCTCTCCGCCTCCAGCGTCGAGATCCATGCCTCGTCCGCCTTCACCGCCTCGTCATTGGCATCATCCGCCGAAAGGCATCCCAAGTAGGCCGAAAGATGCCCCAGCCGGTCGCTGAGCGATTCGATGGCATTGATCGTCTTCGCGATCTCCGCCGTGTCCGAGCCCAAAGCTGCCGTGCGGGCCTTCATCGCCTCGATGTCGCGCACGAGCACCGCTTTGAAGTCGATGTAATCAGCTTTGCCGAAGCCAGAGAACCAAGATTCAAGCGACCAACGATCAGGCGTGAGAGGGGCAGGGGAGGACATGCGCCCTCCGTTACGGCGAATTACCAAACGCGCAACTTAACCCAATGCAGCCGACCGTCTTGGTCCGAAGCAGATGGCATCAGGCAATCGTAGCCGCCGCCACTTTGCCTTCGCTGTTCACGATTTTCCCGGCGAGGTCGGCTTTGCAGTCGGCTTTGAGTTCGTCGCGGAATTTGCGGACGAAGGACTGGGTGGGCCAGGCGGAGGCTTCGCCGAAGGCGCAGATGGTGCGGCCGTCGATTTGCACGGCGACCTGCTCCAGCGTGTCCACGTCGTCGGGGCTGGCGTTGCCGGAGACGATGCGGTCGCTGATCTTTTTCATCCACAGGCTGCCTTCGCGGCAGGGGGTGCACTGGCCGCAGCTCTCGTGAGCGTAGAAGTTGTTCAGGTTGTTGATGACCCAGCTCATGCTGCGGCTGTCGTCCATGATGATGACACCGCCGGAGCCGGCCATGGTGCCGCAGGCGGCCATGGTGTCGAAGTCCATCGGGATGTCCATTATGGTGAGTTCGCGACCGTCCTTGAGCTTAAACTTCTCATCGGCACGCAGGACCTTGGCGGAGCTGCCACCAGGGATGATGGCTTTGAGTTTGCGACCGGGCTTGAGGCCACCGCAGAGGTCGTTGATGACCTCGCCCATGGTGAGTTTGCCGACCTGGATTTCGTAGTAGCCGGGCTTTTGCACATCGCCGCTCACGCAAAGGATGCGGGTGCCGGTGTTGTTCGGCGTGCCGAGTTTGGCGTATTCCGCGCCGCCCATTTGCAGGATGTGCTTCACATGGCAGAGGCTTTCCACGTTGTTCACGATGGTGGGGCTCATGTAGAGGCCGAGAGCAGCAGGGAAGTAAGGCGGCTTGATGCGCGGATAGGGGCGCTTGCCTTCGAGGGACTCGATGAGGCCGGTTTCCTCACCGCAGATGTAGGCACCGGCACCGCGGTGGACATAGATCTCGCAGTCAAAGCCGCTGCCGAGGATGTTTTTGCCGAGGAAACCCTTCGCGTGGGCTTCAGCGATGGCCTTTTCCACAATAATGGCGGCCTGTGGGAATTCCTCGCGGATGTAGATGTAGGCCAGCTTTGCTCCCACCGCGTAGCAGGCGATCGTCATGCCCTCGATGAGTTGATGCGGGTCTTGATGCAGGATGTAGCGGTCTTTGAAAGTGCCGGGCTCGGATTCGTCGGCGTTGCAGATGAGATAGACCGGCTTGGTGTTCGTCGGCGGGATGAAACCCCATTTCACGCCGGTGGGGAAGCCCGCACCTCCTCGGCCACGCAGGCCGCTGGCCTTCACTTCATTCGTGATGGCGCTACGTTCCATGCCGAGCGCCTTTTTGAGCATCT
>CALMTT010000013.1 GCA_937872615.1 uncultured Verrucomicrobiaceae bacterium | reverse complement strand
GGTTTGGTTGGATTTGAGGAATTTTAGCCGTGCCGGTAGCCGCGCAAACAAATGCTCGATGGTCATGGTCGTGCCCGAATTGCGACCAATGCGCTCGTGCGAAATGACGCGGCTGTTGTCAATGCGCATCATCGTGCCGGTGAGGGCCACGAGGAAACCGGCGCCGTTGCTGATTTCGAAATCACGCACGGTGATGGTGAAGCCGCTCGGGCGGCCGCGCTTTTTTGCGTCGTCGGAAAGGCTTTCCTGCGTCTTCGCCATGCACAGCGGCAGCTTGTCGAAGCCGCTGCGGGCAAACAAGGCCAGCTTCGCCTTTGCCTCGTCGGTGAGTTGCACGCCGTCGGCACCGTAAACCTGCGTGGCGATGGCATGCAGCTTCTTCTCCACCGGCTCCGCGGCATCGTAGAGCATCGGCAGAGGCTTCGATTCCTTCGGCAGGGCCACGAGAACGGTTTCAGCGAGCTTCACGGCACCATCACCGCCTTCGCCGAAGACATTCGCGGTGGCGCAGGGCACGCCGCGGGCCTGGCAGAACTCATGCACGAGGGCGATTTCGTCCGGATGGTCGTTGGTGAACTGGTTGATCGCCACGATGACAGGTCGCTGGAATTTCGCGGCGCTATCGAGATGCGCGGCGAGGTTGTCGAGGCCTCGCGAAAGCGCGGCAGTGTCCGTTTGCGTGAGCTGGTCCAAAGCGGCTCCGCCATGCATTTTGAGCGCACGCACGGTGGCGACGATCACGATGGCCTCCGGCGCGAGACCGCTCTGACGGCACTTGATGTGCATGAACTTCTCCCCGCCGAGGTCGAAGGCGAAACCGGCCTCCGTGACCGCGAAGTCGGCATGCGCCAGCGCCATGCGGGTGGCGAGCACGCTGTTGCAACCGTGCGCGATGTTCGCAAACGGGCCGCCATGCAGGAAAGCGGGCACGCCTTCCACGCTTTGCACGAGATTCGGGCTCAAGGCATCGCGCAGCAACGCCATCAGTGCTCCGGTGACGCGGAATTCTTTGGCGAAGACCGGCTCGCCCTCGGGCGTGAAGCCGACCACGATGCGCTCCAGCCGTGCGCGGAGGTCCGCGAGCGATTCGCTGAGGCAGAGGATCGCCATCACCTCGGACGCGGCGGTGATGTCAAAGCCCGTCGCACGCTCCGTGGGCTTGCCGGCGCTCGTGCGCATCTGGCGCAGTGCGCGGTCGTTCATGTCCATGACACGCTTCCACAGCACGCCTTCGGGCTTCAGGCGGCAGGCGTCGTTGAAGAGTTCGTTATCAATGACCGCAGAGAGCAGGTTGTTCGCGCTCGTGATGGCATGGAAGTCGCCCGTGAAGTGCAGGTTGATCGACTGCGCGGGCTGCACGGTGCTTTTGCCACCACCCGTCGCGCCGCCTTTGCGACCGAACACCGGGCCCATCGAGGGCTGGCGCAGAGCCAGGGCCACGCTCTGGCCGATCTTTTTCAAACCTTGCGAGAGACCGATGGAGACGGTGGTCTTGCCCTCGCCCGCGGGCGTCGGGGTGATCGCGGAGACCAGGATCAGCTTGCCCTTCTTTTGACCCGTCTTCAGGGCATCAAGACTGACTTTTGCCTTGTCGCGACCGTAGAAGCTGAGGTGATCCGGCGAGATGCCGAGGCTGGTGGCTACGGAGGCGATGTCTGAGGTCATGGCGAGAGAGAGCGCCCATGATGGCAAGGCCCGCCGCGAAGCAAACCAGTTTTCATTCACGAGGCTTGAGTTGTTCCAGCGCCTCATGGTATCAACAGCCGTCATCATGAAATCGCTCGCCGCCTTCCTTTCCTCCTTCGTCATTCTCCATTCATCCTTCGCCGAAGTGCGCCTGCCCTCCATCTTCACCGATCACATGGTGCTCCAGCGGGACAAAGCGGTGCCGGTTTGGGGCAAAGCCACGCCGGGCGAGCAGGTTGTCGTCGAATTCGCCGCGCAAAAGAAGACCGCGAAGACCGATGCGGCCGGCAAATGGATGGTGAAGCTCGATCCCATGCCCGCGAACGCGGAGCCGCAGGTGCTCAAGGCGGGCAACGTAAGCGTGCAGGACGTGCTTGTCGGCGAGGTGTGGCTCGCCTCCGGCCAATCCAACATGGAGTGGGAAATGCAGATGAAGCCCGACTCGAAGGCCGACATCCCAAACACCACGCATCCCAATCTGCGCCTCATCGAGGTGCCAAAAACGACCGCGCTCACGCCGGAGGACGATGTGCCCACTAAATGGGCCCGCAGCTCGCCGGAGAGCGCGGCCAGCTTTTCCGCCGTTGGCTATTACTTTGGTCTCAAATTGCACGAGGAGCTCAAAGTGCCCGTCGGCATCATTTTGAGTGCTTGGGGCGGCACACGCATCGAGCCGTGGACGAGCATCGAGGGCTTTGATGCTGTGCCGGAGCTGAAAAGCTTCGTCGCCGATGTCCGCTCGAAACTGCCGGGCAGCGATGCTTACCGCACCGCGCATGAAAAACACCTCGCCGCCGTCACGCAGTGGCAGAAGGCCGTGAAGACCGCGTTGGAGAAAAAGCAGCCCGTGCCCGCCATCCCCCCGCAGCCGCAGACGCTCGACGCCGGCGCTGGCACGCCCACAGCCCTCTACAATGCGATGATCCATCCGCTCGTGCCCTTCGCCATCCGCGGCGCCATTTGGTATCAGGGCGAATCGAACCACAACGAAGGCTTCGTTTACACCGACAAGAAAAAAGCCCTGCTCGCCTCCTGGCGCAGCGTGTTTCAGCAGCCGGAGCTGCCCTTCTACTTCGTGCAGATCGCCCCTTGGCAATACGGCACTGAGGATGTCGAGATCCTGCCGCAGTTCTGGCAGGCGCAGCGCAAATGCCTCGACATCCCGCACACCGGCATGGCCGTCATCACCGACATCGGCGAGATCCCGGACATCCATCCGGCGAAGAAAAAAGAAGTCGCCCGCCGCCTCTCGCTCTGGGCCATGGCAAAGACCTACGGCAAGAGCGACATCGACCCCAGCGGCCCGCTTTACGCCAGCCATGCCATCGAAGGCGCTGCCATCCGCGTGAAGTTCGCCCATGCCGCCAGCGGACTCGCCTCCCGCGATGGCAAACCGCTCACGCATTTCGAGATCGCCGGCCGCGATGGCCTCTTCCACGCTGCTGAGGCTCAAATCGATGGCGACAGCGTCTTTTTGACCTCCGCCAAGGTCCCGCAGCCGCGTCGTGCACGATTCGCCTGGAGCAAGCTCGCCATCCCGAACCTCATGGACAAGGACGGCCTGCCCGCCACCGCCTTCCACACTCACTGGCCCGTCGATCCCGACCTCGGCGACAACTTCGCCAAAGGCTGCACCTGGACCAGCAGCGACAAAAACACCTACGGCTGGGACACCGGCCTCACCGACGGGTCCTGGGCCTCCTTCGCGCCGAACTGCTACGCCACCAGCAACACCGACCAGTTCCCCAAACACGTCACCATCGACCTCAAGCAGCCACGCACGCTGAATCTCATCGTCCTCGGCACCCCCGAGATCGGCTCCACCAAAACCGTCGCCATCTCCGTCAGCACCGATGGCAAAACCTTCCGCGAAGTCGGCCAACACGTCTTCCCCCTCGCCAAATCCACCCGCGCCTCCATCACCTTCCCCGACACCGAGGCGAAATACCTCCGCCTCACCTACCTCGACCACCACGCGCAGCAGGCGGGCAACTTCCCGAACACGTTTGCCTTCACGACGGAGGTGGAGGCGTATCGGGTAAAGTGAGAAATGCTGCTGGAAATGACGCCTACCACGTTTTGAATTCCGTAAATGAATCCCTTCGAGGACATCGCCCAATTCATTGCCGAAGCAGTAGGCGCGGAGAGGCTCCGGGCCTTTCGACCATCCCCGAAAGCGGAGAAGCGGGTTGCTGAATTGCTGGCGAAGCAACACGAGGGCACTCTTCGTCCCAAGGAGCGTGAGGAACTCGATATGTTTGTGCAGCTTGATCACGTCATGAGCTTGGCCAAGGCACGCGCCCATTTATGAACAAACAATACGAAGGCTGGCTCGGTGAAGATTACGTCCGGATTTACGCCGAGGCGGACCGGCAGCGAATTGCTGAGCTTTATCAATTCGCGACTTTCCTGCCAGGCTATGAGCCTTGGGGTTCATGGGGGCTGGATGCGTTGTGCTTGGGGCCAGATGGTCGTCTTTACACCGTCGATTGGATTCCTCTCGAACAGGATTTCCAAAAGGAGCGGTATGGCAGCGTTGCTGAGTTTGAAGCCGATATCGCTCGCTTGCAGGCAGCCGGGCCATCTTATGAGCATTTTCGAAAAGAGGTCCACTACGTCCATCCACTTGTTCTCGGTGGTGATCCGCAAGTGGCACCCGTCATGCTTGATCAGGACACGCACGCAGAAGCCTGTCGCTTCTTCAACAAGCTCTGCCGAGAGGTGAAAGCGAAGAGTATGTCTAAAACTTCAGAACCGGTGTGAGGTGCCCAAACCACATGTTCGACCGATTCTGGCACTTCCTCCGCCTCAGTGGCAAAGCCGCGACGCCCCAGCTTGTGAGGCTTGGTCGAACAAGTCCCGTGGGCTTTCTGCTTCCGGCGAATCTGATTCATGGTGTAGCAAGTGACAGCGAGAGCATATTCCGCCTCAAGGAGAACGATCAACCCATTGAGCTGCGAATGACGTTCCTGAATGATTGCTCGCGAGATCTGACAACGCCGGAACTGGAAATCGAATGCCTGTCCCGCCTCGGGGCGCAGACCGATGTGCATCCATTCGGTCCCAACCTGGTGATTGCCGAGTCAGCCGAATCTCAGGACGAGCGTGGCCTCGTTATTCACCTTCACCACACAATTTCCATCCAAGGACTCATCTGCACAGCCACTCTCGAAATCTTGCGAGATCATGTATCTTCCCCTTCGATACAGATGTTCCGCGATGCGATGCTGGAAATTTTCCAATCGTTGGAGCAAATCAAAGCCTCACCATGAAAACCAAAATGATGGGGTGGAAATGCTCGTTGCTCTTTTGGGGCCGTCCGGGTAATCTCCGCCGTCATGAGCGCACGCGATCTTCTCCGACAAGTGCAGGCTCTCCCGGAAGCTGAACGTCAGCAATTCCTGGAGGGTGTGGAGGCCTTGTGCGGAACTCAATCAGCTTCCAAAACGATGAAGGCGCCCGACTTCACCGCTTACTGGACGCGGCTGCAATCGCTCGGCCTCCCGGCGCTCGACGCTGCGCAAACGCAGGCTTTTGACCGCTGGCTGGCTGGTGAAGCATGAAACCCTACGCCGACACGAATTTTCTCACGCGGCTCTACCTTGGTCTGGAGGGAGTGTCCGTTGCTCAAACGTGGTTGAACGACGCGGTGGCGCAAAACAGCCCGCCACTGCCCCTGACCTGGCTGGGTGAGCTGGAAATGCTCAATGCGGTCGAGCGATGCGTCTTCGTGACGCGCACGGAAGGACGTTTACGCGTCAGCCCGGAGTTTGCCGCCGCGGTGCGAGCGGAGTTTCGCGATGCCTTGATCTTGGGTGACTTCCTGCGGCCTGCCGCGTTGTCCTACGCGACGCTCCGCGGGCATTTTGAATCCCTCGTGGTGCGTCATACCGCCAAACACGGATTCCGCACGTATGACGTGCTCCATGTGGCCTCAGCCTTGCTGCTCGGGTGCGACACATTTTGGAGTTTTGACCTCCAGGCACGGAAACTGGCCGAACTGGAAGGCCTGGACGAAGCCGGGCGCCTGCACCAGATCCAGCATCGCGAGGCCGGCCGCCATCGCCACCGGATTGCCGCTGAGCGTGCCGGCCTGGTAGATCGGGCCGCTGGGCGCGATCTGCTGCATCAGCTCGCGCCGGCCGCCGTAGGCGCCGACCGGCATGCCGCCGCCGATCACCTTGCCGAAGGTGGAAAGATCCGGCGTCACGCCGTAACGCGCCTGCGCGCCGCCCAGCGCGACGCGGAAGCCGGTCATCACCTCGTCGAAGATCAGCAGCGCGCCGTGCCGCGTGCACAGTTCGCGCAGGTGCTGCAGGTAGCCTTCGCGCGGCGGCAGGCAGTTGGCGTTGCCGACCACCGGTTCGATGATGAGCGCGGCGATGTCGCCGCCGCATTCGTCGAACAGTCGCGTCGCGGCTTCGAAATCGTTGTACGCCAGCGTCAGCGTCAGGTCCGCCAGCGCCTTCGGCACGCCGGGCGAGGTCGGCACGCCGAAGGTCAGCGCGCCGCTGCCGGCCTTGACCAGGAAGGAATCGCCGTGGCCGTGGTAGCAGCCTTCGAACTTGACGATGCGGCTGCGGCCGGTCGCGCCGCGCGCCAACCGGATCGCCGACAGCGTGGCCTCGGTGCCGGAGTTGACCATGCGCACCATTTCGCAGCTGGGGATCAGGCGCGTGATCGTTTCCGCCATGGTCACCTCGAGCGGATTGGGCGTGCCGAAGCTCAGGCCGTTGCGCGCGGCATCGATCACCGCGTCGAGCACCTGCGGGTGGTTGTGGCCGACGATCATCGGGCCCCAGGAACCGACGTAGTCGATGTAGCGGTTGCCGTCGGCGTCGAACAGGTATGGCCCGTCCGCGCGCTGCACGAAGAACGGCTCGCCGCCCACCGACTTGAACGCGCGCACCGGCGAGTTCACGCCGCCGGGCATCAGCGCCTGCGCGCGGGTGAAGAGCTCGTGGGAATGTTCGGTGTTCATGCGTTTCCGTCGGTTCCGAAACAGGAGAGGTAGGCGCGCGCCGCGGCGATGGGGTCGGGCGCGTCGAACACGCCGCCGATGGCGGCGACGAGATCGGCGCCGGGGATTCGCTGAGCAAAGCGATCTTCGCCTACGTCGACTTCGTGAACCCGCGCGGCGACCAGAGCTTGTGGGGGCCGGCGACGCTCGGCGACTACCAGGAGGGCGGACTCGGACTCGGCTTCACCATGCGGCCTCGCCATATGACCGGCAATGGCATCCTCCTCGAGAACGACATCACCAGCGGCGTGCGCATGCTGGACAAGGCGATGGGCGCGCCCAAGGGGAATGATCTGGTCACCGCCGACTTGAACGCGGTGCTGGCGACGCTGGACGGCACCGAGGCCCAGCGCCTCGACGCGGTCTCCAATGCCGCAGAGAAGCTCCTCCAGCACATCCAAAAGGAGACCGAGAAGAAGGAGCTGGCGACCAACAATACGGTC
>CALMTT010000012.1 GCA_937872615.1 uncultured Verrucomicrobiaceae bacterium | reverse complement strand
ACACTCGCATCCGCAGCACCGTGCCCACCTTGGTCGAGGTGCTCGAGAAGGCCGGTTACCACGCCGCGGTCAGCGGAAAGCTGCATGTCTCGCCGAACGAGCGCTTTCCGTATCACGATTTCATCCCGCATGTGCCGGTCAAACAGGCGCTCAATGGCATCATCAAGCGTGCGGCGGGCAAACCATGGTTTTTCATGCACAACAGCATTACGACGACGCATCGGCCGTTCGTGAACAGCGAAAAGCAGCCGATCTGCGTCGATCCGGCCAAGGTAGTGCTCCCTCCGCATCTGCCGGACACGCCAGTCATTCGTCGCGACTGGGCCGAATACCTCGATGGCGTGAAAAAGGCCGATCAAGCCGTCGGCGAGGCCCTCGCGGCCTTGCGCGACTCAGGCGCCGAATCAAACACGATCGTCATCTTCATGGGTGATCACGGTCCGGCCTATCCGCATGGCAAAATGACGCCCTACCACCTCGGATTGCACGTTCCGCTCGTCATCAAGCTCCCCGGCGCGAAACCACTCGTGAGCGACGCCTTGGTCAGCGAGCTCGATTTGCTGCCCACGCTGCTCGACGTGCTCGGCATCGCCTACGACGCACCTTTGCACGGCAAAAGCCTCAAACCGCTGCTCGAAGGCCAAAGCGATGCACACGGCCACGATTTCATCTTCGCCGAGGTCTCCGGCCGCTCCTTGAATCAAAAACGCGGCATGGAAGAACGTGCCGTGCTCGACGCCACGCATCAACTCGTCCTCCGCAGCCGCCTCGACGAGCCCAAAGTCATCAACGCCGACCTTCGCGACATGAAACCATGGATCAATCGCGTCTATGGCGAGCTCGTTCGCCGCAAAGCCGAGTTTCCCGACGCCTACCGCATGATCCAAACCATGGACCCGCATGCCCTCGGCGGAAATCCGCCGCTCATCGAGCTCTACGACCTCCAAAACGATCCCGGCCAGATCCACAACCTCGCTGATGATCCGGTCGCGAAACCGCATTTGGACCGTTTGATGACCGCGTTCAAAAAGTGGCACACCGAGACGAAGGACGGAGCGATGGTCGTTCCCGCGGGTGGCCGGTGATTCTCAAAGACCTCATTCAGGTTGCCTTGCATCACGCGCTTCCTTCCACGCCGCCCACGCGGTTTGTTGAAAAAACATCGCGTCTTCGGTGCTGAGGGAGTGTGGTGGCTCGTCGGTGTCCCAACCGCGAAACTGCTTGGGGAGCTTGAGCTGATCGGGGGCTGTGTTGGTGAGCGTGCAGATGAAGGTGCACAGATTGAGGTAGATGCTGCCGATGGATGGGTGGCCTTTGGTGGGTTTGCCGAGGAGATCGGCATCGGGGCGCTGGGTGGAGACAGATTTCATGGCGCTCCACCAGGGGCAGATGATGGCGTGATGCGTGTGGGCGAGCGTGCCGAGCCGTTCCATCCCTCGGGCGCAATCGTCGCCAAAGGTGGTGCCGTAGGCAGCGAAGATGAGCCGGGCGTTGCGCCGTTTGGCCTCACTGGCGAAGAAGCCGAGGGTGCGCGTAAAGGCATCGGCGGTGGAGTCCTTGGCGACCATTTCGAGGTGCATGGCGAGCACGAGCACATCGAAGTCGCGAGCACGAGTATCCGCGACAATCTGCGCCTGCGTTCGCGGATCACCATAGAGCTGCATTTTGGACGGTGGATCATCAAGCAGGGCGTGCAGCGGCCACAGTTTGTCGGTGCTGTGCTCGACTCGTCCAAAGCCGGGCTGCATCGCGAGCCATTCGCTGCACTGCGGAGCGAGGCCGTGGTAGTTCATCCACGCCGAGCCGACCCAGTGGATGCGGGTGATCTTCTCCTCGGCCTGTGTTTGGGCACAGGAGAGCAGAAGAAGTGACAAGGTCAGTCGTCTGGTAAGGAGGTGATTCATAATGAGAGAGTGATTCGGCACGTTGGAGGTCTCATCGACTACGCGAGTCCTCCGAGTGGGCCGGTGCTGTCGCCGAATTTGTCGAGCTGCACGCCCATCTGCTGCGCGATGCTCAGGTAGAGGTTGCAGGCGCGTTGCTGGTCCTCGGCTTTGGGGCCGAAGTCGAGGACGCGGCCTCCGGCGATGGCACCGCCGCCGTGGCCGGCGAGGATCATGGGGAGGTTGCGGCCGTCGTGGCTGTCGCCGTTGAACATGTTGCTGCCAAACTGGAGGATGACGTTGTCGAGCATCGTGGTTCCGCCGCCTTCGTCCACGGCCTGCATCTGCTTCATCAAGTAGGCAAGCTGCTCGACGTGGAATTGATTGATGCGCTGATACGACGCTAGCTTCTTCGGGTCCTCTTTGTGATGCGAAATGCCGTGGAGCTGGTCATTGAGCACGCCGTCGAGGAAGCCGAACTTCATGTGCGAGACATCGCGATTGAAGATGAGCGTGGCGACGCGGGTCTTGTCCATGCGCCAGGCGAGCAGCAGGAGGTCAAGCATGAGGCGCATGTGGTCGCGAACGTCCTGCGGCGTGCCAGCCGGTGGGCGATCCATGTTTGGCTTTGCGAGTGAGGGATGCCAACCTTCGAGTCGCTCCTCCTTCGTCGCTCGTTCGATACGCAGTTCGAGATCGCGCACGCTGTGCATGAACTCGTCGAGCTTCTGCTGGTCCATGCCGACCAGCTGTCGCCGCATGTCTTTGGACTGGGCGAGCACGGCGTCGAGCACGCTGCGATCTCGCAACAGGCCGCTGGTGTCGAAAAGCCGGTCGAAAACGGCTCGCGGATACACTTCGGGCGCGATGGGTGTGTTCTTCGACGACCACGAGATCGTCGAGTAATACACCGCGGGCACGCCGCCACGCAGTCCGCTCTCCGCAGGCTCCACGGCGAGCACGAGACTCGGCACCGGCGTCTCTTTGCCAGTATGACGTGCGATCACCTGGTCCAATGACTCGCCACCTTCGGGGATGAGCGTTTCTTTGAACTGCGCTCCGCTGAGGTAGTTCGAGAAGAGCGGCCAATGCGGCCCGCTGGTGTTGTTAAAAACGTGCAGGTCTTTGAGCACCGTGAAATGCTGCTTGAGGCCTTCGAGCGGCTTCAGCGTGCTGGAGAGCTTCATGTCGGCCCCGGAGCCGCTGGCGTCCCATTCATGCGGATTCACGCCATTGGCGAAAAGCAGGCAACCATAGCGAATCGGAGCCTTCGCGGCATTTTGAGCCAAGGATTCAAACCAAGGCAGCGTGAGCGTGGCTCCGAGGCCTTTGAGGAGGTGGCGGCGGTTCATGGGCGTGTGTGTCGAAATTGCGGACTGGTCACGATCTCCAGCACCATGCCGGAAAAGGTTTCGTGCGTGGCGAGGCGTTCGAGGAGGCGTTTGTCACCCGGCAGCACGGCGCGGCTGAGGGCGTAGCCGAGGAGTTTGCGGTGAAAGTTGGTGCGGAACTCGTGCTCGCGGCTTTTGAGCCAGGTCTTCAAACTGTCCACGCCCGTCATTTCGGTGCCGTCGGGCAGTTTTTCTCGATTCACGATGGGTGAGCCATCGCGCTCGGTGTCGCGCCAGCGGCCGATGGGATCAAAGTTTTCCAAAGCAATGCCTGGGGGATCGATCTTGGCATGGCAGGCTGCGCAGTTGGCATCCGCGCGATGGTTGGCGAGCTGCTGCTGGATGTTGAGACCCTCGCTGCTCTTCTCGTCGTCGCTGAGCTTCGGCACGTTCGGCGGCGGTGGCGGGATGCGGCGGCCGATCAAGGTCTCGACGACCCACGCACCGCGCTGCACAGGACTCGTGCGCAGTGGAAGCGCGGTCTTGGTGAGAAACAACGGTTTGGTGGCGAGGCAGTCTTCATCGAGCAATCGCGAGAGCGGCTGGTCGTCGAGAAACACGCGATTCAGCGCGGTGTGCACTTCAGCGAGCATTTCGCGACGTCGCTCGGCGGTGAACTCGGGGAAGCGTTTCTCATCCGGGCCGGTGAAGCTCTCAAAGTCCTCAAAATGCCACACCTGCGCTCCAAACACCTCTGCGAGCGCCTTGGCGCGAGGATCACGCAGCAGGCGTTGTGTTTGCGCTTTGAGCACCGCAAGCTGCGTGAGGTCCGCGGCGAGCAGTTCGTCATCGGGAATGCTCGCCCAGAGGAAGAAGGAGAGGCGCGAAGAAAGTAGCGTAGAACGAGTTTTCCAACTCGTTGCGTCTCGAGAACGAGTTGGAAAACTCGTTCTACGATACAGAAACTCCGGCGACATCAGCACCGCGAGCAGCGGCGCTTTCATCGCGCTATCAAAGCTCACACCTGGCTTCAGCGCTTCGCGATACAAGCGTTCGAGCAAATTACGTTCACCAGCGCTCAAATCCCTGCGCCAGGCACGTCGCGCAAACTCATGCACGTAGCGCAACTCCTGCGGCATCGGTCTTGTGAGTGCGGCGAGGCGTTGTTCGAGCTTTTGCAGCTCGGCGAGGTCTTCGGCGGTCGCGTTCTGGCGCACTTGGGCGGCGGTGTAGTGATAAGGGGCATTCGGCTCCTCCTTGTCTTCGCCCTGATCCGGCCACGGGCCGCCGATGGCTTCGAGCGGCGTGTGTTTCCAGGCGGCGAAGACATTGCGCTCGGCATTGAGGCCGACCTTGGTGAGGTTCGCCTCGGAGACGTTACGCTTCCGTAGCAGGCGCTCGCGCTCCTTGTGATCCTCCTGCTCGGCATCGGCCTGACGTTTGCGACCACCAAACACAAAGCGGCCCGGGATGTAGCTCTGCGACTTCGGTTTCTCCTTCAACACAAGCGCCTGGATGCTGGCGAGCTTCGTGCGGTTCTTATCGAGCGTGAGATCGACCTCGAACACGATGGCGTCCGGCGGCACAGCAAACTTCAACGCGCCCGGCGGACGCACGCCGATGGAATCGGGGCCGAGCTTTTGCGAGCCTTCGCCATCCACGCCCCACGCGAAGGGTTTGCCGCTGTTCGCGCCGACAACCTTCACCGCTTCCTGCCACGGCTTCGCGCTGCCGTCTTTGAACACGATGCGTCCTTTTTGCCACACGGCATACTCGCCGCGTCCGCCATCGCCAGCATCGGTTACAATGAGGAAAAGCTCCTTCGCATCGCCAATGTCGATGCGGAAGGGCCAGTGACCTTGCTGCGTCGCGGCTTCGAGCACTTCCTCGCGTGCCTCGTGAAAGCTGATCTCGTAGGGCGGTGCGTAGTCCTCGGTTTCGGGCGGCTTGGAGCCGCCTTGAACGATGGTCTGGCAGGCGGCGAGGAGTTTTTCATCGTTGAGCGATGCTGGAAGCGCACGCCAGGCCTTGGCCCATTCGGCGAAGGGTGAATCGCGCTTTTCATCGGCGAGGATGCGCTGCCATTTTTCGAGAGCGATGGGGGACAAAAGTAGTTTGGGCTTCAGCCCAATGCCTTCCAGAGTTGGGCTAAAGCCCAAGCTACTTTTCTTGGCGGCGGCGAGATACACGGCGTGAGGCGAGTCGAACGCTGCGGCGAGTTTTTCGCGATGTTCGGCACCCCACTTCTGCTGCTGGGTCACATGCCACGCGATAAGGTCATCGACGGCTTCTTTGATCTGTGCTTTGACATCTTCCACGGGCTCGCGTGGCACGGCGCTCCACACAAAGCCATCGTGGGGTGACACGCGGAGATGCTTCAGCGCGCCTTTGGCGGCCTCCAGATACTTTTCAAACTGCGCCACTCCCATGCCCTGAGCCTCGCCGACATTCGAAAAGCCCTCGCCCGCGCCGCCTTCGTTCGGCAGATACTCGCCGGCACTCAAAACGATGCCACCGCTGAGGTCACGGATGACGTTTCGATACTCGGGCCGCGTTAGACGGGCCATGACCACCGGCCCTGGATCATCCATCGAGGCCTCCGCGAGCACATCGATCTGCCCACGGGCCCAAGCGATCATTTCGGCGCGTTCGGTGGTCGTCGGCTGCTTGCGCGATTTTTTCGGCGGCATGTCGCCTTCCTCGATGCGCAGGATGATGTCCTCCAAAATCGCGACATGGGCCACAGCGGGCTTTTGCGCGATGAAAGCCTCCAAATCGAGCTCGGCCTCGGTTTGCGTGGCGTCGTGGCATTTGAAGCAGAAGGACTCGAAGGCGGCTGGAGCGGCCTGAGTTTGAACCACAGAGGCACCGAGCACACAGAGGAAGAAAACAGGCAGGAATCTCATCTCTGTGTGCTCCGTGTCTCTGTGGTTCTTGTTTGAAATCGGTGCGTCAGCGCGGGCTCAGCTCAAAGCGGCTGACCTCGAGCTGCCGGTCCTCGCCATAGGTGTTGATGATGGCGGAGGTGAGGATGTTTCCCGTGGCGCTGGGATGACGTTTGCGGATGTGAGGGCGTGGATCGACCGGCTTGTATCGGCTGATGGGGATGGCGACCTCGCACCAGCCATCCGCGCCGGGAGTGAATTCCTCCGCACGCAGTTTGCACTCGAAGTTCCCACCGTGGCCGCCATTCACCTCATTCGTCAGCAGCATGAGCAGCAGATCGCCCGGCTTTTGCTGCCGCAGGCGATAGCGGATCACGCTGCTCTCCGTGACGAGCAAACGCAGCGGCTGCTCCAGCATCGCGGTGCGGATGGAGATGCCGTGATGCGTGACGATGCGGCCATCGGGCAGTTTTTTCGCCACATTGGGGCTGGCGTGCATGGTGCCGTTTTTAGCATAGCCGCGCCAGTCGCGTGGCGGCGTGCTGGTGGTGAAATCAAAGCTCCAGGCCGTGAGCGGCTCCGGTGTGGACGCGGCGTCTAGCTCGGATGCTGCCGCGAGCGAGGCCACCGCGCTGCGATTCGCCGGCACATCAATCTGGCTGCCATCCGCGAGGCGTTTCAGCTTCACGAGGCCTTCATCGACGTTCAGCAGCGTGTCCTCGGTGCGTGCGGTGAGATCGAACGCGGTGCCTACGACCTCCGCCACGGCGCTGGGTGTGCGGATGAGCATGGGACGGCCTGCGGACTGCTTTTTCACATCGGCAGAAAGCGTGCCACGGGAGAGCATGAGCACTTTTTGGCCGTCATCGGAGAATGACAGCTCCGCCTCGCCCTGCAGCGCGATTAGCGAGCCATCGTGAAAACGCAGCAGCGCGGAACTGGCCTCGCCAATGGTCTCCAGCGTGCCTGCAGGCAGCGATTCGCCGCTCTGGATCGCATCGCCATTCTTCCAGGCCACGCTGCCTTGCTGCTCGATAAGCGTCACGACGGGTGACGGCGTGGAATGCAGGAAAAACCACGCGCTGGTGGCAAGCAGGGCCGCACAGGCCGCAAGGGCCAGTGTGGACCAGACACTCTTGTCTGGAGTCTTGATGGGAGCACAGACAAGAGTGTCTGCTTCACGGCGCACCATGTCTCCAAAGGCCACCGCCTGCTCGGAGATGGTGCGCAGATGCTCGCGAAGCGCGGCGTCTTCACGGAGACGCTGATGGAGAGCGGCAAGCTCCGCGTGCGAGAGCTTGCCGTCGAGATAGCGCTGGATGAGAAGATCGTCGTTCATCATAAAAAGTAGTTTGGGCTTCAGCCCAATCCTCCCTGAACTGCGGCTGAAGCCGCAGCCACTTTGTTATCCACGCACTCCTTCAAAGCGCGATGCAGCCGCGAGAGCCGCTGATACACCGCACCCACACTGGCACCGACACGGCGGGCCACTTCATCACACGAATGCCCGTCAAAGTAACGGAGGTGCAAAAGCTGGCGTGACTTCTCCGGCACGGAGGCGAGGCATTCGCGCAGCGCCTCCATGCGGCTGCCCTCGGGCTGCGGATGCGTGGACCACTCCTCGCTGATCAAATCGAGCACCTCCGGCTCCAGGCCGAGCGTTTCCGGCTTGCGCTTGCGCAGCCAGTCGATGGCCTCGCGCTTGATCGAGACCATCGCCCAGGAAAGCAGCGCCCCTTCATGCTCGAAGGACACATTCTTCGTGACCGACTTCAGCGCCACGTTTTGAAACAAGTCCTCTGCCGCCGGCGCATCTCGCACCACCAGCCACGCCGCCGCGCAAAGCCGCTGCCGGGCTTCAAAGAGGTGTTTGAGGGTCGTTTCGTGATCGAGAGGCATTCGAAGCGGGAACGGACGAGGCGCTGGAGTCCTGACACGTGAAACAGACACTCTTGTCTGTGGCTCTCTAAGGGGCAGACAAGAGTGTCTGCTTCACTTCCTGCCACGTTTCCCACGCCACCGCTTCGAGGTAGCGAGCAGTTTCTTCTTCCAACGTGGCGCTGGCGTTCATGCTCATGTGCTTGAACATCCACTTCGCCATCTTCGCCTGATAGGCATCCGGCTTGAACGCGGCGAGCTTGGCTTCATCGGCCTCATACTTGCCATGGGGCCAGACGTGGAAAGTGCGCGGCAGTTTGCCGACGGGTGATGCGCCGGTGAGCGCGGCGTAGAAGCAGGCGAGGTTCAAAAAGTGCCCCGCATCGCCGGGATGCGAGTTGTCCTGCGGGTGCTGGAGGGCGAGATCGGGCTTCTCGGCATACACGCGAGCCCAGGCGGTGCTGCATGGGGCGAAGAGCTTGATCTGATTTTGCTTCGCGAGCTCCAGGATGCGCTTTCGGCCTTCGACGTGCTTTTCATCCTTTCCCCAGCCCATTTCATAAAACATCGGCTCGCCGCCCGCAGCTCGAATGGCCTTGCAGTAAGTGGTGATGGCGGTGGCATGGTCTGGTCCGCCGCTCTTCGGCGCGTCATCGCCCATGATGAAACGGCACACGACCATCATCGCGACGATGTCCGGTTTCTCGGTGGCGATTTTGTCCAAAAACGTCTGTCCGGACTTCACGCCGTATTCGTAGCGGCTGAAGCCCGGCTCAAGATACACGCGAATGTCGCTGCCACTGCGTCCCACCGCCTCCGGAATGACCTGCTGGCCGATACGACCGGCAATCTTGCCATCCACCACCTTCGCGACCTCGCGCGGCAGATCGTTCCAATACATGCTGCTGCTGCCCGCGAAGAGAAACGTCGTTTGAGCTTCAGCCCAACTCTGAGTCAGAAGCAGCAACGCAAAGGCAAAGAGAACGCGAGGAGTCATGGCGGAATGGTTTTCAAATCATTGGGCTAAAGCCCAAGCTACTTTTTTGGCTACTTTTGCTCATAGCCTTTCTTCTTCGGCAAGGCCTCACGATCCGGTGGCGGAGGCGGGTCGATGCCGTTCGCTTTCATGAGGTCGCTGATGGCGGTGATGGTGGGCACGCTGGGCTTGAAGTTTCCCGGACGAAAACCCTGCGCGATGAGCAGCGGCGTCCAGCCGCGATCATTCTTCCGATTCCATGTGTCGATCTTCGCGCCTTTCGCCGCGAGCAGTCGCGCGACCTTCGGCAGGCTCTTATAAGCCGCGCCGTGCATGGCGGTCTGATTCTTCTTGTCCACCACGTTCACGTCCGCGCCGAGACCGATGAGATACTCGCACGCGGCCACGCATTCGTCCTCGGTGCCGGCTTCCTCATCCGGCGCATAGCAACCGAGACCCGCGGCGGCCATCAGCGGCGTGGAGCCATCGGCGTTCGGCTTGTGCGGGTCCGCGCCGAGCTCGACGAGCAGCTGCATCATCTCCAGATCGGCATTTCGACAGGCGAGCAGAAAAGGAGTCGCCCCGTTGAAATTGATCGCGCCAAAGGCCTTCGCCCTCGCATCGGGGCCGAGCGCGGCATCGACCTTCGCGCCCGCCTTCACGATCTCGCGGAGGAAGTCGAGGCTGCTGAGCTTCCCATGCGTGTCCGGCGGCGGCTGGCCTGCTTCGTCGTCGCCATGCGGCGGTTTGCGCACCCAGGTGAGCGTGTGCAGCGCGGTGAAGCCGTTGCGCTGGTCGTTCGGATCGGCTCCGGCGCGGATGAGATCCATCGCCAGCTCGAAGTGACCATTCTCCACGGCCAAAAGCACCGCGCTGGTGCCATTCGGCGCGTCGCGGCCGCCGGTCTTCTCTGTCGTGTCGATGGCGTCATGCACGTCCGCACCGAGTTGAAGCAGCTTCTTCACCGCCGCCGTCTTTCCCTCGCGTGCGGCGAACAAAAAGGCCGTGAAGCCCGAGTCGAGCCGCTGATCGATCTTCGCGCCGCTCTTCACCAGCAGCTCAATCACGTCCGCATGACCTTCCGCCGCCGCCCACATCAGCGCGGTTTGCCCATTGCGATCATGCGACTCGGTTCGCGCTCCATTTTCCAGCAAGGCCTTGACCACGCCGACGCGTCCCGTGCGTGAGGCAATCATGATCGCCTCCTCGCCACCGCGCTGACTCACGTCAGCCTTCGCTCCGGCCTTGAGAAGCGCCCGCACGATGCGCTCGTTGCCGTTTTCGCACGCAAGCAGCAGGGGCGTGATGCCATACCTATTTACGGGATCAGGCCTCGCCCCCAATTGAAGCAACCGCACCACGATTTCTGGCTCTTCATGATACGCAGCCCAATGCAATGCTGTGGTGCCGTCAGCTTGTGTTGCATTTAGATCGTGTTTTGAAGACATGTGCTCCCAAACTTGGGTCCAGTCTTGATTTTCAGCGGCGGTGGGAAGATCGGCGAGCAGCGATGTGGTGACGCAGAGGCATGCGAAAGTAGTTTGGGCTTTAGCCCAAAGGGTTCGGGGAAGTTGGGCCAAAGCCCAAGCTACTTTTTTTCGCGTCTTCACAGCACCTCGATGATTCCGCTGCTGTCGCCGAACTTGTCCAGCTTCACGCCGGCTTTGTCGAGTAGCGTGAGGTGCAGGTTGGCGAGCGGGATGGTTTTTTCGTTTCGCAGGTGGCGGTTGCCTTTCACACCAGCGCTCGCGCCACCGGCGACGATGATCGGGAGGTTGGTATGGTCGTGGACGTTGGGATTGCCCATGCCGCTGCCATAAAGCAGCAGCGTGTGGTCGAGCAGCGTGCCATCGCCTTCCTTCACGGCGGCGAGTTTGGCGAGGTATTCGGCGAAGAGGCTGACGTGGAAGGCATTGATCTTCGACATGCGCTCGATTTTCGCGGGATCGTTGCCGTGATGGCTGAGCGGATGATGCGGATCACTGACGCCGATCTCGGGGTAGGTGCGATTGCTGGTCTCGCGGGCGAGCTGGAAGGTGATGACCCGCGTGACATCGCCCTGCATGGCGAGGAGCTGGAGGTCAAACATGAGCCGTGCATGCTCCGCATAGCTCGCGGGCACGCCGCTGGGTCGCGAGAGATCGGGTAGCTCGTTCTCCGCGACCGCCGCCTGCGCCTTCTCGATGCGGCGCTCGACCTCGCGGATGCTTTCGAGGTATTGATTCACGCGATCGCGATCCTGCGAGCCGAGCTGCTTCGCGAGGCGCTGCATGTCGTCCTTGATGAAGTCGAGCAGACTGGCGCGACGCTTCAATGCGGCCTCACGGTCGGCTTTGCTGCCGCCATCGCCAAACAACTGCTCAAACACGAGCCGCGGATGCGCCTCGGCGGGCAACGGCGTGGTGGGCGAGGACCACGATAGGTTGTTTTGATACACGCAGGCGTAGCCATTGTCGCACTGGCCGACGACCTGCATCAAATCCATCGCCAGCTCGAGCGACGGCAACTGCGTCTGCTGCCCGATGGCCTTCGCGGCGATCTGATCCGCCGTGGTGCCGTTGTAGTAGTCGCTGCTCTCCGTGTGCTTCACGCGTGCGGCGCTGAGAAAGGAGGCATTCGACGTGGCATGCGTGCCGGGATACGCGGGTTCGAGTTCGAGATTGGAAACGACCGTGCAATGCTGCCTCACCGGCTCCAGCGACTTCAAAATGGGCGAGAGCTGCTCCAGCGTGTTCGTCTTGCCGAGATTCCAGCGCGAGTGATCGCAACCCATCGGGATGTAAATGTAGCTGAGCCGTTTCGCCGGCTGCATGATGCGCTGAGCCGCCGTGGCCGCCGGAACCATCGCATCCAAAAACGGCAGCGAGAGCGTCGCTCCCACGCCCCGCAGCAAGGTGCGGCGGGAAAGGGCTTTGCGGGTGGTGAAGGTGCTCATGCGGGGTGAAACGGCGCGGGGGGCGGGAAACTGACAGAAAGTAGTTTGGGCTTCAGCCCAAAAGCTTTGGGGAAGTTGGGCTAAAGCCCAAGCTACTTTTTGAGATTCATCGCGATGCCGACAATGATCTCGCTGAATCTCCAATCGTTCTCCTTCGCACGCCGCACGATCTTTCGCACCGTCGGAGCATCGCTGGCTTCAAGGCCGCGACCCAGCGCGTAGACCATGAGCTTCTCAGTCAAAGCGGTGACGAACAACTCCGGACGCTTCAGCAGAGTCTCCTCGAGACCGGACACGCCATCGAACTCGCTGCCATCGGCGAAGCCGCCGCGGGCATCGGCCTCGGCACGCCAGCGGCCGATGGCGTCGTAGTTTTCCAACGCGAAGCCGACGGGGTCCATGAGGTTGTGACAACTGGCGCAGGCGGCCATCTCGCGATGTTTGGCGAGGCGTTCGCGAATTGGGAGGCTCTCGGAGATCACGCCATCGAGCGCGGGCACGTTCGGCGGTGGCGGCGGAGGCTCGGTGGCGAGCAGATTCTTCAAGATCCAATGCCCGCGAATCACCGGCGAGGTGCGCGTGGCATAGCTGGTGACGGTTTGAATGCTGCCTTGCCGCAAGAGGCCGCCGCGTTGCATCTCTGGCGTGAGTTTCACCTCGCGGAAACGACTGCCGTGGACATGCGGGATGCCGTAGTGCGCGGCGAGGCGTTCATCGAGCCAGGTGCGATCCGTGCGCAGCAGCGCGAGCACGTTGCGGTCGTTTTGGATCACATCGGTGAGGAGCAGGCTCGTCTCGGTGCGCAGGGATTCGCGCAGGTTGTGATCGAAGTCGGGGAACAGCCGCGCATCCGGCGTGATGGCCTCCAGATTGCGCAGGTAGAGCCATTGATCGGCGAAATTGGTCACCAACGACCTCGACCGCGGATCACGCAGCATGCGGCGAGCCTGCGCCTCGACATCGAGCGGATGCTGAGAGAGCAGTTCGTCGTCCGGAAGGCTGCTCCAGAGGAAAAAAGCCAGTTTCGAGGCCAAAGCGGCATCGTCGCCTTTTTCCTCGCTGCGGAACAAAAACTCGCGACTGACCAAAAGGGCCGCCAGAGCCGATTCGATGCCTTTTTCGAGCGAAGCGGCCTCGCGCACGAACGGTATCAATCGCTCCAGATCAGCCTCCGTGATCTCACGACGCCACGCACGACGCAGAATCGGCTTCAAGATGGCCTCGGCATTAGTTTTGCCCTCGCCGAAGATCAATCGACGGCTCGGTGTGCCGCCCGCGCCTTCGGCCTTCAGCGGGCCGGTGATGGTCACCTGATACACGGCCGGGCTGAGCCGCGGATGACGATGCAGGTTGTAGCTCGACTTGTAGGGCTGGCGCAGTCGCTCGAGCACTGGCGATCCATTCGGCAAAAACGTCACGCCGAGGTCATGCTGACCACCTGGCACATGAAACCGCGCTTTGAGATGCGCGTCGATCTTCTCGTAGTTCTTGTCCTTCGCTGGTTGGACCGTGAACTCGCCCTTCACCTCGCGGTCGAGCAGGATTTGGAGCTGATGCTGGCCATTCATCCCCTCGACCTGCTCGTTGCGGTCGCGTTGCAGCCGCACCTGCACCTCGTATTCACCGCTTTGCGCGAACACCTGCTTCACCAGCACGCCTCCACGCGTGCCCAGCGGCAATCCCGGCACGTGATACTCCTGCGTGATGTCCGGCCGCACCCGCACCGCCGTGATCTCCGGCTCGGTCGATGTGCCCACCGCCTGCCGCGCGATCTTCTGCGCCGCTGCGATGTAGCGATCCAGCAAGGCGGGTGGCAAATCGCCCACGGTCACGTTGTCAAAGCCATGGCTGATCTCGTCCGTCGGAAATGCCGCCTTCGCATCAAACTCGACCGCGAGCAGATCCCGCACGGCGTTCGCATACTCCGTGCGTGTGAGACGGCGAAACGTCGGCCCCGCGATGTGTTGGGTCGGCTGAGCATCGAGTTCCTTCGTCAAGGCAGCGATGAGTTCGTTGTAGCCCTGCTCATCCGGCCGCTTCTTGCCGATGGGCGGCATGTGGCGGGCATTCAGTTGCTTCACGACCGCTTCCCAAGTCTCCGCGTGCTTGCCGATGTCTTGCGAGAGGAGCGCATCGAGATTCACGCCGCCTTTCTTCGCATCCGCATCGTGGCAGTCAATGCAGTAACGCTCCAGCGCCGCATGCGGAGGCTGCGCGGCGTGGATGAAACCGCAGAGGGCGCAGAGAAACGCAGAGAGAATCTTCATGAGGTTCGCATTTGAACCACAGAGGCACGGAGCACACAGAGGAATTTTTTGAAGGGTCCTCTGTGTGCTCTGTGTCTCTGTGGTTAAACTCATGGTCATATCTCGGTGAGAACTCCAGTGCTGTCCGCAAACCTCTCCTGCTTCACGCCGGCCTGCTGCGCCATCGTGAGCCAGAGATCGGCGAGGGGGCGTTTGCCTTCGTAGTGGAAGTGGCCGCGCTTCCAGCCGCCTCCGGCGATGAGCACCTGGAGGTCGGCGTAGTTGTGCTGATCGCCATCGCTGATGCCGCTGCCCATGACGAGGGTGGTGCTATCGAGAAGGTTGGTGGCCTTCAGACGCTCGATGACATGCGCGTAGAACTCGACGTGGAAGCGGTCGATCTTTGCCACGGCGGCCTTGGCCTCATCGCCTTTCGTGTGGGTGAGCACGTGATGGTTCTGAGGCTTGTCGAAGAGGCCATGAAACAGGCGCGGGGAGTCCCAGCGCTCCGGATCAATGACGAGCGTGGCCACGCGGGTGAGATCATTTTGAAAAGCGAGCGCAAACAGATCCGCCTGCAGCCGCAGGTAGTCGCCACGCGTCTCCGGAATGCCCGCAGGCTCCGCGATGGGTGGCTGGCGCATCTGTTTGGCGATTTTCTCAGCACGCTGGATGCGGCTCTCCGTGGCGCGGACGCTTTCGAGATACTCACCGAGCTTTTCCTGGTCATCGCGGCCGAGACGAGCATTCAGAGCCTTCGCATCGGCGAGCACGGCATCGAGCACGCTGCGTGTCGCATCGCCATCCGGCTTGCCAAAGAGGCGCTGAAACACGGCACGCGGATTCTTCTCCACATTGGCCGCGTAACCCGGCGCATACCATGAAATGCACTCGTGATATCGCGTCTCCTTGTTGTCGGTGTGGTCGTTCGTGCTGAGTTCGAGCGAAGGCAGCAGCGTGTCCGTCCCGATTTGCCGCGCGATGACTTGATCCAGCGTCGTGTTCGTCGGGAAACCGCCATCGAGCGTCTCCTGCGGCGCGGAGGACGTGAGCCAGCACGATCCGCACTGCGCATGCACGCCCGTGCCGCCGACAAATTGGCGGTCGAGGCCCGTGACGAGTGTGACGTGATCCTTCACGCCTGCCAGCGGCTGCAAGGTGGGCGTGAGTTCCCAGTCGAGACCGGTCTTCTTCGGCTGGAACGCGGCCTGGTTGTAGCCGTTCGGCGTGTAGATGAAGGCAAAACGTCGCGGCTCGACGGCTGCGGCGCGTGCGAGGCTCTCAAAGAACGGCAGGCCGAGGGTCACGCCTGCGGCGCGGAGAAAGTGACGGCGATTCATGTTACGGGCGGACATGGGTGAAAGGATAGGACTTGGCAATCTCGACCACCACGCGGCTGAGCTTCCAGCCATCGGCTTTCGCGGCGTTTTCGATCTGTTCGACGACCGGCATGTCGTAAATCCGCAGTTCGCGACCGAGCGCGTAGCTGAGCAGGTGCTCGATGAAGCCGCGTGTGAACTCATGCGGCTGTTTCGCGAGGATGGCTTTGTATTCCGCGGGTCCGTTGAAGGCAGTGCCATGCCATTCCGCACGCGCATCGACCGGCTGCGAGCCATCGCGATCACGCCACGCGCCGATGGCATCGAATCGCTCCAAAGCGAAGCCGGGCGGATCAAGCCGCACATGACAGGAGAAGCAGGCGGGTTTGTCGCGATGCTGCTCAAAGCGCTCGCGCACGGTCTGTGGCGCGGTTTGCGTGCTGGGCTCGTCCTTGAGCGCAAAGGCCACCTTTGGCTCTTGTGGAGGTCGATTGAAAAGCGTCTCCAGCAGCCAGGCGCCGCGTTTCACGGGACTGGTGCGCACGGGCAGTGAAGTGACCGTGAGAGGCCCGGCCATCGTCATGTAGCCGCCGCGTCGCGAGTCCTTCAACGGCACACGAAGCCATTTTGCGTTCTGTTTGGCGTCGATGAGCACATTGCTGTTGGTGGTTTTGGCGAGTGTGGCCGTGTCGATGTCGTAGAGCTTCGCGAGGCGGCCATTGAGCCAGGTATAGTCGGCGGCGAGCAGGTCGAGGATGGCGCGATCTTCGACGAGCACGGTTTCAAACAGCAGCAGCGCCTCGACGAGCATCGAGGCGTGCAGCGTGACCTTGCCCTGCGGACCGCTGTAGAAGCCTTTGAAGAGCTTCGGGTCCGGTTTCGCCGTCATGAGCTGGTCGAGGCGCAGCCACTGCGTGGCGAACGACTCGCTCAACTCACGCACGCGCCCATCGCGAAGCATGCGTCGCGTCTGCGCCTCCAGCACAGCATCATCGCTGAGATTCGCATTCAGCAGCTCATCATCCGGCGGTGCCGACCACAAAAAGTAAGCGAGACGTGAGGCAAGCTCGTGATTGGCCAGCGGCTTCACCGCGCCACGACCCACACCGGCCTCGCTGAGATACAAAAACTCTGGCGAGGCCAAAACGGCAGCCAGCGCGGCCTTCATCGCCTCTTCAAAGGGCTGATCGCGGTCAAGCGCATCGTCAAAGACTTCGACATAGCGTTCGACGGTCTTTTCATCCACCGGGCGACGAAACGCACGCGTCATGAAGCCTGCGAGCCGCTCGCGTGCCGCGGCGCGTTTGGCACGCGCGGACATTTTCTTCTCCGGTTCGGCCACCGGTGCCGTGGCGACGGCGGTGGCACCATTCGTGAGAAACGCGAGATCATCGAAGAGCACGTAGTTCCCGCTGAACTTCGAGCCATCGAGCGTGAGACGCACGACGTGTTCATTCTTCGGAGCGCGGAAGGCGAAGAAGGTGTTCCCCACGCCCTCGCCCGTGATGAGCGTATGCGAGAGCGCCGAACTGCCGCCACCGCTGAAGTGCGCGGTCAGCGTGACTTTGCCAGATTCCTTCGCGCGACTCAACGCGCAGACCGCCAGCTCGGTGATGCCTTCATTTGCGGCACCGTTTTCGATCGCCAGATCGAGTGTGAGCACTTTTTGCTGCTTTTCGTGGTTTGTGAAGAGCGATTCGCCCGAGGTCTCGCCAGCGGTCGAAAACCCCGCGATCCACAAATCCTGTGGCGAGGTAATGCGCAGCGATTTGGAGCCAAAACGCACGCGAATCGGCTCCCCAGCCTTCACCACCGTGCTGCGGCCCGTCGCGTCCCACACGCCGCCGGTGCCCTCCGCGACCGCGGTCTGCATCGCGAAGCGAAATTGGTAATCCAGCGTCGAAACCGCGCCGTCCTTGGCTTGAAACGGCAGATTCAAATTCGGCGCGAACTCCTTCGACGCCGTCCAGGTGTTTGGCCCCTGCTCGTCGGCCACCGGCTCGGCCTTCATCGGTGTGGACGGATCATGAATCAGCGCCCGGAAGGCCGCGCTGAGTTGCGGCAGCTTCGGGCTGTGCACGATGTCTCGCGCCGCGCTCAAATACTGCTCCAGCAGCATCGGCGAAAGGTTCATCGCCTCGCCACGATTGCGAAAGCCATGCTCCGCGCGGTTTTCACCCGGCAGTCCCAGCTCCGACAGCAGAACGGGATACTTCAGACCATACTCGCGCACCGGCACCTCGACTACTTCGCCGAGCGAGCCCTTCTGCGGCTGAAAGTAGGTCTTTCCTGACAGCGGTAGCCGCTCCGGAAACATGAACACATCCATCGGCAGCTCAAAGAGGTCGCGCACCGTGTTGTTATACTCCAGCCGCGTCAGCCGCCGCAGCACCGGATTCCCCGGATCTGCCACACCCAGCTCCGAATCAGGCCGCGCCGCGATGTCCATGATCCACGCCATGAGTTCGAGACGCTGCACCTCCATCGGCTGCGACTTCTCCTTCGGCGGCGGCATCTGGTGCGACTCCACCTTTTCATAAACCACCCGCCACACCTCACGGTCTCTCATCACTGCCGCCTCATCCGTGAAGATCGACAAATCGAGACCGCCCTTCTTCACATCGCTGTCATGACATTCGAGGCAGTGCGCATCGAGAAAGGCACGGAAGTCCGCCGCGGTAGCGGAGCAGACCATCGCAATCAGGGCCAAGGCACAAAGTCTCATGTCGCAAAGCAACGCGGCGAATCAGCAATCCTGACAAGGTATTGCTGAGGTGAAGTTTTGCGAGTTGGAGGAGCTTGCGGGCGTTTGTGATGCCTCAATGAAACCTCTACTGTTCCTCATTTTCCTGTCGTCCTCGCTCTTCGCGGCGAAGCCGAACTTTGTCATCATCCTCGCGGATGATTTGGGCTATGGCGACATGCAGGCGAACAACCCGGAACGTGGCAAAATTCCGACGCCGAACATGAATCGGCTCGCAGCGGAGGGCATGCGCTTCACGGACGGGCATTCGAGTTCGGGCTGCTGCTCGCCCTCGCGCTACACGCTGCTCACGGGGCGCTATCATTGGCGCACAACGTTGCAGTCGGGCATCGTTGGCTCGTGGGGGAAGCCCTTGATTGCAAAGGATCGCATGACCCTCGCATCAATGGCGAAGGAGCAGGGCTATGCGACGGCCTGCATCGGCAAATGGCATCTCGGACGCGACTGGCCGATCACGCCGGAGCAAAAGGCGCACTTTGGTGGCTTCGGGGGCAAAGCGGGCGGCGGTGGTCAGGTCTCGACGACCATCACGGACGCACATCGCGAGACGTGGAAGGCCGTTTTCTCGCAACGCATCTCTGGCGGTCCCACGGAGCGAGGCTTTGATGAGTATTTCGGCACCGACGTGCCGAACTGGCCGCCGTATTGCTTCATCGATGGTGATCGCACGGTTGGCATCCCGAGCGAGTTACTGCCCGCTTCGAAGCTGGTGAAGAACCAGGCCAGCCTGCAAGGCCCTGCGCTGGCCGATTGGCAGTTGGAGGGCATTTTGCCGGCATTGGCGACGCGGGCAGAAAAGTTCATTCAGACGCAGTCAGAGGCCAAGAAGCCCTTTTTGCTCTATCTGCCGCTCACCTCGCCACACACGCCGCTGGCGGTGAATGCCGAGTGGAAGGGCAAAAGCGGGCTGAACAGCGATTACGCCGATTTGGTGATGGAAACGGATGCCGTGCTCGGTCGCGTGCTCGATGCGTTGAAGGCCGGTGGCGTCGAAAACGACACTTTCGTGCTTTTCACCAGCGACAACGGCTGCGCGTCCTACATCGGCGTGAAGGAGATGGAAAAGCAGGGCCACTATCCCAGCGGTCCGCTGCGCGACTACAAGACCTCCGTTTATGAAGGCGGGCATCGCGTGCCGTTTGTCGTGAAGTGGCCCGGCGTGGTGAAAGCAGGCAGCGTGTGCAAGCAGCTTGTGCTTCAAGCCGACACGATGGCCACGCTGGCGGAGATCCTCGAAGTGAAACTGCCGGACACTGCGGGAGAGGACAGCTTCAGCATGATTCCGCTGCTCAAAGGCGAGGATCGTCCGATCCGCACGAATGCGGTAAACACCGCCTGCGGCGGCACACCGAGCTTCCGCGATGGCCCATGGAAATACGTCGCTCATGCCGAGCCAGAACTCTACAACCTCGACGAAGACCTCGGCGAGACCATGAACGTGGCCCCGCTGCATCCCGACCGCGTCAAAGCGATGCAGGCTGCCTTTGAGAAACTCATCCGCGCCGGACGCAGCACACCCGGTGCGCCGCAAAAGAATGACATCAAGGTCGTGCGCTATCCCAAGGCGGCTGAGGCGCCGAAGGCGAAGAAGAAATAGCCGCGGCGATTACTGCGCGAAGGCCTTCGGGTCTTTGTCACCAACGGAGCCGGGCTTCACCACGATGCCGACGGGCATGCTGGCCTTCTCCAAATTCAGGAGCTGGCTCACGGTGACGAACTGGTAACCCTTGGCGATCAACTGGTCGAACATCGCGGGCATCGCGGTGAGCGTGGGCGGATGAATGTCATGAGCGAGCATGATGGCACCGGGATGGGCGCCATTCACGAGGCGGCTGGTCACCGCGGCCACGCCGGGGCGGCGCCAGTCCTGCGGATCCACCGACCACATGATCGTGGAGTAGCCAAACTCGGTGAACATCATGTCCTTGATGCGCTGGTTGATCGCACCATATGGCGGACGGATGAGCTGCGGCGTCACTCCGGCCACTTCTTTGACGGCATCAGCGGACTGCTGCAGTTCCTTGCGGATCTGCTCATCGGAGCGGCTGGTGAGGCTGCAATGCGTCCAGGTGTGGTTCCCGATCTCGTGACCTTCGGCGATCATGCGGCGAACGATGTCCGGATACATCTTCACCTGCTTGCCGATGAGGAAGAAGGTGCACTTGATGTTCCGCTCCTTCAGCAGATCCAGCAGCTTCGGCGTGAGAGAGGGATGCGGGCCGTCGTCAAAGGTCATCGCGAGGACCTTCTGTCCTGTTTTGACCGAGGAATACGACACGCGCACACCAGCCGGCGGCGTCGTGGGCAGCGAGGACGGGTTGTTGTATTGCTTGGTGATCGGATTCGGCACGTCCTTGGCCGTTCCGTTGTTCTCCACGAAAGGCAGAGCACGACGGACTTCATTGGAGGAAGCATCGGTGTCTTTTGAGGACGAGCAGCCGACTTGGGTGCTCAATAGGATACCGAACCAGAGACTAAGATACATGCGGGCGGGGGTCACAGGGCAGCGAGAGTAGCGGCGGGCGGGCCGTTGGCAAAGCTGGAATTTGTAAAAGACCGGCTGATCTGGACTCCCCGGTGGATTTGACGTTTCCCGCCACCCGCCGCGGGCTAGGCTGCCGCATGGAATTTCATCAATTGCGCTACTTCACCGCCGCGGCGGAGGACATGAGCATCTCGCGGGCGGCGCAGCGGCTGCATGTGACGCAGCCGGCGCTGAGTCGGCAGATTGCGGCGCTGGAGGCAGAGCTCGGCGTGGCGCTGTTTGATCGAGTGAAGAAGCGCATCGTGCTGACGGACGCGGGGCGCTTTTTCCTGCCCAAGGCACGCCAGATCATCTGCGATGCAGAAACCTCCGCGCAGCAGCTTCGCGAGCAGTTTGGCGATGCGCCGCGCACGCTTCGGCTGGGCTTTCTCTCGGTCTTTCTCGATGATCTGGTCACGCCAGTAATGCGCGAGTTTCGCCAGCGGCATCCAAAGGCCCGCGTGAGTCTCTTCGAGCTGCCGCCGCGTGCCCAGCTCGACCGTTTGCGCACGCATGAGCTCGACGCGGCCATTCTCGGCAACATCGAGGACGCGGATCGCGAGCTTTTTGCCGTGCGGCGACTTTCACGAAACAAAATGGGCGTGGTGCTGCCGGAGGATCATCCGCTGGCGACGAAGAAAACGCTCAAACTGGCCGCGCTGGCCCGCGAGTCGTTCATTTCGCTCAGCGACGCGGTGTTTCCGGGGCGGCGCGAGTTTTTGCGCGGCATCTGCAAGGCGGCGGGCTTTGATCCGCAGATCGTGAGCGAGGTCGATTCGCTCTCGCTGATGCTCGCGGGCGTCGCGTCGGGAGATGGCATCGCTTTGATGCCCGAGCATGCGCAGAAGCTGCCACACACGGGCTGCGTTTTCGTGAAACTGGCCGTGCCCGTGCCGACAGCGGATCTGTTGTTCGTGCAGCCCAAAGGCAAACCGGGAGTCGAAATGGCCACGCTGGCCGAATTGATCGCGGAACGTGCCTCGAAGGTGCCGGATTAAGTTTAAACGAGCCCTTCTTTGAGCGCTTTTGCCACGGCGCTGCCGCGGGTGTTGACTTGGAGCTTCTCGTAAATGCCGCGGATGTAGCCGTCGGCGGTGTGGTAGCTGATTTGGAGCTGGGCGGCGGCTTCTTTGGTGCTGTGGCCTTGGACGAGGAGTTGCAGGATGTCTTTCTCGCGGGCGGTGAGGCCGTAGTCTTTTTGGCTTGGGGCGGCCCCGGCTTTGGAAAACATGTCGAGCACGCGGCGGGCGATGGTGGGATTGATGGGCGAGCCTCCGGCCGCGGCGCTGCGGATGGCGGCGGCGATGTCAGCGGTGTCGGCGGTCTTTAAAAGATAGCCGCTGGCTCCGGCGCAGATGGCGCGGAAGATTTTGTCATCTTCTTCAAAGACGGTGAGGATGACGATGGAGGTGCTCGGAGCGAGCTCGCGGAGGCGGACGAGGCCATCGAGGCCGCTGATGCCGGGCAGGCCGACATCGAGCAACAGCACCTGCGGCGGTGTTTCGGAGGTCAGCGCGGCAAAGGCATC
>CALMTT010000011.1 GCA_937872615.1 uncultured Verrucomicrobiaceae bacterium | reverse complement strand
CATCGCTCTGCTTGACCGGCAGCGCCGCGACGCTGCTGCCCCGCCTGCTGGATCCGCTCTGAAGCCTGCATCGTCCCGGGGAGCCATGCGGGGAGGGCTGATCGCGCTGTTCGCGGCGACCTTTCTCGAACTCGCGGACGTGCCGAAGTGGCCGGAGATGACATCGCGCAGCTTCCTCGATCTGATCACGGGACAAAGCGATGGCAAAGATCGCGATCATGTCTTCGTCGAGCGTGAACGGCATGCGAACGTGCGGCAGGGTGATCTGAGCTATCCCTGCCGCGGCATCCGCATGGCGGATTTTCTTTACCTGCGAAACCTGCGCCCGGATCGCTGGCCGGCGGGTGATCCGAATCTGCACTTCGCGGTGGGGCCGTGGGGTGATGTGGACCCCACGATCACGAAGCAGCTCATTCTCGATCATCGCGATGAACCGGCGATAAAGCCGTTTTTCGAGCTTTGCTTTGCCAAACGTCCCGCGGAGGAGCTTTACGATCTCCGCAGCGATCCCGATCAGGTGAAAAACCTCGCGTCTGACCCTGCGATGGCTGAAACGAAAGCCAGGCTTGCTTCGAAAGTGGACGCGTGGATGCGCGAGACGGCCGATCCGCGTGTCGATCCGGCTTTCGATGCCTGGGACAAGTATCCGTATTTTGGCGGCAAGGCGAAGGCGGAGAAGTGAGTGCTTATTTCGTGGCCTGCATCGCGCGGAACTTGCCGGGGGCCATGCCGGCGTAGCGGCTGAAATGGCGGGTGAAGGCGCTTTGATCGCACCAGCCGGTTTGCAGGGCGATCTCGCCGAGCGGAAGATCGCTATCACGCAGCAGGCGGGTGGCTTCATCGAGGCGCAGCTTGTGCAGCAATTGCAGCGGACTCATTTGAAACAGGCGCTGCACCCGCTGCTCGAACTGATACACGCTCAGCCCGGCCTTCGTGGCGATGTCCTCGATGCGCAGGCTTTCGGTGTAGTGCTTGCGCATGTGCCGCAGGGCGCTGGCGAGCTCGGCAAAGCCGGTGGCCTTGTCGCTCGGTGCATCGAGATCGCGTGAGATGCCCGCGACGCCGGTGATGCGGCCTTTGTCATCGCGCAGCGGATGCTTCGTGGTGAGGCACCAGCCGGCCTTGCCGCCGGGGTAGATGTGCAGCTCGAGCTGCTGGTCGATGCTTTTACCAGTTTTGAGCACCTGCTCGTCCTGCCGGGCATAGCTGGCGGCGAGCGGTGCGGGATAGACTTCATCGGGCTTTTTGCCGATGAGGCGTGTTTTGTCTCCACCGGCACAACGAGCGGCGAGGGTCTGATTCACGACCACGTAGCGCCCGTAGCTGTCTTTGATGAAAAAGACGACATCAGGCAGCGCGTCGAAGAGCGCCTCCGCGACCGCGTTTTGACTCAGGATGCTGGTGGGAGCCATGGTTTGGATGTTTTGGCAGGTTCGCGGTCAAAAAGCAATCAAGAGAGATGAGCCGCGGGCGGCGACTAACGGCGACTCATGAACCAAACATCTGTCAACTGGGCCGGAGTCTTCCCGGCGGTCGTCACGCAAATGCATCAAGACCAGTCGCTCGATCTCGCGGCGACGGCGAAGCACTGGGAAGCCCTCATCGAGTCCGGTGTGACCGGCTTGATCGTGTGCGGATCGCTCGGTGAGAACCAGACGATGCTGCCGGAGGAAAAACGCGCGGTGGTGAAGCATGCAGTGGAAGTTTCCGCGGGTCGCGTGCCGGTGGTGAGCGGTGTGGCGGAGATGAGCACGTCAATCGCGGTGAGCTACATGCAGGATTGCGAGAAGCTGGGCGCCGCGGGCTTCATGGTGATGCCGCCGATGGTGTACAAGTCCGACGCGAAGGAGACATCGCACTGGTTTCGCACGCTGGCGAAGGCCACGCCGCTGACCTGGATGCTCTACAACAACCCGGTGGGCTATCACACGGATGTGACGCCGGAGATGTTTGTGGAGCTGGCGGACATCGAGAACCTCAAGGCGATCAAGGAAAGCAGCGCGAACACGCGCCGCATCACCGAGCTGCGCAATCTCACGGGCTCTCGCTATCAGATTTTCACCGGCGTGGATGATCTCTTCCTCGAATCCGCGATCCTCGGCATCGACGGCTGGGTTTGCGGCAGCGGCATCGCCTTCCCGAAGGAGAACCAGCAGCTGTGGAATCTCGCGCAAGCTGGGCGCTGGGATGAGTGCCGTGCGCTGTATCGCTGGAGCCAGCCGCTGATGAAGCTCGATACGCACATTCACTTTGTGCAATACATCAAGCTGCTGTGCCAGGAGACCGGCCTCGGCAAGGAATGGGTGCGCGAGCCTCGCCTGCCGATCACTGGCGCGGAGCGTGAGCAGGTGCTCAAGATCATCCGCGATGCGCTGGCGAAGCGTCCGGCGTGAGCCTGATCACGCGATCAGCTTGTCGATGACCTGTCCGCCAATTTGTGAGAGCTGCTTGAAGCGGCCGCCGTGGTAAAAGGTGAGCTTGTTGTCATCGAGACCGAGCATGCGCAGCAGCGTCACGTGCAGATCACGCACGTGATGCACTTCTTCGATGGCCTCCATGCCGCGATCATCGGTGGCGCCGATGCTGTGACCGGCCTTGCAGCCGCCGCCAGCGAACCAGATGGTCATCGCTTTCGGATTGTGATCACGGCCGTAGGCAGTGCCGCCGCGCACGCCATTGTCTGGCGTGCGACCAAATTCGCCACACCAGACGATGAGCGTGTCATCGAGCAGGCCGCGTTGCTTCAGATCGGTGATGAGCGCAGCGATGGGCTGGTCCACGCCGCGGATGAGATTGCCGTGCGCACGTTCGATGTAGTCGTGGCTGTCCCAGGTGCCGTTGTAGAGCTGCACAAAGCGCACGCCCTTCTCCACGAGTTTGCGGGCGAGCAGGCATTTGCGGCCAAACGCATCCGTGGCGTCCTTGCCGATGCCGTAGAGCTCTTTGGTCTTCGCGTCTTCTTTTTCGAGATCAATGACCTCCGGCACCTGCATCTGCATGCGAAAGGCCAGCTCGTAGTTGTTCATGCGCGCCTTGAGTTCGTCATGCCAAGGATGGTCGGCGGCATGTTTGGCATTCAATTGGCCCAGCAGGTCCAGATTCGCTCTTTGATGATCCGGCGTGATGCCCGGCGGTGGCTGCAAATCGAGGATGGGCGAGCCTTTGGAGCGCAGCGCGGTGCCTTGAAAGTGCGCAGGCAGGTAGCCATTGCCCCAATTGGCACTTCCACCCTGCGGATAGCTGATCTCCGGCAGCACGATGAAGCCCGGCAGGTCCTGATTCACCGAGCCGAGGCCATACGTCACCCATGAGCCGATGGCGGGATCACCACCGAAGCGGTTGCCGCAGTTCATTTGATACATCGCGGTGGGATGATTCACGGAATCGACCTGACAGCCGCGGTAAAAGCACATTTCGTCCGCCACTTTCGCCAGATGCTGCCAAGGCTCGCTCATCCACGCGCCGCTCTGACCGTGCTGCGCGAAGGTGAAGGGCGACTTCACATAGTAGCGCTTCCCGCTTTCCATCGCCGACTTCATCTTTCCCTCACGCACGAACTCCTTCAGGTGGAGCTTTTCGAGTGCGGGTTTCGGATCAAAGCAGTCGATGTGGCTCGGCCCCCCTTCCATCATGAGGAAGATGCAGTTCTTCGCCTTCGCCGGGAGCATCGGTTGCTTCGGCGCGAGCGGGCCTTTCGACTCCGCCGCGAGCAGCGAGGTCAAGGCGACGCTGCCGAGCGAGGTGCCGAGGCCATACACAAACTCGCGCCGCGTGGGCGCATGCAAGGCACGGGAGCCTGCACAGGAAAAAAACGGGCTTTTCATCGCAGAAGGAGGTTAACGAATGGAAACGACCCGCTGCGTGAAAACTAGCCGCGAAATGCCTCAAGCCAGCCGGGCAGGGCAAAAGGAGGCTCTTGTCGATTCGGGGCGAGCGGTTATCATTCGACCCATGCCACCGATCGCCGAACTTCTGGCTCCGCTCCAGTCCTCGCCCTTCCTGCCGGAAGTGGTGGATCGTTTGTCGAGCATGCTCGCCGCCGAGCGGCAGCGGAGGAACAAGTTTTATGAGGAGATGACACCTGAGATGAAGGTGGAATTCATCGACGGCGAAGTCGTGCTGCACTCACCGGCCCGGAACCAGCATCTGGATGCCACCGCGCGAATCGCCAAGCTGCTGACGGTTTATGTGGACGACCGCGGCTTGGGTGAAGTGAAGATCGAGAAGTGCCTCGTGGTGTTTCCTCGCAACGACTACGAGCCGGACATTGTGTTTTTCGGCCCGGCCAAGGCTGCCACGCTCAAACAAGACACGATGAAGTTCCCGGTGCCGGACTTGATCGTCGAGGTGCTGTCCGAAAGCACGGAGGAGCGGGATCGCGGGGTGAAGTTCCAGGACTACGAGGCCCACGGCGTGCAGGAATACTGGATCGTGGACGCCGAGAAAGGGGTGATCGAGCAGCACGTGCTGGCTGGAGAACGCTACGAACTACGCATGAAGTCCGGCAGCGGCATCTTGGTGAGCGAGGCGATTTCTGGTTTCAAAGCTCCAGTTGAGGCGTTTTTTGATTCCAAAGCAAACACGGCGGCGCTTCGCGAGCTGCTTTGAGGCTCACTTCGTTCCGATGCAGTAAACAGCCTTTTCGCTGCGGAGGAAGAGTTGATCGCCGCTGACGGCGGGGGTGGCGTTGAATTGGGTGGTGTCGAGAGAGAGCACGTTGGTGCGGATCATCTCGAATTGCGGCTTCGCGGCGAGGATGTAGGCGCCGTTGCGGCGGGAGACGCAGATGAGCTTGTCACCGATGAGCACGGGAGAGGCGTAGAAGGGCTTGCCGCCGCCGCGGGCACCTTGGAGCACACGTTCGCGATACACGTCCTTGCCGGTTTTGGCGTCGATGCAGGTGGCGAAGCCTTGATCGTTGATGACGTAGAGGTGGCCATCTTTGAGAATGGGCGTGGGGACGTAGCTGCTGGTGTTGCTGTCCCACAAAACGGCGTTGGAAGAGGTATCGCCCTTGCCACCGAGCTTGATGGCGACGCTGCGGGTGGAGGGGAAGCCACCAAAGATATACGCTTTGTCGCCATCGGGCACGAGGCTTGGCGAAACATTGCCGGTGAGGCCATGCTGCGCATACCAGCGGAGCTTGCCGGTGGCCGGATTGAGACCCCAAAGCTCCTGCGGCACGGCGATGACGAGATCGGTGACGCCGTCGTGCGTGTAAACATTCGGCGTGCCGTAGGCCATGCCGAACTCGCCCTCGGCCTTCCAGACGATTTTGCCGGTCTTTTTGTCGAGGCCGATGATGGCCTGCGATTCATCGCTGGCATTCACGATGACGAGATCGCCCACAACCATCGGGCTGGCGGCGGAGCCCCAGCGGGTGCGGCCGGAGCTGGTGCCGCAGGAGGTCTGCCAGAGCTGCTTGCCGCTCATGTCGAAGGCCAGCGCACCGGATTTGCCAAAGAAGACATACACGCGCTCGCCATCGGTCACGGGTGTCTGCGTGGCGTAACCGTGCTCGGTGATGTAGCCACGCCATGGGTCTTCCTCGGCGGCGGAGGGCACTTTGGCCTCCCAGATGACTTTGCCATCGGCCTTGCTGAGGCAAAGCAGATGCCGCGTGAGTTTCGACATGTCATTCGAGCCTTCTTTGTCGCCATAGCCGGTCCAGCAGGTGACGAAGACTTTGTCGCCGAAGATGATGGGGCTCGAGGAGCCTGGGCCGGGCATCTCGGCCTTCCACACGACGTTTTCAGAGTCGCTCCAGGTCAGCGGGGCCTTCGACTCGGTCACGATGGCCGCACCCGTGGGGCCGAGAAAGCGCGGCCAGTCGGCAGGCGCGGCGGCGTGAAGCGTGGCGGAGGCAAAAGCGAGGGCGAGAAGCGATTTCATGGCCGCCGGAAAACCCCGTGGGCAGGGAAAAGTTACGCCGCAAAACTCACGCAGCCGCCGGCGCGGTCTGGAAGCGCTCCATGCTGAAGCGTTTCAGCAGCGAGCCACCAGCAACGAAGGTGAAACCTCCGAAAAAGAGCAGCAGGAAGGGGATGGAGCCCCACTGGCCGCGTTGTCCGGCGAGGACGATCATCCAGCCAAAGTAACCGGCGAGCAGCACCTCTAGCCACAGGGCGATGGACTTGCCGGCCTTGTAGCGAGATTTTTTCACCGCGGCCTGCGCCTGGGTGGCGATGCCATACTTCGGCGTGCGGACGAACTCGCTTTCCTGATTGAGGAGGGCTTCGAGCACGGCCTTGCCGTTGTTGATGCTCATGCCGATGCCGAGCGCGAGAAGCATGGGCACATAAGGCAGCGCCTTGAGCCAGCCCCAGCGGGTCTGCGAGCCCTGGGCGGTCATGTAAAAGACGACGACGCTGAACGAGGCGAAGAAGAACACGGGCACATCGACGAAGACCGCCTTGTGCCAGGAGCTGCCCATCACGAAGTTTGCGGGATACATGAGCACCAGTGTGCAAAGCGTGAGCAGGTAGGCGAAGTTCGAGGTGAGATGCGCGGTGGCCTCCAGCTTGATGGAGAGCGGGGCCTTGCTGCGCCAGACATCGCCAAGGATCTTTTTGCAGACTTGGATGCTGCCTTTCGTCCAGCGATGCTGCTGGCTCTTGAAGCCATCCATGTCCGGCGGGAGCTCGGCGGGCACGACAACGTCTTTCAAGTAGATGAACTTCCAGCCGCGGAGCTGCGCCCGGTAGCTGAGGTCGAGGTCCTCAGTGAGCGTGTCGTGCTGCCAGCCGCCGCTTTGCTCGATGGCGGCGCGGCGCCAGATGCCGGCGGTGCCGTTGAAGTTCAAAAACTCGCCGTGGCGGCTGCGGGCGGTCTGCTCGAGCACGAGGTGACCGTCGAGGAAGAGGGCCTGCAGGCGGGTGAGGAGGGAGAAATGCTTGTTCGCATGCCCCCAGCGTGCCTGCACCATGCCGACGGTCTCATCGGTGAAGTGGTGAATGAGCTTTTGAAGGTAATCCGGCTGCGGCTGGAAGTCGGCGTCGAAGATGCAGATGAACTCGCCCTTCGCGAGCGGCATGGCCTCGTCGAGCGCACCGGCCTTGAAGCCCTTGCGGTTCGTGCGGTGGATGTATTGGATGTCGAGGCCCTTGGCGGCGTATTCAGCGCTGAGCTTTTCCGCGTAGGCGGCGGTTTCGTCCGTGGAGTCGTCGAGGACCTGGATCTGCAGCTTTTCCTTCGGATAGTCGAGGGCGGCCACGCAGCGGAGGAGATTCTCGACGACGTCGTATTCGTTGAAGATGGGGAGCTGAATGGTGATGGCGGGCAGCTCGGCGAACTCCTTCTTCGGTGTGGGCACATCGTCACGATGCTTCCAGAAATGATACAGCACCTTGATTCTGTGGGCGCCGAAGCCGGACAGAGCGGTGAAGAGGAGGATGTAACTGGCAAACCAGATGAAATGATCCCAAGGAAGCATACGCGGGAGGCCGTTCCAATACGGGGGCGGGAACGGGGCGCATTCATCGCCGCCAATACAGGGTATTCAAGAGCAAATCCGGTGCCAGACCGGGTGGCTTTTCTGACGTTTCCCTGACAAGCCAAACCCGGCTCTTGGCAGCGACCGCCCTCCGGCCTAGGAATCGCCATGCCCACCGAACAGCGCGACTGGTATGACACGCCCCTCTATTATGACATCGTCTTTGACGACGGCACCCGGCAGGAGGCGGACTTTCTCGAGGGGGCGTTTGCTCGTTACGCGGGGAAGGGGAGACGCCTGCTGGAGCCCGCCTGTGGCAGCGGTCGCCTCGCTTTGGAGATGGCCCGCCGGGGCTGGGAGGTGAGCGGTTTCGACGGGAATGCGCACATGATCGCCTTTGCAAAGGAGCGGATGGCCTCGGCGGGGCTGAAGGCCCGGCTGTGGGAGGATTGGATGCAGAGCTTCACCTTGCCGAAGGGTGTGAAGGCCGGCTTTGACATGGCGCACTGCCTCGTGAGCACCTTCAAATACCTCCACTCGGAAAGAGATGCCGCGGAGTGCCTGCGTCGTGTGGCGGAGTGCCTGCGCCCAGGCGGCCTTTTCTTCCTCGGGCTGCATTTGACGAACTACGAGGCCGGAAACGAGGAGCACGAGCGCTGGGTGGCCCGTCGCGGCTCGATCGAGGTCATCTGCAACACGCACACCTGGCCGGCCGATCGCAAAACCCGCCTCGAATCCCTGCGCACGCGGCTGCAAATCACCGATTCCGGCCGCAAGCACACCCAGGAAACGCGGTGGCAGTTCCGCACCTACAACGCGGCGCAGCTCAAGGCCCTCCTGCGCAAGGTGCCGGAGCTCGAGTTCGTGGAGTGCTACGACTTCACCTACGACCTTGAGGATCCGCGGAAGCTCGACGACAGCTATGCGGACGTGCTTCTTGTGCTGCGGAAGAGGTAGGCATTGACGGTTTTCCCTGTGGTCTGATACATTTTCATTCAAAGCGTCTGAAAGATTGAGCGACCACCTAACGGGGGCGTCCACGAGATCGTTCGGCTCTGACCAACCAACCACCCCAACCATGCGTTTTCGCCTTTTGCTGGCCCTTGCGGCCGTTTTGTCGTCGCTGCTTTTCTGGCTGCGGCCTGTTTCTGAGGAGAAGACGGGGGCACTGGAGCTTTCGAAGCCGGTCAAGGCAACCGCTTCGCCGGCTCAACTGGCATCCCAATCGGCCTCGAAGGCACTTTCGGACGATCCGATGCACGATTTCACCGAGTGGACGAAGGACTACCTGAGCACGCGGAATCCCGATTTGATCTCCAAAGGCGTGCAACTGGCTCAGGAACGTCGTCCGGTCTTCAAGGCGCTGATCATGGAGAATCCGCGTGAGGCCATTCAAAAGGCCGTGCCGATGGTGGTGCGTCAAAAACTGCCGCCGGAGATCGTGTCGCTGCTCGAAAAGCGCATCAACGACATCGGTGCGCTGCGTGTGTTTCAAGGCGTGCCACTGGATCCGAATGATCCGCCGGTGCCGACGACGCGTGAGGTGGAGCTCAAAAGCGGCGGGACGTATCGCGCTTATGTGTATGGCGAGCGGGCAAACAAGCTCACGTGGACGCCCGGTGCCTCGGTGAATGGCGTGGCGATGGATTCGGAGTTCGCGATCAGCGATGAGCCGACACGTCGATTGGAGGTCGGGGAGATTCTGCCGGAAGGGAAGACCGTCGTCGGGGATTGCCCGGTGTCCGGAAAGTATGTGCTGGAGCCGGAGGATGTGCCTGCGGAGGTCCCGGCGACGCTTGCAGCCGTCGAGACGCCGACGGAGATCATCACGTTTTGCGATGGCTCGCACATCGCGATTCAAAACCAGACCATCTTGTATGGTGAGGGCGTAACGGGCGGTTCGATGGCGTTTTCGGGCATCCTGCCGGGCTCGCCCACGCCGGCGCTGGGGCAGGTGAAGGTGATCGTGCTGAATGTGACCTACGCAGATCAAAACGCGCTGCCTTCCACCGAGGCGGATCTGTACAATGTGCTGCGGGATGTGTCGGATCATTATTCTAAGGCAAGCTACGGCCGGCTTTCGCTCTCGGGGGTCGTCGCACCGCCGATCAAGCTGCCGCACAACGAGGCGTGGTATGTGAACCGCGATACGAGCAATGGCGGTGACATCGGCGGCACCGGCATCTCCATGGCGGATGCACGGGCGGAGGCACGGAAGATGGGCTACGACTGGAATGACTACGACTGCACGGTCATGCGGCACAATGGCGGCCCGGGCAGCTACGGCGGTCTCGGCGGTGGCAGCACGGTGTGGTGCCGCAGCAACAGCATCAGCCTCTGGGCTCATGAGATCGGGCATGCGTTTGGCCTCGGCCACTCGAACTTCTGGGATACCGCAGGCACGAGCAGCATCGGGAATGGAGCGAACCAAGAGTATGGAGACAGCTATGACATCATGGGCGGCGCAGGCACGACGGGGCACTACAACGCGCAGGCGAAGACGCAGATCCGCTGGCTGCCTGCCAGTTTCACGCAGCCGGTGACGCAGAGCGGACTTTATCGCATCCACGCTTTCGACCAGGGAGCGCTCGATTCCTCCAAACGCTATGCCATGACGATCTTGAAGGACTCGCAGCGCACCTACTGGGGCATGGTGAGGTCGCTCTTTGACTCGAATCCTTTTGTGAAAAGCGGTCTCGTGCTCGGCTGGCGCTTCCCGAATGGCGGTGGCGGCAATTTCCAGCTCATCGACACGACGAATGGCTCGCCCTTTGCGAAAACGGACGCGCCCATCTCCCTCGGGGCCACCTTTTCGGACACGGAGAGCGGCATTCACCTGACGACGGTGGCCGCGAACGACAATCCGCGCTTCATCGACGTGCAGGTGAACCTCGGCAGCTATCCCGCGAATCAAAAACCGGTGATGACGCTGGCCGCCAGCGCCACCGTGGTGCCGGTGAATGCCACGGTGACCTTCACCGCGACGGCGAGCGATCCGGACAATGATCCGCTGGCGTTCAACTGGCAGCACTTTGGCAGCACCACGCAAATTGTGTCGCCAAACTCGAATGTGATCACGCGGCAGTTCACCTCAGCGGGCACCTACATCGTCACGTGCACGGTGAGTGACATGAAGGGTGGCACGGTGACGCGGAACCAGCTCATCACGGTGGGCTCGGCGGCCACCTTCACCATCAGCGGTCGCGTGACGCTTCTGGGGGAGGGCCTGCAGGATGTGGTCATCACCGCGAACAACGCGAACGGCGTCATCACGGACGCGGACGGCTATTTCACCATCGCCGGACTCACGGCGAACACCTACACGCTCACGCCGCTGCTCTACGGCTACTCGTTTGGCGAGTTGTTTAACAACAGCATCACCGTGGGGCCGAGCTTCAGCGGGGCGGATTTCGAGGCCACGGCGCAGAGCGTGGTGACGATCAGCGCTGTAAGTCCGAACGCGAACGAGCTTTCACCCGTCACGCCGGGCACTTTCCGAATCACCCGCACGGGCGATAACTCGCAGGATCTCGTGGTGAATGTGAATTCGGCCATCGGCGGGGCCACGATCACGGCGGACTACACGCTTTCACCGGCTTATGTGACCGGTTCGCAGGGCTTCAGCACCTTCACGATCCCGGCGGATGCGGACACGCTCGATGTGACAGTGACGCCGGTCGTTGATGCGTCGAGCGAAGGGCCTGAAACGGTCATTTTGCAGCTCGGGCCGGGCAATGGCTACCTTGTGGGCAGTGCATCGAGCGCCACGGTGGTCATCGCGGATGATGACACGGCTTTGCCAAAGGTGAGCCTCACCGCGACGAAGAACTCGACGATGGAAAATCTCGTCGATCCGGCGGTTTTCACGATTTCACGCACGGGAAGCACCGCGGCCGATTTGACGGTGAATTACGCGATTTCCGGCACGGCGGTGAATGGAGGCGATTTCACGACCTTGAGCGGCTCGGCGACGATTCTGGCCGGAAATGCCTCTGTGACAGTCGAGGTGGCTCCGGTGAATGATTCGATCTCCGAAAGCCTCGAAACGGCGATTTTGACGCTGAGCACGAACGCGGCCTACATCCTCGATCCGCTCGCCACGACGGCCACGGCATCGATTTACGATGATGATCTGCAAACGGTGAGCGTGACGGCGAGCGACGCGACGGCCACGGAGATCGATTTGACCGCTCCAGGCGCCGCGGCGGACACCGGCACCTTTTTGATCACCCGCAGCGGTGACCTCACGAACCCGCTCACGGTCTATTATGCCTTTTCCGGTGTCACCGGCAGTGGTGTGATGGCGCTGCATGGCGTGGACTATGAATGGATGCCCGGCGTGGTGGTCATTCCCGCGGGGCAAAACGCCGCCAGCATCACCATCGTGCCGCGGTTTGACGGCATCGGCGAGGGCACGGAGCAGTGCGTGCTGAACCTGGGTGCCAGCGCCACGAACTACCTTCTCGGCACGAGCAGCACGGCTACCGTGAGCATCACCGACAACGCGGCGGACAAGCCCTACATCGACGTGGTGAACACCTCCCTCGGCGCGGAACCCTCCACGAACGCGAATTTTCGCTTCTCGCTCCGGCGTGCGAACACGCTGCTGCCGCTCCTCGTCAGCTTCAACCTCTCCGGCACCGCGGTGAACGGCACGGACTATGACACCATCGGCTGGTGGCTGCCGCAGAGCTCCGGCACGGCGGAAAACCTCCGCGCCATCTGGGCCGCGAATGCCACCAACATCTGGGCTGTGGGTGACAACGGCACCATTTTGAAAAGTAATGGCAGCACCTGGACAGCGCAGACCAGCGGCACCACCCAGCACCTGCGTGCGGTGTGGGGCACCAGCGCCACGAGCGTGTGGGCCGTGGGTGATGCCGGGACGATCCTCTTCTTCAACGGCACAAGCTGGGCCGCCCAGACGAGCGGCACCGCGAACGCGTTGAACGGCATCTGGGGCAGCGGCGCCACGAATGTCTTCACCGTGGGGGGCACGGGCACCATTCTGCGCAGCACCAACGGCACCACTTGGACCGCGCAGACGAGTGGCACCACGAGCCAGCTCCGCGCCGTGCATGGCAGCGGTGCCAGCAATGTTTGGGCTGTGGGAGACGGCGGCACCATCCGCTTCTGGAATGGCACCACCTGGGGCGGGCAGACATCCGGCACCACCTCGCAGCTCAACGCTGTCTTCGCGGTGAACTCGACCAACATCTGGGCGGTGGGGAACGGCGGCACGGTGCGCAAAGGCGCCGGCACCACGTGGAGCAGCCAGACCTCCGCAAACGCCTCCGATTTGACCGCCGTGTGGGCCTCCGGCACCACCAATCTTCTGATTTCCGGCTCCACCAGCGCCCAGATGGTCAGCACGAACGGCACAAGCTGGTCGAATGTGCCGCTCAGCGCAGCGTGCGCCTTTAATGGCGTGTTTGGCACCAGTGCCACGATCGGCTGGGCCGTGGGTGATGGTGGCGCGATCTTCAAACGGGACAACGCCACCGCCATCCCTGTGCCTGCCTCGGTGGTAATCCCGCGTGGAGCCTCGACTTACGATCTGGCGCTGCGCACGAAGGACGACACCGACCTCGAAGACCTCGAAAGCATCACGCTGACGATCGATCCCTCCACGGACTACCAGACCTTTGGGGCCACCACTACCGCCACCGCCTCACTGCGTGACAATGACAACGTGAACACGCTCGTCATCGACACGCAGGTGGGCACGGGCGGCTCCATCACGACGTCCGAAGGAGGCACCGGCGTGATCAAATTCTACATCTCCCGCATCGGCAGCACGACGGCGGCAGTGACGGTGAATCTCACCTACAGTGGCACCGCGACGGGCGGCGGCGTGGACTATACCGCTCCCGCGAGCGTGACGATTCCGGCGGGCGCCACCGGAGTCGATGTGCCGGTGACCATCGTGAATGACACCACTTTTGAAGGAACGGAGACGATCGTGCTCTCCCTCGCCGCGGGCGGTTATTCCCGCGGTTCAGATGCGACGATGTACATCAACGACAACGATACGGCGCCAGCCACGCTGGCCTTCAACACACCGAGCAGCGCCGGCCTGGAAAGCGTCACCAATGTGAGCATCCCGGTCACGTTGTCCTCCGCGCAGGCTGCGGATGTGAGCGTGGAGTATCAGGTCAGCGGCACTGTGACCGGGACGAGCACCTCCAACACCAGCAGCGCCATTCCCTACTGGGTGCGGGTGGTGAAGGCTGGCAGCAGCGTGACCTACCACCAGTCCAACGACGGCCTCACATGGACTCAGCGTGGCAATGCGGTCACTGTTTCGGGTCTCGGCAGCACGAGTTACCTTGCCGGTATCGCCTTTGCGCCGGGTTCGACGACGCAATACACCACCACCATCGATAACTTCAGCGTCACCGGCCTCTCCAGTGGTGGCAGCGTCGGCCCGGAAACGCACGTCAGCATCGGCACGGTGTCGGGCACAAGCACCTCATCCTCTGGGGTCTACACCTTCACCAGCTCCGGCAACGGCCTGAGCACCGGCACGACGGATAATTTCCGCTATGTTTACCTGCCGGTGAGCAGCTCCGCGGACTGCACCGTGACAGCTCGCATCACCAGCGTGGGCAATGGAGCGTCCACCAGCTCGCGGGCGGGCGTGATGCTGCGTGCCACGACCGCCAACAATGCCATCCATGCCTCGGCCCTGGGCACCGGTGTCGCCAATGGCTCTTTCTACTCGCTCCATCGCACGTCAGCGCCTGGCGGCGCCACGCTCAGCAGCGCTTTCACGACGCACATCCTGCCCATGTGGGTGCGCACCGTGCGCAATGGGAGCTCCTTCACCCAAAGCCTCTCCCGTGATGGCAATACGTGGACGAATCTGAGCGCCACGCCCTCGATCGCCTTTGGCACGAAGCTGCTCGCCGGTCTCGCGGTTTCCGCGGCGAGCGATGGCAGCATCGCCACGGCCACTTTTGACAATGTGACGCTCAATGGATCACCCTTCACCTCGCAAGGCGGCCGCACGATCGGCTTTGTGAACGAGCAGGGCAGTGACAGCGTCAGCGGCGGCGTGTGGACCGTGAATGGCAGCGGTTCCGGCATTGGCAGTGATGAAGCGCATTTCCCTAGCACAGAGGTTTCCGGAGACTTCACGCTCATCGCCCGGGTGAAATCCCTCACCGGTGGCGCCACCGCGGCGCAGGCGGGCATCATGGTGCGTGATGACCGCACGCACTACGCCCGGAGTGTGTATGCTGGTTGGGTGAAGAGCGGCAGCATCGAGCAGCGCTACCGTTTGCAGAGCAACACGACGGCTTTTGGCTCCGGCGTGGACTATCTCATGCCGCCGGGTGTTTTGACCATCCCCGCCGGTCAGACCACCGGGAACATCCAATTCACCGTCGTAAACGACACGATGGATGAGCCGGATAATCTGATCACCGTCCAGCTCCTGAACGCGAACGGCGCCAACATCGGCACGAACGCCTTCCACGGCTACACGATCATTGACGACGATAATCCGCCCGCCATGCCCTACGCGGCCTTTGCGACGGCCGGCAGCACCGTTTTGGAAAACGCGGCCACCGCGCAGATCGCGGTCTCATTGAGCGCGCCGGCCTCTGCGACATGCAGCGTGGATTTTTCGACCACGGAGGGCTCTGCGCTGAATCCCGGCGACTTCACCACCACGACCGGCACGCTCACTTTTGCCGCCGGTGAGAGCGTGAAATACATCTCCGTGCCCCTCACCGATGATTCGGTGCTCGAAACGCCCGAAACACTCACCATCACCCTCGCCAATCCGGTCGATCTCGTCCTCGGCAGCGTCTCCACTCACACGTTGACCATCACCGATGATGATTCGCCCGTCGTGACCATCACCGCGAATGATGCCAGTGCGTCCGAAAGCGGCGATGCAGGCCAGTTCACGCTCACTCGCACCGGTGATACCACGAATGCACTCGTCGTCACTCTCACCCGCACCGGCACAGCGTCCGATACGACCGACTACGCGACCATCGCCACCACGCAGACAATTTTAGCCGGTCAATCAAGTCTCACGGTGAATGTCACACCCGTCCAAGACGCCACCAACGAAGGGAAAGAGACCATCATCCTCACCGTCGCGCCGGGCGGCGGCTACGTCATCGGCACGCCCAGTTCGGGCACGGTGACACTGTTGGACGATGATCGGAGCACGGTCACCCTCGCCGCCAATGATCCCACGGCTTCTGAAACGGCCGGGAATCCCGGTCAGTTCACCATCACCCGCACCGCGCCCACCACCGCCGCGCTCAGCGTGGCCCTGACCATCGCAGGCACGGCCGCCAACGGCACCGACTACGCCACCATCAGCACGCCGGTGAGCATTCCGGCCGGCCAGACATCCGTCATGGTGAATGTCACGCCCGTGGATGATTCCAGCATCGAAGGACCGGAGGATGTGACGATCTCGCTCAGCACCGGCACTTATGACATCGGTGCGCAGTCCTTCGACAACGTCACCATCGTGGACAACGACAATCCTCCCATCGTCTTTATCAACGGCCCCTCGGCCCAAGGACCTCTCATCGCCGCCACCAATGGCGTCATCCTTAGTGCCAGCGTGAGTGATGACGGCACGCCCGCCGCCGTCACGCAGACATGGAGTTGCGTCAGCGGCCCCGGCATTGCGACCATCGAATCGCCGAACGCCACCACCACCGCTGTCACCGTTTCCACGCCTGGGAGCTATGTTTTCCGCATCAGCGCCACCGACACGCAATTCACCGTCAGCGACCAAATCACCGTCGTTTTCGGAAATGCCGTCTTGGCGTCGAATTGGATCACCCAGGACCTCGGGCCGTCTTCCGCACGTCGCGGTCAGGGACTCGAATACGGCGGCCTTTTCACCGTGACGGGCACCGGGACCGGTTATGCCTCGCAGACGAGTGATGGTGCCCATGTCATGGTCCGCGCTGCCACGGGTGATGGCAGCGTCACCGCCCGGCTGACGAGCTTCTCCAATTCGGGTGCCCTCGCAGGCGTCACGATCCGCGATTCGCTCGCCCGCGGCTCGACCCGCGCCGTGCTCGGCTTCGTGCCTGGCACTGGCTTGCAGTTCCGCACGCGCACCACAGTCTCCACGACTGACACCAGTGTGGCCGCCACACCTCCGGCGCTGCCTTTCTGGCTCAAACTGGAGCGCAATGCGGCCACAAACGAGATCAGCGCCAGCTACGCGCCCGATGTCAGCGGTGCTCCGGGCACTTGGACCGCGGTCGGCACGCCTGTCGTCATGCCACTGCTGAATGCGGATGCGCATTACGGCCTCACCGCGACCAACAACAACACCGCCGGCACGGCCACAGCTGTGTTTGATAATGTCACGCTCACGCCGGCTCCCGCCGGCCCCGCCTTGGTGAACGAGGACAGCGGCAATACGCCAAACACCGCTGGCAGCGCCACCTTTGACGGCACCACTTACACTGTGAACGGCCCCACCACCGGCTACTTCTACGGCTGGCAGTATTATGGCGACCTCGAGATCCGCTGCCGTCTGAACACCTTCTCCAGCGGTGCCGGCAGCAGCAGCGGCGGCATCCGCATCGCTGAAAGCATCGAAGGCGGAGCGCAGCTCCATCTGGGCCGGATGCCCACCGGCAGCTACAGCGGCTACTACTGGACCAGCATCGCAGGCGGCAGCAATGCGGGCGTGCCCAGCGGCATCTCCGCCGGGAACTGGATCCGCATTGTGCGCAAAGGCAATGCCATCACCGGCTACCGCGCCACGCACAACAGCACCACCGGCGGTCCCAATGCCTGGACCCAGATCGGCCAGCCGCAGACCATCATCATGACGACGCCTGTGTGGGCCGGATTCTTCGTGAACAATGCCAGCGGTGCCGCCGGCACGCAAAACACCTGCACCTTCACCAATCTGAGCATCACGGCGGTCAACAAAGCGCCCGTCATTGCCGCCACGGCCGGTGGCAGCATCACCCCGGTCACGCTCGATGGCACCATCACCGATGACGACCTCCCCGCCTCGCCCTCCAGCCTGTGGAGCGTGCGCAGCGGTTCCGGCGTCACCTTGGCCAACGCCTCGCTCATCGACACCACGGCCACGCTCACGGAGAGCGGAGCCTTTGGCCTGCGCCTCACCGCTGACGACACCGGCACCAAGTCCTTCTTCGACCTCGACTTCACCGCCTACACGACGCCCTTCGCCCAGTGGCTCGATCAAAGCGGCGCTGGCAATGAGAACAACCTGGCGATGGAAGCCAACGCTGATGCCGATGGTGATGGCATCGTGAATCTCCTCGAATACGCTGTCGGCACCAATGGCGTCATTCAAAACGCCAGCCCCCAGGTCGTCACCCTCGCCCCCGTCAGCAGCGAGCAATACCTCCGCCTCTCCATCCCCAAAAACCCCGCCGCCACCGATGTCACCTTCATCGTCGAGGCTTGCAGCGATCTGGAAAACTGGAGCAGCGACGGCCTCATCGTCGAAATGAACTCCAGCAACCAGCTCATCGTCCGCGATAGCGTCGCCATCACCTCCGGCGTGCAACGCTTCATGCGCGTGCGCGTGACGCGGTGACTTGCCAAACAACCGTTTCTCCGGCACTTCACCTCACGAATGCCCGGGTCACTCATCGTCAAAACTGTCCACAAGCCGCTCAAACCCGGCCATGGCATCAAATTTGGCCTGTTTGCCGGTATTCATGGCGATGAGGAGGCTGGCACGCTCGCCACGCAGGAGCTCATCCGCTGGGCCGCGGAGCGACCGGAGGAACTGCACGACTACGAACTGCATTTTTACCCCATTTGCAATCCCACCGGCCTCGCGCTCGGCACCCGGCACAGCCACAGCGGCCTCGATTTGAACCGCGAGTTCTGGAAAGGCTCCACTGAGCCCGAAATCGTCTTTTTGGAAGCCGAGCTCCGCCGCGAAAAATACGACGGCATCGTCTCTCTCCACTCCGATGATACCTCCGACGGCTGTTACGGCTTCGTCAGCGGCGATCTGCTCAGCGAGCACCTGCTCGAGCCCGCCTTGCAAGCCGCCAGCACCTTCCTCCCGCGCAACGAGTCCGCCATCATCGACGGCTTCAACGCCGTGCGCGGCATCATCAAAGAAGGCTACCTCGGCATCCTCAGCGCCCCACCTGAGCAACGGCCGCATGCCCTCGAAATCGTCTTCGAGACACCCGCCCTCGCGCCGATGGACGCGCAGGTGAAGGCCACCGTCGCCGCCGTAAAACGCATCCTCGCCGAATACCGCGAGCTCCAAGCCTACGCCGCGAATTTGTAGTGATCATCACCTCTCCAACTCAAATCGACTTTCGTGAACTCGAAAGTCCGTTGGCCTCGAGAAAAGTGTCGGTTATAACGCTGTTTACGAACTCGATTGAATTGTTTCTCATCAACTAATTAGGCTTCATTCCATGCAACCTGTAAGGCTAGAAATCGACACTCGAAAGGATGGCTCCGCTGACTCCTTTCAAGCGGGGTGTCTGGAGTTTTGCCGCCTCCGAGCTATTCCACAGTTTCTTCGACACGAGGTAAATTCACCGTCACGACACGTAGTCTATCTTTTCGGGAAGGAACCAGATATCCAAAGAGACAGCCCGCAGATTTATGTGAACATGTTCCGATTGCCAGAGTCGGAGCCCCTGTTCTCGGAGCGTCTAGAATCCACTAAGGCTGCGCGCGCAGACTTCCCTCTTCCGGATTCGCACCATTTTGATCCCACTTTTTTGGCGTTTCCTTCCATACCCGCCGAGTTCTGCCATGAAGCATTTCGGGTTACGGACGGGCCTGCTCGCAAAATCGTCCATGTCTACCGATCCAATCTTTGGGCAGTGATTGTGGAGTTCTCATTAGCCTCCGGTAGTTTCATGGATCGAGGGTTCTTCAGCAATTTTGCTGAGAATGGCAAATTCACAGCACCCCCTCACACAGCCGTGAAGCTGGATCGGGCATGCTGTGAAACGCATCCTGGCGGAATGCCACCATCTGCAGGCGTGTGCGGCGAACTTGTAGTGGTCCCATCGCCACCCATGGAAAAATCGGCAGAACGTGGATGCACAAAGCAGCCATTTCCGGTCGCTGTTGACGCATGTGACCAGAATTCTTCCCCTTCGGTGAGTTCTGCCAACGTTATGAATCCATTATCCCGCATTGATTGGGACTATATTGCTACGATTTACGAAACCGGAATCCCGAGACTTCTGAAAGAGGTCGATATGGTGGACCCGATGGCGCTATGTTTCTGGAGCGATTCGAACGGCGGGTTCAATTTCGACATATACCAAGTTGTGGTCGACGAGCACCTCAAATCACTTGAAGGACTTGCAAAAATCCCCGGAGAGAAGCAAATCCGTTTGGGTAATCGAGTGCGAAACTGGGGTCAAGAATGGTCTCAACTAGACGATATCTTCGAGGAAGTCGGCGATGAACTCGCAGATGAAGATGACTATGAGTCTCTCGATGACAAAATCAGGAGTACGTTAAGGGACGTGGCCGAACGATTTGCCGCCCTGAATTTTGGCATGGCTTCCGACCGAGCAGTCTGGTGGATGATCACGGATGAAATCTATCAAGATCCCACAGGGGCATGGCGAAGCATTGGCTTTCGATCCACGAAGAGTGGTCACGCAAATGGGGCCTAACTTTGACGTTGGGCAACTGCACACCGGCCTGCTTCAATCGCTGCGACTTCACCCAGCCGCGTTCGCGGCAGAAACTGGAGCCGGTAAAGGCAAGTCACCGTCTGGCTCGACCTCAATGACTTTGTCAATGTGTTGATGCGGGAAGCCTTACTTCGCCAAGTCCGCCTCGATGCGTGCCACCATGGCATCCAACGAGGCGTTTTTGAGGAGGATCACGCCTTTCGGATCGATGAGGTAGAGCGTGGGGAAGTTCCGCAGGTTGTAGAGCGTGGTGTTCGGGCCGCTGCTGGTGTTGTCGAGGATGTTTGGGAAGCTGACCTGGTAGGTGGTGAGGGCTTTCGGGGCCTCGACGTCGATGTCGGTGTTCACGCCTAGGACGGCGGCAGGCTTGTCTTTGAACTTCGCGGCGGTTTCGTTCATCAGCGGCAGGATGCCGTGGCAGGCGTGGCACCAGCCGCCCCAGAAAATGACGATGACGTGCTTCCCGCGATAGTCGGAGAGCTTCAGCGGCTTGCCGTCCTTGTCCTTGCCCTCGATCTCGGGCGCTTCGCTGCCCGCTTGGAGGTTGGTCATTTCAAAGAGCATCTTGCCGGCGAGGTCGCTGAGTTTGAAACCTTGAATCACGACATCGGAGTAGTCGGCATTCAGACGTTGGAAGTAATCGATGCACTTCGGCTTCGAGGCCTCGGCGGAGGCGCGGTCGGCGCTGGCGTCGAAGTTTTTGAAGTGGATGGCCCCGAGCGTGTAGAGCGCGGCGGCGATCTCCTCGCGGTTCTTGTTCTTCTCCAGCACCGCGAGGGCCGCAGGCTCGCCAAAGAGGCCCTGATACTCGAGCTGGCGCACCGTGGCGGCAATGCCTGCGCTGCCCGCATAGGTGGTGGCGAGCATTTTCTTGGCCTCCTCGCCTTCCGGAAAACTCGCCGCACCGGTCACGAGCCAGCACACGGCGGGCACGACCTCCGGCTTGTCAGCGTTCGCCTTGATGATCTGCATCAGCTTCGTCGCGCAGGGGGCGGCGCTGGGGATGGTCTGGCGGTATTTGTTCTTCTCCTCCTCGGTGGGGGCATTGATGATCTTGAGCGTGTTGGCTCGCACGGCGTTCTCGTATTCGTCGATCACACTGCGGATCTCCGTGGCGAGATCCTGCGCATGGACGGCGCTGGCGAGCATCAAAACAAGGGCGAGAGGACGGATCATGGCTGTTGGGATTTCAACGACGGCGACTCATGCACACGAGCAGGCCTGCGACAAGGCACAGCAGGCCGCTGCCGGGCTCGGGCACCGTTTGGAAGGAGGCATACACATTGTCGAACATGATCACCGGGGCGCCGAAGTTCTCGACGGTGGAGGTCAGCGTGAAAAGCTGTGCTCCGAGGCCGGTGGAGGGGGCCTCGACGCGGTAGGTGGTGCCACTGGTGAGGCCTTGCAGGGAGATGTTGTAGCCGCCGACGTTGTTCGTGAAGCCGGAAAGCAGCAGCGTGTTCGTCAGGTCGTCGTAAACATTCACCGCCACACCGGCGAGACCTTCACCCGGTGTGTAAAAGGCATCCGCGGCGATGGTGTCCTGATACACGCTGCCGGTGAGGATCGCATCCGAGTAGTAGGTGCCGGCATCGAGGCGGTAGCGGCTGCCGAGATGCTGCGTGACGACATACGGGCCGGTGGCGTTGAGATTGCCGCCGGGAATGAGTGTGCTCTGGAAGCCGATGCCCATCTCCTTGAACTGGCGGTCGAGCAAGGCGATGCGGTGCCCGGCGGGGTTTTGAATGCCTGTGCCAAAGGGCGCGGAGCCATTGCCATCCTCGTCACCCCAGTCGATCACCATGCCGCTGTGGCCGTGAATGAGCGTCTGGGTGGCGGCGAAGAGGTTCTCGCCTGCCTTGAGCCAGTTCGGGCCGTAACCGCCCGCCAGCACTCGCTGTGGAATGCTCAGTCCATCCAGCGTGTGTGCCTGCTGGTCGAGCGACACCATGAGGTCGGAGTAGTTCGTGGCGGAGACGTTCAGGTTGCTGTTCCATGCCACCGGCGGTGCGGCGGTGAGCGTGGCAAACTGCGCCGCGAGCGTGGCCGCGTCCGTGCCGAAGTAGTTCAGCGCATTGACGACATAGGGATCGCTGGACTTCACCGGAGCCCACACACCGGGGGAGGAAA
>CALMTT010000010.1 GCA_937872615.1 uncultured Verrucomicrobiaceae bacterium | reverse complement strand
GGAGGCGGTGGAGGGGAAAAGCATCGCCCCGCTGTTCACCGTAAGCACATTGCCACCACCACCCGCGCCGCTGATGGTCAACGGGGCAGCGGACGAGTCAAAAACGACCGCATTGAAGGTCTTGGCGGCCAGTCCGCCGGCGATCGTGGTGAACCTGAGATTATCATTGGCATCGATGGAGGCGGTGTAGCCAGCGGCGTCCAGCTTGTATTCGGTGGCGATGTTCAACGGCGTGACACCAGTCGTGGCGTTGTAGTTGGCAAAGGTGTTCGGGATATCGGCGATGGCGATGGCATTGGGATTCTGGAGTGTCACCGCATAGCGGATGACAGGCACATTCGTGTTCGTGGATCCGGGCGCTCCCGTTCCACCAACCGTCGCCGGAGCGGAAGTAACAAAGAGACGGCCACGGTTATCGCCAGAGGTCACAGCGAAGTTTCGCCCGTCGAGGAAGACGGTGGCGTTGTTCAGGCGGTTCAAAGACGCCGTCGTCAAGGTCAACGTGCGGCCCGTGCCACCGGCCTGGCTCACACCGATAGTCGACCCACCGCCGACCAGATTGATCGCGCCAATAGTCTCGCTGTGGCCGGCATCCTGATTGCTCCGGATGTGCACGCCAAAGAAGGAGCCGTTTCCAACCGAGGACAGGTTGATCGTGGCGGCATCGTTGATGCGGCTGGAACCGGTGGTGCCGCTGTTGAAATCAATCAGCAAAGAGCCACCCACGTTGCTGGTGATGGCGGTCACCGCAGGCAGGTTCACAATGCCGTTTCCGCTGAGCTGGAGGAGCCCCTGGTTGATCACCACCGATCCGTTGAAGCCCGTCGAGCTCGACGTGTCGAGATTCAGGTTGGCCGTGCCTTGTTTCACGAGGCTGCCATTGCCGACGAGCAAGCCGCTGAAGGTCGAGTTGGCGCTGACATTGGTCGTCAAGGCATTCGATCCCAGCAGAACATTGCCGCCGGCGCCACCGCCACCGGAGAGATTGCCAATCGTCTCGCTGGCGAGCAATTGCAGGCCCACACCCGCGATGTCTTTGAGCGCCACAGGGGCCGCGTCACCGATGCCCTGGCCGCCGGCAGCCCTGACAAAGCCTTCCGTGATGTTCACCGCTCCGGTAAACGTGTTCGCACCGGACAGGATCAGGCCGCCAGCACCAGTCTTGGTGATAGCGGTGCTACCGGTGATGACCGGATTCAGGACAAAATCCCCCGTCGCATATTGATGCACAATCACATCGTTGAGCCCGGACCTGAGAACCCCGCCCGTCATCTGGGCACCCGTGGCGGTGGAGGTGATCAAAATGCCGCCGGAGCCGATGCCGAGCACTCCGGCGGAGTTCACCGTGGAACCGGCCGTGTTGAACGTGATGCTGTTCACGGCGATGCAGCCGGAGATCAGGCCGGAGAATCCCGAGGCGCTGTCACCCACGTTGTTGGCAGCCAGCCAGGTGGTCACATCGTCTTGAACAGTAGGGACCAAGGCCAGGAGGTTGTTCGAGCCATCCTTGGACAGGAAGGCCGCCCCGTTGGACACGGTGGCATATCCAAGCGCACCATTGGTAAAGGCCTGTGTCGATGTGATGCTGCCGACCGCAGGCAGGGAGAAGTCGATAGTGCCGCCGGCATTGCGCGTGATGGTGGTGAAGTTCACATTCATCGCCTGACCGCCATTGCTGGTGGCGACGAAATTGTTGCTGCCCTGGCTGATGGTGAGGGTGGTGAAGGCCTGGGTGCTCGGCGCGCTCGCGTTACCATTGAAGTTCAGCGTAGCCGTGGTGTCCGTAGCGGCTCCTCCGATGGTCACTCCGGCAGCACTGGCGATCTTGCTGCCGTTGCGTGTCGTGTAATCCAGCAGGAGCGTGCCCTCGGTAACCGTGGTGGCACCCGTGTAGGTGTTGTTGCCGGAGAGGGTGAAGGTGCCCGCACCATTCTTGGCCAATGTGGCGCCGGCCAGGGTGGCCGAGGCCTCGCCAAACCGTACGGTCCAGCCCGTACTCGAGATGTCACCACCACCGACGGAGTCGATGATGAAGCCACTGATGGTGTCATTCGTCCCGATCGTCGCCGCGTTGACCGTATTGCCCGTCCGTCCTTTCAGGTCGAGCGTGGCGCCGCTGGTGCCCGAATCACCAATCAAGAGGGCGTCCATGCCATTGGTGGCGTTGTTGCTGAGAGCGCCATTGACCCCCAGAAACACCGTGGCCCCGCTGCGGATGAAGAAATCATCCCCTTGATGGGCGTTAGCCACGTTCAGGTTCACGATGGTGGGAGAAGCACCCCCGGTGACGACGAAGTCATCCGTGGTCTGCTGGGAGGCATTCACGTTCAACGTTCCCAAGTTCACCAGAATGTCGTCGGCGATGACATTGGTGGCATTGAGGCTCCAGGTGCCGGTGCCGGCCTTGGTGATGTCAGCGGCCGTGCCGGTCTGGGTAAGGATGCTGTCAAGGAAACCTTCCCCATTGCCGTCCAAGGTAAGCCCGCTGCCACCGCCGGTGATGGCGCCGGAATAGGTGATCGTCGCGCCGCCGCTGCCGCTGGCATTCAGCGTGCTGCCAGCTGTGAGAGTGATGGGACGATCCGTGCTCTGGGCAAGCGACCCGACGAACCGAAGGGTGCCGCCAAGATTGATCGAGGAACCCTGGCCAAGGTTGCTGGCAGCACCGCCCGCATTGGTCACCGTGGTGAACTCCACTGTCCCTGCCGCAAGGGAAAGAGGGCCGGTGAAGGTGTTCGCAGCATCAAGGCGGAGCACCTGATAGTTGGTGGAGCCCCAAGCCGTGTCACCATTGATTGAAAGGCCGAAGGAGCCGCCGTTCTCGGAGATGACACCTGAAATGACATTCACCTGCTGATTCGCGGCCGCGCCCGAGTTATGGATCGTGGCATTGGCTTTCAGCACCACAGGACCTGAAATCGTCATGTTGCTAAACGCGTCCGCCTGGTAGAGGCGCAGGAAGGGCGCGGCACCGCCGCCTCCCAGGGTCATAGTGCCGGTGATATCAGTAGTGAACAGGCCTGAGGTTCCCTGATTGTCCGGCTGGAGTTCCACCACGGCATTGCCGCTGGCGGCGTCCAGGGTGAATCCGCTGGCAAACTGGTTCCATGTGGTGTTGGTGGCACCTTTGAAGAGAATGCGGCCGAGCTCGACATTCACCGCCCCGGTGCCGAGGGAATCCACCATGCGGAGGTCCACGGTTCCCCGCTTGAGCGTCATGCCGCCGGTCCAGGAGGGATTGGCCGTGGATAGCACCAAGGTGCCGGTGAGCTGGTTGCCGCTGCTGACCGTTCCAACCGAGTCCACTGTCAATTTGGCAGCGCCCGAAAGCACTCCTGACAAGGTCACGGTGTGGCCAGGCGTGGCACCGGCTCCCAGATCTGACATGCTCACGGCCGAATCTGCAGCCAGGGTGACAGGACCGCTGAACGTGTGATTGATGGCCGTCAGGGCCAGCGAGGTGGCATTGGAAGTGTAACCGCCGCTGGCGAGAGTGCCTCCGTTGAGCACGATAGGATTCGCCACCGTGCCTGCCGTGGCGCTGTTGTAGCGGAACATAGCGCCCCCATTCACCGTGACCGTGGCGCCAGTTCCCGGTGTGGCTGCCACTCCTCCGAGCGCTGTGACATTTTGCAATTCGAGGATGCCACCGATCACATTCACCGCCGTGCCCGTGTAGGTGTTGCCCGCACCGCTGAGGACCACACGTCCAGAGCCGGTTTTGGTGATGTTCCCGGAGCAAAACAAGCCGCCAGAAGCCGTGAGGGCCGATGTGGCCGTGTAATTCTGCAGGGCCGCGTTCTGCCCGGTCGCATTAGCCGACATGGTGAACGACGTCGCGCCGTTGATCTGCGTGATCACTGCCCCGGTGGGAATGCCAGGACCGACGATTTGCATACCGGGAACGAGACTCGCCGTGCTGCCGACAGTCACGGTAGGCGAACCGGTGGTGGTCACACCGCCAGTGAGGGCAACGCTGTTGAAATCCCCCACGTTCCACGTCTGGGCAGAACCGGCTGCCAATTGCGATGAAATCAAAACACCTTGGGCGGCACCGGTTTTTATATCGATACCATCCACGGAAGAGATGGGTTGAATCGTGAGCCGGTTGGTAGGAATAGCGCCGGGCCCGATGCTCAGCGCGGTCAGCGGAGCAGTTGCCGTCTCGACCACGAGGTTGTTTATCCGCACGCTCTGTTCCAAGGTCGTCGCCAGCGGCAGACCAACCCCGGCGGCCACAGCGTTGTCCGCCTGGAAGACGACGCTGGTGCCCGCACCCGGAATGGTCGGTGCCGGAGTGACGGTGCCAGCCTTGTCGGTGGCCCAATTGAGACCGTTCCCCAAACCGTCCACCAGATTCCATTCCAAGGACGAGCCCGCGCCATTCCAGTACATGGCTCCGGAGACCGCAGTGCCGAGCGTGAGCTGCACCAGCGTGTCCGTCACGTTCAACGTGGAGCCCGTGTAGCCCCCGATAGGCCCCAGTGTGTATGAACCTGCCGCAAGGCCCGAGGGTGCCACGAGCAGCGAATAGGTGCCGCCCGGGCTCAATCCGACGTCTCTGATATTGAACTTGATGGTATTGGCCACCACTGCGGCCGTCGTGGCGGTGAGCGTGTCAGTCGTCAAACCCGCATCAAGCTCGAGAGTGGCCGTGCCGGATCCAGCCCCAAGATTCAAAGTGGTTAGGTTCGACAACGGGGTTCCAACACCGTCAAACAACTGCAGGAGACCTTCTCCCGCGACGATGATGCTCGTGACCTGCGAAGGCGAGGTGATTCCTCCAGTGAATTTCAGCAGGCCCGACTGCACATTGATCGCCGTGATGTCCGCAGGACCCGCAAACGTGGCCGCTCCTACCCCGGTTTTGCCAATCGTAATACCGCCGCCGCCCGACCGGGTGATGCTGCCGTTCCAGTTCGCCGCCTGATCGTTTGCTCCCACCGTCAGTGTCGCAGCCGAGGCAGAACTGTTGTCCATGATCAAAGTCCCCGCACTCGTGCCGGTGAGACCGTTGATCGTGTCGGTCCTACCATTTAAGTCCAGAGTGGCGGTGATGCCCGCAGCCGGGCTGATGACCACGTTGCCGGTGTTGGCCGAGTTGCTCACGATATCCGGCAGCACCTCGTTCGCGCCGAGGATCAGGCTGCCCGATGACAACGTGATGGTGCCCCCGTTGAACACGTTGCCCGTCGTGTTCGTGCCTCCCAAGGTCAGGCTGCCTGTGCCGGAATAGGTCAGGTTCATGTTGAACGCCGTCGAAGTGGTGAAATCCCCGTTGATGACCGTGGCTCCAGCGCCATTGAAGGTCAGCGTGCGGGCGGCGGTGATGGAGTTGTTCGTCACGTTGTTCAACGTGAGGCTCTTCCCTGCCAGGATGTTGTTCGTGATCGTGTTGCTGTTCCCGGCGGAGGCATTCGCGTAAGTGCCGGTGAAGCTGAGTGAGTAATCACCGATGAAGGCCTGGGTCGTGTTGTTGTTGTGCGTCAGGTTGTTCGCGACGACACGGTCAGCCCCGTAGGCGAAAACTGAGCTGTTGCTCAGCGTGATGCTCCCGGTGCCCAGCGCGGTGTCGGCTCCGATGCCCAGCGCCCCCGCGCTGACCGTCGTGACGCCCGTGTAGGAGTTGGTGCCATTGGCAAGGATCCAGACCGCGCTGCCGTCCACTGTGATGCCGAGAGCGCCGCCATTGTCGGTCAACTGGCTGGTGATCATGTTTCCTTCAGCATTGCTGCCACGGAGGTTCAGCACCTTTGCGCCGGTGGCCAGGTCATTGAGCACGTTTGTCAAGATCAGGGGGCCGGTGCCGGACGCATGGATCTGGTTCGCGGCTGTCGTCGTGTTGAGCCGAATCATGCGGTCGCTTGTCTCGCCACCACCCACATACATGAGAATCCCTCCCGTCGTGGTGCCATTGCCGAGGGTCACTGCCTGAGCCTGTGTCTCGGCTCCGGTGCTGGTACCCACGCTGGTATTCGTGACCGGCCCGGTGCTCAGACCGAGCGAGCTAACCACCAAGGTTCCCGCCGTCACATTTGTGTTACCGGCATAGCTGTTCTCACCAAACAATTGGAGAATGCCAGTGCCCGCCTTCGTCAGATTCCCGGTGCCGGAGCTGTTGCTGATCACCCCGGTGATGGTGGCAAAGTCCGAGGCGGTGTTGCCATTGTCATCCACTTGGATGGTCCTCGTTCCGCCATTCAGATCAATGGCGTTCCGCCATTCCACCTCATCGAGCGCGGTTGTGGAGCTCAGGAACAGCGTCTGGACACCTCCCGTGCCGACAAAGCCGCCGACTCCCCACTGAAGAGGGGTCGGCGAACCTGTGCCACCCAAAGCCACGACCAGCTTCGTGTCGAACGCGGCAAAACCGCCGCCGCCCGTGGTTCCATTCCATGTGACCGTGCCAGCACCTGCGGCCGCGGCCACGTTTCGGGTGAAGTTGCCGCTGGTCTGGAGCACACCGCTGGTCGTCGTCGCCCCGAGAAGCAACCCGCTCGCACTTGGCAGGCCCTGCCCATCTTGCGCGACGAGCACCCCTTGTGCGATGGCGGTGGTGCCAGTGTAGGTATTGGCCGAGTTCGCCAGAATCCACTGGCCTGCTCCGGCCTTGATCAGATTCGTGGGGAGAGCCCCATTGTCCGTGACCTGAGGAAAGAAAGCGCTGTCAGCCGAAGAGGATCCGCTCAGCGTCAGAGTCTGGGATGTGGTGGCGTTGGGGCCGAAAACGATGGGGCTCGTGTTGCTGAAGATCAATGCGGAGCCGCTGGTGGAGTTGTTCGTGATCACCGCGGTCGATCCCGCCGTGGCCATGTCGAGGGTGAATAGGCGGTTGGTGCTCACCGAGGCGCCTCCCGTGTAGATCAGAGCGGGCGTGGGGCTCGTGCCAGGTCCTTGGAAAACAAGGCTGGCCGCGTTGGTGGCATTGCTCGTGCCACTACCCGCGCCGATGCCGCTTGGCAGACCGATATCCGCCAGTGTGGGCGTGGTGATCGATCCTGTTGATTCGATGGTTGTGCTGCCAGTGTAAGTGTTCAGGCCGCTGAAGGTGAAGGCCACTGTGCCTCGTTTCACAATGCTCAGTGGGCCGCCGGTGCCATCCTGGATCACACCCGAAAAGGTCGACGCGGCAGGTGTGCCGTTCCCGACCGTCAGAGTCGCCGCTGCAGGGGCGTTGGGAGCCACACCGTTGGTGATGGTGCCGGAGCCGATGAGATTCTTGATCGTCGCGCCTGTGCTCACACCATTGAGGTCAAACACCGCCCCCTGGCGGATCGTCAGGTCCTGCGATGCGCCGCTCAGCGTGGCCAACCCGCCCGAAAGCCTCAAGGTGCCCTCATTAATCGTGGTGGCACCCGTTTGTGCGTTCGCCCCCGAGAGCACCAGCACGCCAGCACCGGTCTTGGTCAACCCGCCCGTCGTCCCGGAGATCGGAGCGCTGATCGTGAGCGAATCCGTCGGAAGATTCACCCGGGCCGAAAACGCCGCATTGGAACTCGTGGTGATGCCCGCGCCGGAAATCACGCCACTGCCATCCGTCTGAAGTACTCCCCCGAGCGAGACCGTCAGGGTGCCGGCCATGTTGAGCGACTGAGAGCCGTCAATCTTCAAGGAACTCACTGTCACCGCCGCTTGGGAGGCGATGCTGCTGGCCAGACGGTTGTGGCTGCTCGCCGTCAAGGCGGCACCCGCGTTCACAAAACCAGCATCCGTCCCGTAAACCGGGGTGACCACCTGGCCGGCATTGATCCGCGCAAAGTTGGAACCGTTGATGTACAACCTTCCGGAGCCTGGCAGCGTGGCAGCCGTCGTGGTGGCCTGCCCCGTCAATGTAATGATATTGGTCGCAGGATTTGGCGTGATGAAATTCACTGCGGCAGTGCCTGCCACGGTTCCCAAGGAGGAGAAGGTCAGGGATGCGGTGCCACCGGAGCCCGGTGTCACTTTGACCGTGTTCATGCCTTGGGTGGGGGTGAGCGCTCCGAGGCTCTCCACGACGTTGGAACCTGCCAGGCCGACCAATTCGAGCGTTCCACCCGCGGTCTGTGTGGTTGCGTTGGAATTGAAGGTGAACGCACCAGTGCTTGCGATGATGTTTGAGGCCGCTGCGCTCGCTTTCAGTTTCAGCGTGCCACCGCTGATCGTGGTGGTGCCGGTGTAGGTGTTGTTGCCACCCAGAACCCACGTACCTAGATCGGTCTTCACGATTGTCACCGCACCGTTGTCAGCGATCACGCCGTTGATGGCATTGTCTGCCGTGTTGCTGCCCCCCAGCGTCAGCGTCTTGGCTCCCGCCCCGGTCGTGCCCATGGTCGCAATGATGACAGGGTTCAGGCCGGGCTGGCTGGCGTTGATGGTGGCACCGCCTGTGGTGCCGGAGAGGTTGATGGCGCGCTGCGAGGTCAATCCAGCCCCTGTAGGAGTTACTCCGGTGACTCCGATATTGAGTGTGCCAGCCGTTCCTGAGCTGCCGATATTTATGGCAAAGGGCACGGCCCCGGAATTGTTCGTCGCGCTATTGTTCACCGAGCGGAAGTCGGCGATCGCCAGCGTGCCAGCGTTGATGTTGACCTGTCCATCCAGAGTGCCGCCCGTGCTGGAGATCGTCAAAGTACCCGTGCCCGCCTTCGTCAGGCTGTGGTCCACGTTCGTCGTCGTGCTCGATGCGGTGAAATTCCCCGAGATGAGCGTGTTGCCAGCACCGTTGATCGTCATGGTGCGGCTGGACGTGTCCGCATTGCTCCAAAAGGCGCCCGTGAAGGTAAGGGTGCCATTCATGTTGTTGGTGATGGTCGATGCGGCGGTGCCGCCCTGGACGGGGGCAGCTCCCAAGGTGATCCCATAGCCGTTGCGACCGCTGAAGTTCATGGTCAGGTTTTCCTCGAACGCAAACTGGCCGAAGGTGACCACCTGGTTGATCACATTGCTTCCGGGAGCATGATCCACGAAGATCGTGCTGGTGTTCGCACGATGGTAAATATTCGCCGGAGCGCCTCCTGCTAGCACAGAAGGGGTGTCCATGCGCACCTCCAGCGTGCCCCCGTTGATATCGAGCACGCCGCCCGTCCCCGTCGCGGTGCGAGTGCCGAGCACATTCGGTGTCGTGATTCGCACAGAGCTCGTCACCCCGGTCGCGCTGCTGCTCACGCGGAGCGTCCCGGTGAATCCTGAAGTGTCTGAAGGTTTCAGCAGCAGTGTCCCTGAACCCGTTTTTTCAAGTGTTCCGACACCTGTGAGAGCGCCGGTGATAGCATAAGCGCCAGCGCCGGCGGTATTGAGACCGCCGAACTGAGAAACCGTCGTTCCCGCAGTCCCTGCCACATCAAGACCACCTGTGAATGAAAGCATGCCTGCCGACGAGATAAACCGCGTGTTCACCAGCCCTTGGGCCATGCTCACCTGCCCGGAAAGCTGGTTTAAGCCCACGCTCACCAGCGCTGCGCCGCGATCCGTGATCGGCCCCAAACCGGTGGCGTTGATGGCCCGCGTGAAATTCACACCCGAGGTGTCGGTGCCCGCCAGAACGAGAGAGCCCCCACCGAAGCCACGTGTGGCCGATCCGCTGATCAAAACGGTGGAGGTATCCGCGCCAAGCACGGCAGGATCACTCAACACAATCGAGCCATTCGAAATGCTGGTAATGCCAGTGTAATTGTTCAGCACGTTCGTCAGCCTCAAGGTCCCGCCCCCCGGTTTTGCTGAGGCCGTTGCCGCCCGTCAATTGGGACGCAATGGTTGCCGTCTGGGCCAGATCAACGCGAATACCGCCACTGGTTAGCGTGAGGTCACCACCGGTCAGTGTGTAGCGGTCTTGGAAATTCAGGCTGTTGGCCACGCTCGCCGCGCCAAGCAAGACGATGTTTGGGTTCGGAAGCGTTCCAGGATTCGGGATCGGGGACACAAACACTGCGTCACCCGTCACCGTCGGCACTCCCCCCGCCCAGTTGAGGCCATTTCCCCATACAAAATCAGCGCTGCTGCCAGCGCTCCAGTCGATCGTTGCTCCCCGGGCGGCGGGCACCACCTGCCATGTGGCCTGGAGGGTGATCAAAATTACGGCGATGGAGAGTCGGTGGCGACGCAATATCTTCATTAGCATTTTGGTTGGGATTTAATTGGTCATGCTAATCGATTTAGTTCGTTCTAAACAAGAAAAAAAGAGGCCCGTCCGGTGATTCCGGGCGGGCTTGAAGCGGCTTTAGGTCCGTGTTTGTAGCTGTTACAGCCTCCTGGGCTGGCCAGCGCTACCGTCTATTCATTGAGCTTAACCACCGCCAGACCGTCCTGGATCTCAAACTGGCGGATGCCCTTCAGAAATTTTTCCATGGCCGGGTCCTTGTGAGCGGTCTCGTCCACGAGGTTCAGGCCCTTGATGTCACCCACCCAGGCGTTCGGGAGGGGCATGCCTCCGACGGTCACGTCGTCCACCAGCAGGGCGAGGTCACGGCTGGCATCGTTCAGATGGGCGACGAGGGCCAGGCTGGCCTTGATCTTCTGCCCGGCGAGGACCGGAAAGTCGTCTGGCAGCTCCAAAATGATCGCACCGGTGATTTTGCCGTTTTTGAAGCGCACCTGCACGTTCTCGCCGAGCTCGTTTTTGGCCAGCCAGGCATTCACTTCCTTCTCGGTGATCACCAGCGTGCGTTTTTCGAGATCGGTGACCGGAGCAGGAGCGGGCGCAGCAGGGGCGTTGCCGGTGAAAGCGGCCAGTTTCTGGTCAAACGCGGCCTGCTCCTGCGTCGTGAGCGCCACGGGCTTGAAGGGAGCCGGATCAAAATTCGACTTCCACCAGATCCCGGCCGCGGCCGCCGCCACACCGGCCAGCCCCAGCAGGACACAAAGCGTGATCACCAGCGGATGCCGCCAAAACGAGCGTTTCGGCAGCGTGGGAGTGACGGAGGAGGAGAGAGGGGGATTTTGCATGGCGGTCGTTTCGATGTTCGCGGGCCGATCCTATTCAATCAGGGCCGAAAATGCCAATTCCACCTTCCGGGGGCGTTTACAGCCGCGATTGACTTCGGAAGCCCTTCCCCGCTAAAACCGCCGCACCACCATGAAATACGTCCTCGCCCTCGATCAGGGCACCACCAGCTCCCGCAGCATCCTCTTTGATCACAGCGGCAAGGTCGTCGCCGTCGCGCAAAAGGAGTTCCCGCAGCTCTTTCCAAAGCCCGGCTGGGTCGAGCATGATCCGCAGGCCATTTGGGACACCCAACTCGCCACCGCCCGTGAGGTTCTCGTGAAGGCAAAGGCCACCGCTGCCGATGTCGCCGCCATCGGCATCACCAATCAACGCGAGACCACCGTCGTCTGGGATCGTGAAACCGGCTGGCCCGTCGGTAATGCCATCGTGTGGCAGGATCGCCGCACCGCGCCCGTGTGTGATGCGCTGCGCAAAAAGAAGCTCGACCGCCTTATCACCCAAAAGACCGGCCTCGTCGTCGATGCCTACTTCTCCGCCACGAAGGTCCAGTGGATCCTCCAGCATGTGAAAGGAGCCAAGCAGCTCGCCGCGAAGGGCCGTCTCGCCTTTGGCACCGTCGATAGCTGGCTGCTTTGGAACCTCACCGCGGGCCAGGTGCATGCCACCGATGTCTCGAATGCCTCCCGCACCATGCTTTACGACATCCGCAAAGGTCGCTGGGATGAAAAACTCCTCAGCCTCTTCGGCGTGCCCGCCTCCATGCTGCCCGAGGTGCGGGACTCCAGCGGCCTCTTCGGCCACACCACGCTGCTCGGCGGCTCCATTCCCATCACCGGCATCGCGGGCGATCAGCAGGCCGCGCTCTTCGGCCAGGTCTGTGCGCAGCCCGGCATGGTGAAGAACACCTACGGCACCGGTTGCTTCATGCTCATGAACACCGGCACCAAGCCCATCGCCTCGAAAAACAAACTCCTCACCACCATCGCATGGCGCATCGGTGGCAAGATGGAGTATGCGCTCGAAGGCAGCGTCTTCATCGCCGGTGCCGTCGTGCAGTGGCTGCGGGATGGCCTCGGCATCATCGAAAGCTCCGCCGAGGTCGAAAAACTCGCCGCCAGCGTGCCGGACACCGGCGGCGTCTATCTCGTGCCCGCCTTCGCCGGACTCGGTGCTCCGCATTGGGATGCGTATGCCCGCGGCACCATCGTCGGCATCACGCGTGGCACCGGCCGCGGCCACATCGCCCGTGCCGCGCTCGAATCCATCGCCCTCCAGGTGGCCGATATCCTCCACGCCATGCAGGCTGACTCCGGCATCAAGCTGAAGGAACTCCGCGTCGATGGCGGTGCCTCGCTCAACAACCTGCTCATGCAGATGCAGGCCGATCTCCTCGGCGTGCCCGTCGTGCGCCCGAAGGTCAACGAAACCACCGCCCTCGGTGCTGCCTGCCTCGCCGGTCTCGCCACCGGCTTCTGGAAGAACCAGGCCGATATCGCCAAGCACTGGAAAGCGGACATGAAGTTCACGCCCAAGCTCAAACCCGCCCTCCGAACCGCCAAAATCGCCACCTGGCAGCGGGCGCTTGCACGCGCTAAGGCGTGGGACGTGTAACCGCCGAATCACGCCAAGCCACTTTTCGGTCAGGTCTGCGCCTCCAGCGTCGTTCTTCGCCTGCTCATGCATTTTTTGACTTCGATTGCTCTGCTTGGTCTGGCCACTCTCGCGCACGCGGCGGCACCGGCGTTTCAGCCGTTTCTCGACACGCATTGCATGGACTGCCATGACGCGGAGATGAAGAAGGGCGGGCTCGATCTCGCGACGGTGTCCACCGATGGCACGGATGCGGCCGCGTTGAAAAAATGGGTGCGCGTGTTTGATCGCGTGGCGGCTGGAGAGATGCCGCCGGCGAAAAAGAAGAAGCAGCCGACGCAGGACGAGGTGCAAGACTTCATGGCTGCGCTCGGCGGTGATCTCGTTGCGAAATCGAAGGCGCAGAAAGGCACCGTGTTGCGACGCTTGAACCGTCGCGAGTATCAAAACACGCTCGAAGACCTCCTCGGCGTGAAAGTGAACGTCATCGACTCGCTGCCGGAAGACGGCCGCGCCGCGGGCTTCGACAACATCGGCGAGGCGCTGTCCATCTCCGGCATCCAGATGCAGCGCTACATGGAGGCTGCGGAGCAGGCGCTGAACACCGCGCTGTATGCCGACCAGCAACCGGAGAAGATCACACAGAGCGCCACGCTCGAAAGCGACCGCAACAAGGACAATCTGGGCAAGCACTGGCTGAAGCGCGACGACGGCGCGATCGTCGTTTTCAACGAAGGCGGCTTCCCGAGCACCGTCATCCCGAACCTCCGCGCGAAAGCCTCCGGCACCTACAAGCTGCGTGTGACCGGTTACGGCTATCAAATCGAGGAACCACCCGTTTTTGCGCTGATCACCGGCAGCTTCAACTTCCGCAATGCCGACAACGTCACGCACAGCTATCACGAACTACCCGTCGGCAAGCCCGGCACGGTCGAAGTCACGCTGCACCTCGATGCGAACAAAGGCATCTGGATCAGCCCGCAGGGCCTGAATGGACCGGATGGCCGTTCGCCCGTCAAAGACGGCCCGGCGAACTATCCAGGTGAAGGTCTCGCCTTGATGAAAGTGGAGCTCGAAGGTCCGTTCATCACCGAATGGCCGCCACGAGGTCAAAAGCAGCTTCTCGGCGATGCCAAGCTCCGCGAGGTGATGCCGGAGAAACCATGGATGCGTGGCAAATCAGGCTACAAACCCGTCTTTACCGCCGATTCGACCGATCCAGCGGGTGATGCACGCAAGCTGCTGCCTGCGTTTGCGAGTGCTGCGTTTCGTCGCCCGGCCACAGCGGTGGAGGTGGAGCCGTATGTGAAGCTGTTTGATGCCGAGTTTGCCGAAGGAAAGGATTTCCTCGTGGCCATGCGCACCGCAGCGATCGCCATTTTGTGCTCGCCGGAGTTTCTTTTCCTCAAAGAGCCCGCTGGAAAGCTCAACGACCTCCAGCTTGCCTCGCGCCTGAGCTATTTCCTCACTCGCAGCACGCCCGACGCCACCTTGCTGAGTGCGAAGCTCTCGCAGCCAGAGGTGCTGCGAGCACAAACCGAGCGATTGCTGCAAGCGGGCACGCTGGAGCGCTTCGTGACTGATTTCACCGATGGCTGGCTGAACCTCCGCGAGATCGAATTCACCACGCCGGACAAGCAGCTCTATCCTGAATACGACGGCCTGCTGCTCAACAGCATGCTGCGCGAGACACGTGGCTTCATCACGCATCTCATCACGCAAAACCTCAGCCTCGCGAATGTCATCCACAGCGACTTCGCGATGCTCAATGGCCGTCTGGCAAGGCATTACGGCATTCCCGGCGTCAGCGGCGTGGAGCTGCAAAAGGTCAAACTCACGCCCGAGAGCCGTCGCGGCGGTGTTTTGACCCAGGCGAGCATTTTGAAGGTCAGCGCGAATGGCACGAACACCTCGCCCGTCGTGCGCGGCGTGTGGGTGATGGACCGCATCCTCGGCATGGAGCCGCCACCGCCGCCACCGGGCGTGCCCGGCGTAGAGCCAGACATCCGCGGAGCCACCACGCTGCGTGAACAGCTCGCCAAACACAGCGAGATGGAAAGCTGCCAGGGCTGCCACCGCGTCATCGATCCACCGGGCTTCGCTTTGGAAAACTACGACGTCATCGGAGGCTGGCGTGAGCGCTTCCGCAGCCTCGGTGAGGGCGAAAAGGTCGATCTGAAGGTCGAGGGCCGCAAAGTGCGCTACCGCCTCGGACCACCGGTCGATGCAGCTGGACAGCTCGCGGATGGCAAAAGCTTCCAAAACCTTGCCGAACTCCAAAAAGTGCTCCTAGCCGATCAGGACAAGGTGGCCCGCTGCGTGACCGAAAAGCTCCTCACCTTTGCCACCGGCCGCCCGATGGGCTTTTCCGATCGCGGTGAGATCGAGCGGCTCGTGGCCCAATCGAAGGCCAAAGGCCACGCGATGCGGGATCTGATTCATGCCATCGTGCAGAGTGAGATTTTTCACAGCAAGTGAAGCCGCCGCAGGGTGATTCCCTGCTGGCCTTTCCAGCCCTTTGCGCTAGTCTCCCGGCCCTTCCGCTCTCCCCGGGATGACCGAATTCGCCAAATCCAACCTCCAACCTGCCCTCCGACTGCTGCTGGCCCTGCTGTGCCTGCTCGCGGCTTCGACGCAGGGTTTTGCGCAGGCTGGCAGCACCATCCGGGTGCGTCTGGCGGATGGTTTCGACTTCCCCGTGGGCAAGCCGGATGCCGCCGGCTATCACAAAGCCCGCGGCTACTTCCCGAATGGCCACCTCGGCGAGGACTGGAATGGCAACGGCGGTGGCGATAGCGATCTCGGCGCTCCCATTTACGCCTGCGCCCGTGGCGTGGTGATCTTTTCCGCAAACATCGGCGTCGGGTGGGGGAATTGCATCATCGTCCGCCACATCTACCGCGAGCTCGATGGCCGCGTGGCCATGGTCGATTCGCTTTACGCGCACCTGCATCAACGTGTCGTGAAACTGCACGACCTCGTCGAAAGGGGCCAGCTCGTCGGCACGATGGGCGGGAACAACGGCATGTACTTCGTCCACCTGCACTTTGAGATGCGCAAAGACCTCCGCGTGGGCATGAACCGCTCCCAGTTCCCTCGCGACAACAGCGTTTACTACTCGCCCACCGCCTTCATCAACGCCCACCGCAAGCTCGCCGTCGATTCGCGGAAGTATGACGTGCCCGTGAACAACTTCGCGGCATATGGCGGCTCCATCGCCGATTCCCGCAGTGACGCCGATGCCGCCAAGGCCCCGGCCATTCCCCGCCTCGACACCAAGCCCGTCGAGGGCCGCCAGCCCGAGCTGAACCCCGAAGACGACGATTTCTGGTCACGACTCAAAGCGAAGATCCGCAACGGCCAGGTCACACCCGGCGCCGAGGAGAAGAAGTAAGCCCGTTCAAGGGCGCTTCATCCGCCAAAGCCAGTCCTTGTCCTTCACGCCGCCGTCATCCTTCGCGTCCGGCCCCGCAGACCAGAGCAGGTAGCCCCCCTTCTCAAGCCGGAAGCCCGGCAGATGGCCGGGACGTGCCGGATCATCGAGCGTGAAGAGCTTCAAATCCTCCTTCACCGCCTCCAACGAAGCCGGAAAGGCCCCATGACGCAGCCGGTGCTTTTCCAACCCACACGCGATGATGAGGCAGCGACGATGGAAAAGCGTCTCCGCGGCCACCCGGGAAATGTTTCCGACATTTGGGATGGCGATGGCTCCGAGGATGCGACGGGGATTCGGCCATGAATTGGCCTCTTTGCTAAGTTGTCGCACTTTTTCATCACGGGCTCCTGCAGTGAGCCATGCGGCCTTTCCAGCAGGTCCGAGCTGCTCCACCATGCAGTCTGCATAAAACGCGATGTTGGCATCATGCCAGCCGATGGGGCCACGAATCATCGCGAACTCGAAAGCCCGGTCCACCCAGCCTTGCCAGCCCGGTTGGGACACATTCAGTTGCTCCACCACCTCAGGATGACGGCGGAAGTAGGTGAGCGCGGCAAACATGCCTGTGATCTCGCCGCCGAACGATTTCTCATAGCTCTCCAGCTCGTCAAACTGCCCCAGCCTCACCTGCAAACGGCTCAGCGATTCTTCGGTCCACGCCGGATGCTCCAGCGCTTCGTGCAGCGCATCAAAAGTGATCTCATGCAGTGCCAGCGGCACCAGGATGCCGATGATGCCGCCGCGTGCTGGTGCCTCGCTGAAGCGCAGCATGATCTGAGCGGTCATTGCGGTCTTCTCGTTGTCTCCCACCATCGCCGCGCTGCGCAGATGAAGGCCGAGCTGCTTCTGAAAACGGTTCAGATTTTTAAACTGGGGAATCGCCGCCTCCCACGTATTGCCGCCTGCAGCCTCGGTCGCCTCTCGCTGGCCGGGTTTCATGATGGAATAAGGTTTGTTCACTCCCTCCGCGAGCTTTTGAAGCATGGCCTGATGTTGTGCCAGTTCACGAGAAAGCGTTGTCACGGCGTCCTCACCTGCGGGAGCCGCCCGTTTCGCCATCCACGCTTTCAAATCGAGCCTGCCAGGTCCGCCGTCATCACTCTCGACAATCTCCGGAGTGATGAAATCCTCCGGCACCAGCACGTCGGCTGGTGGTTTGTAGTGCGTGCCCAGCGTTCCCGGCTTCGTCTCATGCAGCCACGATTCGATCAAGGGATTCGCGAAGTAGTTCTGCTCATCCGTGACGCTCGGCGGCATGAAAGCGAACGGATCATCCGTGCCCAGTCGCTCGATCACACGCTGATGCACGGCCTTCAACTCACGCGCACTGCGCCAGTTCTCCCACTGCCACAGCACCGTGATCAGGGAGACCAACACGATGAGCGTCCACACGACGCGACGAGTCGTCACGAATCGAAAGATCCAGCGAGCAAGACGGAAGGTGTACCAGGTTTTCATAGCGTGCGTTTCATGCGCCATTGCCAGCCCTGCGCGGAGGTGAGGACGTAGCCGGTGGCTTCGAGTTTGTAGCCGGGCTGTTTGGAAGGTGCGGCGGGGTCTTGGGTGTCAAAGCCGCTGAGAACGGGCAGCGTTGCAGGATATGCGCCGTGCCGGAGGCGATGCTTTTCCAACTCGCAGGCGATGATGAGGCAGCGACGGTGAAAGAGCGTTTCCGCGGCGGCAGGGAAGAGGTTGCCGACGCGGGGGATCGACATCAGGCCGATTTTGCGGCGCATGTTCCAGTCGCGGAGCCAGTCGTTGTGGACGTATTCGGCTTTGTAGCGGCTTTTGATGGCTTCCTGACGTTCAGGGGCACTCATCCACTCGGTTTCACCTGCGGGGCCGAGCGTGTCGAGGTAGCACTCGACATAGAAGGCGGTGCTGGCGTCGTGCCAGCCGGTGGGACCGTAGATGTAGCCGAGGCGCGTGGCTTGGTTGCCAAGGCGTGCGAGCCAGGAGTCGTTCTCATTGCCAAAGTGGAGCATTTCGACGGCGAGGCCGTCTTTGCGGCAGCTTTCGCGGATGAAGAGACCGACGCCGTAGCCGGTGAGTGTCTCCATGCTCATGGCACGCTCGATCACTTCGAGGTCGTTGATCTTGGCAAGCTGGAGTTGGATGGCGCGGAGGCTTTCCACGGTCCACGCGGGTTGGCCGAGGGCGTCTTGCAGCGCCTCAAAGGCGATTCCGTGCGCAGCGGTGCTCACCAGCGAGCCGACCAGCCCGTGATGTGAGGTGGCGGACTCAGGAAAGAGACGCAGCAGGATGAGCGCGGTGTTGCGTGTCTTTTCCAAATCACCTGCGGCAGCAGCGACGCGGAGATGAAGGCCGAGATCGAGCATGTGCTGGTTCACATTGCTGATGTGGGGTTGTGTCACGTCATATGGATTGGCCCCTGCGGCGATGAATTCGTCGCGCTGGTGCGGTTTCCAGGCGGAAAAGGGCCGGGAGAGGCCTGCGGTGAGTTTCGGGAGCAAACCGTTGCCGTCGCCGAGTTCGCGGTTCAGGGCGGCTGCGGGCGATTCGCCATTCCAATCACGATTTTTGGCCCAACTGGCGAAATCGACACGGGAGGTGCCCTCAGTCTCGTTTTCGAGGATTTCGGGCTTTACGAAGCCTTCAGGCAAAAACACGCCTTTCGGGATGACGTAGCGGATTCGCTTTCCATCGCGGTGCATCCACTGCTCGACGACGGGCAGTGCGAAAAAGTTCTGCTCATCCGGCACTCTGGGGGCCGCGAGGTCGAGCCAGTTTTCGGTGCCGATGCGTGCGAGCAAGCGCTCACGCGCAGCTTTAAGCTCGCGTGCGCTGCGGCGATTCTCCCATTGGTAATAGACAACGAGCAGCGAGGAGAGCGTGATGAGGCTCAACGCGACATGGCGATTCCAAGCCAGCCGGAAGAGCCAGCGTGCGAAGCGGAACGTGTACCAAGTTTGTGTGTTCATGGATTGCGTTTCATGCGCCAGAGCCAGTCTTTGTCGGTCACGCCGCCATCATTCTTGGCATCCTGCCCGGCGGACCAGAGCAGGTAACCACCGTTTTCGAGGCGGTAGCCGGGAGGTTGCTTCGGGCGGGCGGGGTCGTGCGTTTCAAAGCCGCTGAGAATCGGCAAGGCGGCGGGATACGCGCCGTGACGCAGGCGATGCTTTTCCAATTCACAGGCGAGGATGAGGCAGCGGCGGTGGAAGAGGGTTTCGGCGGCAGCGGCATGAAGGTTGCCGACGTTGGGGATGGCGGCACCGCCGATGAGGCGCCGGGGGTTGGGCACGGGCACTCCTGCGATGGCGAACAAGACGTTTTCACAGAGTTGTTTCGCCTTACGACCGCGTGTGCCGGCGTCAAGCCAGGCATCCTCGGCATCCGGGCCGATGTGGAGGAGCATGGCGTGCAGATGGTTAGCCGAGTCCGCGTCATGCCAACCGATGGGGCCCATGACCATGGCAAATTGAATGAGGCGCTCATACATGTCTCCTGACGAGAGCCGGCTCAGGATGTCATCACTGCGCCAGTCGAGCCGCTGCTGCCTGCCACGGATGTACTGGGCATGCATCCACAGTGTTTCACTGCCGAGCGCTCTCACCATGTAGTGAAGATCGTTCTCTTTCGCCAACTGCGCTTGGAGCAGCGTGAGGCCTCGCTCGTCCCACACGGGCTGTGAAAGCGCCTCCTGCAAGCCTCCGAAGGCGATGTTGTGAGAAGCGACGGCGACCAGCGCGGAAACCAATGACCCGTGCGCTGCCGCCGACTCAGGGAACAAGCGCAGGCTGATCATCGCGAGCTGCTGTGCCTTCGCCTGATCACCTGCGCAGGCAGCGCAACGCAGATGCAGGTCGAGGGCCCGTTGGTGGGCGTTGATGGAGCCTGTTTTGGGTATCACCGTATCCCAGATTTGTCCCTTCGCTGCCTCCATGGATTCACGCAGACCCGGTTTGAGGCATGCGAGCGGCCGGTCGAGGCCCTGAGCGAGCTTCGGCAGCAAGCCATCGAGATCGCCCAAAGCCCGATTCAGGGCCAATGCGGGCGTTTCGCCTTTCAAATCGCGTCCGCCGGTCCATTTCGCCCAGTCGATGTGTGAGGTGCCGTCCGCTTCGTTTTCGATGAGTTCGGGCCTCGGCATGTTCTTGGGCCAAAAAGCCTCCTCGGGGATGTGATACTGCTTGAAGGCACTGCCCGGCTCCAAGGGCTCCGTCGCCCATGCTTCCACAGCGGGGATGGCGAAGACGTTTTCGTCGTCGCTGACCTTCGGCGGTGAAAACATAAGCGGGTCATCAGTGCGGAGCCGCGCGAAGAGTTGCGTGCGCATTTCAGCCAGCTCTCGGGCTCCGTGACGGTTTTCCCATTGGTAATAGACGACGAGCAGCGAGATGACGCAGACGCAGGCCCAAAGCAGCTGACGGAGCCAGCGGCGAGAAAGTGGGACAGGTTTGCAACCTGTCGGTTGGGATGGGGAGGCTGCGTGCATGAGCGGACGGGGGATGAACAGGTTAAAAACCTGTTCCACTTTCTTCAGAGCGGCGGGATCGGACCGTGGCGTTGTTCGAGGAGTTCATGAGCGAGGCGTTCGGTGGTTTCGCGATGGGCGATGAGCTGCGCCGGTGTCATGGGCGGCAGCTTGGCATAGTTTTCGAGCGTGCTTTGCGGGATGGCCTCCGGCGTGGTGAGGCGGAAATAGAGTGCGAGCAGCCAGCACGCGGCCAGCGGCAGCCGCAGCGGTCGTGGGATGAAGGCGAGCCAGCCGATGACGCGGTGTTTTCGACGCTGTCGCGACTCGGCGAGTGCCGCTTCCAAGCTCGCTTTTAAAAACGCCGGCGGTGGATCACGCCAGCGGAGGGTGCGCAGGGTTTGTTCGGGGTCCGGGTTCATACGAGGGTGGGTGAATGGGCGCGGAGTTTGTCCAAGGCATAGCGGTAGCGGCTGGCGATGGTTTGCGTGGGCAGGCCGAGCAGCTTGCCGATCTCGCGAAAGCTCATGTCCTCCCACACATGCAGGTGCACGACGCTGCGCTGCTCCTCCGGCAATGCGGCGAGCGCGGCGATGAGTGCTTCATGATCGGCCGCAGGCTCGAACCAATCCGGCGGCTGCTCCTGCTCCCAGGCCTCCAGCGCCTTTTCCTGCCGCTGACGCTGCCGCAAGGCATCCAGCGCGAGGTTTCGCGCCATCGTGAAGATCATCGCCCGCTCCGAGCGGGCGGTGGTGAGGGCCTCGGCATCGCGAGCGAGCTTCAAAAACAATTCCTGCACCACCTCCTGCGCCAGCGACTCGTCCTTCGTCACCGACCACGCGAAGCGATACACGCTCACGGCGTGGTCGGCATGGAGTCGGGAAAGAGTGGCTTCGCTGGGCGGCATCCGCGTTCAGTTTGGCAGACGACGCTTGAGCTGGCCGGTTTTATTTAAACGCGGTTTCAATTGCCCGTGGGCATGCGCCACACCCAGTCGCCGGTGAATTTGGCATCTCTGACCTTCTCATCCTTGCCTGGCAGCTTGCCGCCATCGTCCTCCTCGTCGTGAGCGATGGACCACAAAACGTAGCCGCCGCCTTCGACGCGATAGCGCATGGGTTTTTCATCGATGACATCAAGGATGCCGGCGGGAAGCGACTCCGGTGGAGAACCTTTCGCGAGTCGGAAGGACTCGATGGCGAGTGCTGCCAAGGCCTGGCGACGACGCGTTTCGGATTCGCTGACGCCGCGCACGATGCTGTTGTAGGTGGGCAAAACGAGACCGACGAGCCAGCCATGCGGATTGGTCAGCCTGCGATGCTCGCTGATGGATGCGTCGAGGATTTTCAACTTCGGGCTGAGCTTCACATAACCGCCCTGTTTCATGGGAACGATGAGCAAGTCTAGCTCCTGCTGAATGAGCAAAGCCTCCGAGTGATCGAAAAGCCCTGAGGGAATCACCAAGTTGAGAAGCCTTGCAGACCATGGTTGAGGATCGCCGGGTTTCGGACCCGAGTCGGTAACCAGACCAAACATACCGCTGCGCATCTCAGGACGCCCTTTGAGCATCTCAAAGGTCTGCGCTGCACCGGCGAGCTCACCACGCATGGCGTGGAGCATCGAGCCGGGCAGGTCGAGGCGGGTGAGTTCATCGCGCAGGATGTTCAGTTCGGCATCGGTGGCGATGCGGGCATGCAGGAGTGCCCAAACGCGATCCATCGTGGTGGCGTGAATCGTGGAGCCGACGAGCAAACCGATGAGGACAGGGTCTTGGAAGCAGCCGTGGGCGAGGCGCAGCGAGGCCTGGATGCAGCGCACGGCCTCGGCGGCGTTTCCGGCGGCTATGGCGAGATTGCAACGGAGCAGCAGAGCCTTGGCGAGGCGCTGGGCGTGGTTGTAATGCGGCATCGGCAATTCAAAAAACGACATCTCCTGGAGGCCGTCGCCAAGCCGCGGTGTGAACTGCGCCGCGCGACGCTGCGGCGCGGCATCGGCCAGCATTTTGAGCATCGGATGCGCAGCATCGAGCGCGGCGAGCATCTCGGCGGGCGTGGCATCTGCTTTGCCAATGCCGTTCTTCGCGAGGTGCTGGATCCACGGCTTCAAATCGGGCGCTTGAGCGAGTTGGATCGAGTTGAGGCCGCCAACCTGCAACTTGGTCCAGTCGAGCGCCTTCAAAGCCTGCGCAGGCTCGTTTTTCGGATTCGTGAGTCCGGCGAGAGGTTCGATGGCGCAGAAGTTTTCCGCTTCGGACGGCAGCGGCGGCACGAGGGCCATGAAGTCGAGGCTCTCACCTTCGTTCGCGACTTTTTCCTTCGCGGCGGCGAGGGCGCGTGCGCCGGTCCAGTTCTCGAGAGTGACGGCGAGGACGTAGAGCGTGGCGAGGCTGGCGAGGGTCCAAACGAGCACGCGGAGGCTGAAGAGGCGTTTCATGGCTGGAGGAGGTCGAGGTGGTGATTGAGGGCAAAGAGGCTGCTGGGGGCGAAAACGGGCGCATGCGGTGCGAGCGGCACATTCGACGGTGCCGGCATGAGCATCTGCAACGCGAGGATGATGATCCACGCGGCGGCCAAAACGAAGGCGAGAGGCCGCGGCGGGGCGAAACGGGGCTTGTGCGCCTGCGCGAGGATTTCCTGCCGCCAGTGCGGTGGCAGCTCGCGGAGGGCGAGACGTTCCAAATCATGCTCGAAGGCATCGGGGGGCGTTTTCATGGCTTCAATTCGTCGTAGAGCGGCTTCAGCAGGCCGCGGAGTTTTTCGAGGGCGTAGCGGTAACGGCTGGCGGCGGTGTTCAGCGGGATCTGCTGCGTCTCGGCGATCTGCTCGAAGGTGAGGCCGTGCCACAGCTTCATCTCCGCGATGCTGCGCTGCTCCGGCGGCAACTCGTGCAAAGCGGCCTCAACACGACGGGCGAAGCGGTCGGCATCGGGATCATCCTGCGGGGCGAAAAGCGCCTGCGGCTGCGTTTGCTCCGCCTTTTCACGGCTGGCATGTCGGCGCAGCCAGTCGATGGCCAGGCGGTGGGCGATGCGCAGGAGATAAGCGCGTTCGTTTTCGAGATCGGCGGGCAGGGCGAGGCGGGAGAGTTTGATGAAAAGCTCCTGCAGCAGGTCCTTCGCATCCGCCTCCGACCGCACGATGCCGTGCAGGTAGTGGAAGACACCCGCGGCATGGGCGTCGTAAAGGCGTTCGAGCTGGCTGGAGCGCGGCATCATGGGAGAGACGGATGCAGGCGCGGGGTTTGTCTATCTTTTCCCGTGCATCCCGGCGGTTTGCGCCAAGTATCCGGCGCACTTTTCCCCCGCCATGACCTTTGCCGAGCTTCACCGCATCTATCACCAGCCCTTCTTCAACCTCCTCAAGCAGGCCCGCGCCGTGCATGACGAGCACTGGACGGACAACGCGGTGCAGCTTTGCACCCTGCTGAGCATCAAGACGGGTGGCTGCAGCGAGGACTGCGGCTACTGCGCCCAGAGCGCCCGCTACACCACCGGCGTGCAGGCGGAGAAGCTGATGCCGAAGGAGCAGGTCATGGAGCGTGCTCTCGCCGCTCGGGCGAACGGCTCCACCCGCTTTTGCATGGGCGCCGCCTGGAAAGGCGTGCGCAAAGGCACGCAAAAATTCGATCAGGTGCTCGACATCGTGCGCGACGTTTCCAAGCTCGGCATGGAAGTCTGCGTCACCCTTGGCGAACTCGGCGCGGAAGAGGCTGCCGACCTCAAGGAAGCCGGTGTGACCGCCTACAACCACAATGTGGACACCTCACCGGAGCATTATCCGAACATCGTCAGCACGCACAGCTTTGAAGATCGTCTCCGCACCATCCGTCATGCGCAGGACGCCGGCATGTCCGTCTGCTGCGGCGGCATCCTCGGCCTCGGCGAGACCATCGAGGACCGCCTGAAGATGCTGGAGGTCATTTCGAACTTCAATCCGCAGCCCGAGAGCGTGCCGATCAATGCGCTGATGCCCATCAAAGGCACGCCGCTGGGTGACAACGACGTCGTCGATGCCTTCGCCTTCATCCGCATGATCGCCGTCACCCGCATCGCCATCCCGAAGGCCAAGGTGCGCCTCAGCGCCGGTCGCACGAACCTGAGCCGCGAGGCCCAGGCGCTGGCCTACTTCGCCGGTGCGAACTCCATCTTCTACGGCGACAAGCTCCTCACCGCCGCCAATCCGCGTGCGAACGAGGACATGAAGCTCCTCCGCGATCTCGGCCTCATGCCGCTGGAGCCGAATCCCGATCTCGAAGCCCCTACTGCCATGAACGGCGTGCCTCTCAGCCCCTGCTGCGATCACTCCTGCCACAAGGAAGAGCACGCCGCGGCGAGCTGCGCGTAGCGCAGAGTGCAAGGCGCATGGAGCAGGGCGCTGCGAGTCGTTTCGCGATGAGCTGCGACCTTGGCTGTCGCTCTCTGCTATCTGCGCCCTGCTTTCACCCTCGCAGCAGCGGCATGAGGAAGCCGAGGGCGAGGATGATGACGAGCACGATGCCGACCCAGAACCACAGGCTGCGTTGGTTGCCGCTCACGTGGTCTTGCTGGCCGCCGAATTCGCGGGCGATGAAGTCATCGTAGTCAAAGCCGTCCTCCGGAAGATCGAGACCATCGTAAGTGGCCGAAGTGTCGGGATTCCGCCAGCCGGAGCGATCGCAGGCGCCGCACTCATCGCAGGCGGCCTGGCCTTTGGGGACCCATTCGCCGCATGCGGGGCATTGACCGGGAGGTTTGAAGCGTGCCATGCTGCGCAGCATGGCCTCCGCACGCGCCTTCGCCATCTTTTTCAGCCTCGTTCTCGTCGCCGCCGCGGCGGGGTTCGCGTGGTGGCGTGCGCATGGCATGCGATGGGATGGCGCGGTGCCGTTTGATCCGGCTTTTCATCGTCTCACGCCGGAGGAAGTGGTCACGCTGCCGCTGGCGGTGCGCTTTGACATGCCGCTCGGCTCGCAACACGGAGCGATGACCTACAACGCGCGGCCCTTCCGCATTTCACGCCACCTCGGCGATGACTTGAATGGCATCGGCGGCGAGAATTCAGACCTCGGCGATCCTGTTTTCGCGGCGGGCATGGGACGTGTGGTTTACACCGGCATGCCTGGCTCCGGTTGGGGAAAGATGATCATCGTGGCGCATCGCCTGCCGGCCGGTGATGAGGCGGGTCCGGTGGTGCAGACGATGTATGCGCATCTCGACGCGATCCACGTGAAGCCCGGCCAGGTGGTGCAGCGTGGTGAAAAGATCGGCACGGTGGGCACAGGCGAGGGCGCGTATCTGGCGCATCTGCACTTTGAGGTGCGGCAAGGGCCGTACATCAATCCTGCGGAAGGTTACGCCGACACGCCGCTGAATCGTCTCGCGCCGGAAGCCTTCATCCAAGCGCATCGTGGTGCTGGCGCGGCAGATCTCGGACCAGCGCCGAAGCTTTGAGGCCTCAATTGCTGCGCTTCATTGCCGCGAGGCGCATCGTCACCTGCTGGCGCACGGGCAGTGTTTTGCCCTCGACTTCCAGATTCACCAAGCCGAGCAGCACGGACAGCGTGATCGTTTGACGCTCGAGATCGAAAAAGACCTGCCCGGAGACTTTCGACTTCGGCCCGACCTTCACCGAGCGTTTCGTGCCGTTCTCTTGTTGAGTCTCCATGCTGCCTTCAAACGCGATCTGCGCATGCTTGCGGCCGCCGCGGTCCACCACGCCTTCGAATTTCGCGTGCAGCTTCACCTGCACATCGCCGGCCTCGGCAAAGGGGATGACCTCATCGCTGATCCACTTGTCACCGGGACGCACGGGGATCTTTGGCAGGCCCATCTCCATCGAGCGGCGGTAGAGCGTGGCGATCTGTTTGGCATCGGCGATGCTCGTCAGGTCCGGCGTGGCACCGCCTTGCACCATCGAGCTGATGTCACGCACATCCTGGAAGGTGCCGCTGGCATCATAGACGAGCGTGAAAGCCCGCCCGGCAGTGCCGCCGACGGCTTTTTGCAGCACCGGCAGCGCGTCTTCCATCTTCGCGGAATCAAACGGGTTCAAAAGACCATCCTGCAGCAGCTCGCCTTTGAGCGAGTCGATGCTCACGCGGGCCAGTTGCTCGCCCGCGTCGTTTTGCGTGACCTTCACGGAGGTCGTCTGGCGCATGCGCAGCTTTTGATCGTGCTTCTGCCCCAGCGCGGTAAGCATCGTCGTGGTGTCCGTGTCCGTTTCTTGAAGATAAAACTGCCCCGGCTGCCAGCGGAGCTTCAGCTCCATCGCCTCATCTTGAGCACGGCAGATGCCCGCGAGGGTGACGAGGCCGAGAAAGGCAAAAAAGACGCGTGAGAGCATGGTGGCGGCCTCGTAGCCCGGATGGCCTCGTTTGGCAAGATGGCGCTCGAAGGCTCAATCGGCCTTCTTCGCGGCCTCGCGCTTGTGTTTGATTACCTCGATGACGATCGGCAGCACGGAGACGACGATGATCATGAGGGACACGAGCTTGAAGTTGCTCTTGATGATGGGGATGTTGCCCAGGGCGTAGCCGAGGATGGAGATGCTGATCACCCAGAAAAGACCGCCACCGAGGCTGAACATGAGGAAGCGGCGGTATTGCATGCGGCCAAAACCGGCGGTGAACGGCGCGAAGGTGCGCACGATGGGCACAAAGCGGGCGATCACGATGGCACGACCACCGTGCTTCACGAAAAAGGCCTCCGTTTTCGCCAGGTAGTCTCGTTTGAACCATCGCTGGTCCACGATCCAGCCGCCGCATTTGCGACCGATCCAGTAGTTTACGTTGTCACCGAGGATCGCGGCGCACACGAGCAGCGGAATGATGATCTCGATGCGCATGAAGCCCTGCGCCGCCAGCGCCCCGACGGCGAAGAGCAGCGAGTCTCCCGGCAAAAACGGCGTCACCACGAGTCCCGTCTCGCAAAACACGATCGCGAACAGCAGCGCATAAATCAGCGGGCCATGCTGCTCCGCGAAGGTCTGCAGGTGTTTATCGACATGGGCGATGAAATCGAAGATCTGTGTCATGCAAAAGGGTGCCGACAGTCCGGCGCATGCTGGAAGCGTCCAATGAAAAGTGCGTCGTGGTTTGAGCAGCGCGTGTCACGCACCACGCCACGTTCACTTCTTCTCCTGCGGCACCTCGATGGCGGGCTTTACTTGCTCGACGGCGGTGCTGAAGGTGCCGGCGGTGCCGAGGCGGGTGGTGTTTTGGAGCCATTCGCCAACGAGTTTGCTTTGCGGGGCCTTTTCCGCGGCGGAGGCGAGGGCGCTGTGGGCGAGCGCGGGATCGTCGTGCTGCGAGGTGAGGGCGGCGATGGCCATCAAATCGGTCACGGAGGGCTTCGACTGGCGTTCGACGATCATCTGACGAGCTTGAAGAGCGGTCGAGGTGTCATCGAGGATCTCGCCGAGCGTGGCGATGTGGCGCAGGTCGGCATCCGCGAGGTCGGCGGCGGCGATGCGTTGCAGGGAACGCAGCGCAGGAAGGTGCTGGCCATCGGCGGTTTGCATGGCGGCGAGGCGACGCAGCGCGGCGGTGTCGTCGGGGAATTTGCGGAGGAAGCCTTCCCACAACACCATGGCACTGCCGGAGCCTCGGCGGGCTTCGTCGATCTCGGTCATGGCAAAGGCGGCGTCACGGTCATCGGACTGTGTTTTGAGATGAGCGGCAAGCAAATCGCGTCCGGCCTCGGCGGCACCACCGGCTTCGAGGGCGCGGGCGAGCTCGATGAGGCTGTGAGCGTCCTGCGGGCGATTTTGGAGTGCTTCGAGCAGCGTGCTGAAATCCTTCGTGCGACCGGTTTGAGCCGCGAGGGCATGCAAACGGCCGAGGCACTTCAAGTCACCGGTGGCGGCGACGCGGAAGAAAAGGTCGCAAGCGGTGCCGTGGAGGTTTTGGAGGTCGGAAACGGTCGCGGCATGCCAGAGCCAGTGACGGTAGCTGGCAGAGGTTTCGCGGCCGGCGGCGAGCTGTTCCCAGGTGGTGGCATGCTCGGGATGCTCGCGGAGGCGGCGCTCGATCCATGGCAGCAGCTCGCCGGATTCCGCGGCGGCGGTGGCGGCACGCAATGCCCGCTCGAGCATGATTTCCGGCACGGCGGCCTTGGCAGGAAGCGCACGCAAGGCATCGCGGGCGATGCGGCTGGCCTCGGCGACGCGGCCTCCCTCGATGAGAAGCTGAATTTGCATGTCCTGCGCCTTCGGGAGTTGCTCGCTGGTGAGATGGCCTTTGGCGTCATCGAGCCATGACTTGAGCACTTTCAACGCGGCGGCGGGGCGACGAGCGGCACGAGCGGCGGTGACAAGTTCCTCGATCTCGCTCCAGGTGGCGGCGGGCGATTCGCTGACGCGGAGCCAGATGTCGGTGGCGAGGTGAAGATCCCCAGTTTCGGAGGCTTTGCGGGCGAGGGTGCCGAGCGCTTCAATTTTGACCGGTTCCTCGATGCGATCACCGGCGGCGGAGACGAGCAGGCGCATCTCATCGAGTGCTGGAGCATCGGCGCGGTCGATTTCAGCGAGGATGAGCGCGGCGTTCAAAGGTCCGGCGCTGCTCACGGGGCCTTGCTGCACGGTGAGCTGGCGCAGGCGCGGTGTGGAAGGTTCCTCCATCCAGCGGGCGAGGTTTTTCACTTCGCCATCGGGCAGCATGCCGAGCTGGAACAAGGCGGGCGTGAGCCGGCGCGAGGGCACTTTGGCAATGCGTTTCACCACCTGCACCCGCGTGGCCTGCAGCGTGTCATCGACGGGCGGTTGCTTCGAGGCCTGCAAACGCCAGCCCCAGGCTCCGGCGAGGCCTGCGTAGAGCAGGACGAGCATCGGGAGGTTCTCGCGAAGGCTGTGGCGTTTCGGGGAAGGCATGAGCGGCAGGCGGAAAGAGGTGAAAACGGATCAGTTCGCGGCGGTGGCGGGGGCGGGCGGCAGCGATTGGAGCTGCACGGTGGCCTGGCGGGTGAGTTCGAGGCGCACGATGCCCTTCGCGTCGGCATTCGCGGAGTAGGGGCGGCCGTTTTCGGTGTAGGCGCATAGGCCGTGCGGCTCGAAGCCGCCGAGCACGACCTCGACCTGGCGCCAGTCGTAAACTTGGAAAGTAGCGCGACGTGAGGCGAGCTCGAGGAATTCGATTTTGCCACTGCATTCCTCGAGGCGCAGGTGCGGCGTGGCGGGCGCACTTTCGGCGAGGACGATCTCGCTGCGCTGCTCGCCCATGGTGTGGACGTAAAGCTGGCCGTTGCTCACGGTGAAGCCGCTGATGCCTTCGCAGCGGGGCATGTCGGGCACGCCGGCGCTGGCGGGCAGGCGCAGCGTGCGAGCGCGGCCTTCATTCAGCACGATCCAGTGACGGTCGGCGAGCTTCAGCACGCGGGTGCGGGCGGCATCACGCACGCTGGCGGCATACGCGGCGGCGGTGGTGGCGTGCAAAGGCTCGGCAGCGCACCAGTCGAGAGCCTTGGTGAGATCGGCGAGGCCCTTTTCATCACGCACATCGCGGAAGGAGGCACTCAGCGCGACCGGGGCGATGCGGCGCGGGTTTTTCACCTCGGCCTGCAAGGCAGCGAGCTGCTGTTCAAGCGTGGGACGGGCATCGGAACGGCTCGCGGCGGTGGCAAAGACCTCCACGTTGTCGCCATGCACCCAACTGCTCGCGGTGATCTCGTTTGCCTCGGGCAGGGCGATGACCGCGGACTGGCCCGCAGTGCGGGAAGGCGCCGGCGTGAGGCTTTGCACGCCGATGCGGGAGCAGAAGTCGAGGGCGTCCGGCGTGGGTGCACCGGTGGCGGGCCACAGCATGAGCGAGACGCTTTTGCCAGCGGGCAGCAAGGCGCGGTGGATGTAGCTCATCGAACCGGCCACCTCGCGCTCCATGTCGAAGCGCTTCGTCTTCGCGTGCTCGTTGAGGGCGCCGTTGATCTTTTCACCGGAGCTCCAGTCGGCGGGCTGCGAGAAGGAATACGAGGCGGCGGCCACGTGCGGCATGTCAAAGATGGCGCGGGCGAGCTGCTCGTAGTGCGGCGCGTCTTCGGGATTCTGACCGGGACGCCAGCCACGCAGGTCGGCCTCGCACACGGCAACGGTGAAGGGCAGGAAGTAGCGGCCCAGCACACGCTCGCGGACGACCTCGGCGCAGAGGCGGAAGCCGGGAAGCGCGGACGGGGTGGTGAAACCCTCGGCGCTGAAGGTATTGAAGAACACGCGGCGGCCGTCGAGCGTGGTCGTGTCTGGCGCGGGGGTGACACCACTTTTGCTCAACCATTCAGCGGTGAGCGCGAAGAGATCGGCCTGCGGTCCGGCGGAAAGCGCGGCGGGTTCCATCCAGACGGTGCCCCACGCGGTGTGAAACACCTGATCAAAGTGATGCTCGCTGCCGAGCGTGTCCTGGCCGCGGACGGCGAGCACGACTTTCGCGCCCTCCGGCGCTTCGAGATCGAGGAAGCCCATCGCCCGTGCGGTGGCCTTCACGCCGCTGCGCAGCGCGGTGGAGTCCATGCGGGCCACGCTAGTCTTGACGAGCTTTGGCGCAGGCTTGCCAGTGCCGCCGAGGGCGAGCGTGTCACGCACTTCGGCGAGCACGCCTTCATCACGCCAGGGCATGCCAGCGAGCAGCACGGGAATGTTTTTCGCCTTCGCGTCGTCGCGCACCCAGGCGGCGAGCTGCTTCTGCTGGTCCACATCGAGCAGCAGGCTGCCATCGAGGATCACACCGCGGAACCCAGCGGCGTCAGGCAGCTTCGCGTCCTTCGTCATCGTGAGGAACTCAAGGCGGAATCCCAGCCACTCGAGCGGCGCATGCAGGCAACGGGCGGCCAGCGTGGTGTCCGCAGCAGGCGCGGCCTCGCCAGTGAGCGAGGCATCCCAGCCGTGCAGCACGAGCACGCGGCGGCTGACTTCCTCGACCGGGCCGAGATTCACTCCATCGAGTGACGGCGTGGTGATGAAGGGCATCACGCCCATTGTTTGAAGACGACCCGCAGCCTCGCGAATGGCCTCGTGATCATGCGGCGCGGCGAACTCGACGCCAAACACGCGCATCCCGGCGGCGCGGGCATGACGCAACACCGCGGACACTTCACGAGCGGTATCGAGCGAGCCCAGCTCAGCGCCGTTCTTGCCGCCTTGGGTATGCACGCCGAGAGCCAGCACGCCATCGGCGATGCCTGCGGCTTCGCCACCGAGCCCGATGCGGGCATCGAGGAGGATCTGCTTGTCCTGAAAACGCTTCTTGAGTACCTGCGCCAGCTCCAGCACGGCCTCACGCCAGACTTTGCTCGCCGGTTGCTGGCCGAGGCTGAGCACAAAGCCATCGAAGCCTTTCTTCGCTGCCGGATCAGCAGCACCCGCCACGGCCCAGCCGAGCCAGCCGGGCTGCGACGGATCGGCCACGACGAGCTGTTCTTTATCGCTGCCTGCCGTGAGCGTGAGCGACTGCTTCGCGGCGAGCTTTTCCTGAAATGATTTCGTGCGCAACTCAGCCACGTTCAGCATCGCGAGGAAGCGGTTGCCGGCCATGTGGCCCGGCTCGAGGTCCACCTCGGCCTGCGCATGCAGGACACAGAGGTCAAACGCGGCCAGCGAGAGCGCCTCCGGGCGCGTGGAGAGATCGACGAAGAAGCTGCGCGGCATCTCAAACTCCACCGCCATCGCGGGCGAGCCGATCAACGCGGCAGCGCAGAGGCTTTTCAGCCATGCGGAGGCCCGGTCACGCAGACCGGAGCGGAGGAGGAGTGAATTCGAGGATGTCATGGCTGTTGGTGCGGCTTTTTCAGAGCTGCGAACACCCGCATTTTAGGCTCTCGAATTATAGAATCAATAATCAATATGGCAGATTACACAAAAATCACAGGCCTGATTCTCACTTCTGCGACTCAGCCAAGGCCAATTGGATCGCTTTCACCATCTGCCGAAGCTCCGCCTCGCTCACGCACAGCGGCGGCATGAGGACGAGCGTGTTTTGGATCGGCCGGGTGAGCAAACCGTGCTTTCGTGCCGCCAAGCAAACCTCCGCCCCGTTCGCTTCGACATCGATTCCGGCGATGAGGCCGAGTTGACGCGTCGCGAGCACGCCGGGCACGTTTTGGAGCTCGGCGAGCAATTCGGCCAAAAGAGCGATTTTCGGCTTCAGGTGCTCCAAAACAGCTTCTTCGCGAAAAATGCGCAAACTGGCCAGCGCCGCCGCGCAGCCGAGTTGGTTCGCGGTGTAGCTGTGACCATAGAAGAAGGTCTTTTCGGGGCCGTGGAAGCCCTCGAACACGCGTTTCGTCGTCAAGGTGGCCGCGAGCGGCAGGTAGCCGCCGGTGAGACCTTTCGCGAGGCATAGAAAGTCCGGCACGACGTCCTCATGCAGGCACGCGAACATCTTCCCCGTGCGCCCAAAGCCCGTCATGACCTCATCGAGGATCAGAAAGACATCGTTTTGCCCGCACCACGCGTTCAACTCGTGCAGCATGCCCTTCGGCCACAGCCGCATGTTGGCCACGCCTTGGATCAACGGCTCAATAATGACCGCCGCGAGCCGCTCCGGCTCCTGCTCGTGCAACTCGTCGAGGCTCTGCACGCGCACGACGCGATAGCCAAAATGGTTCGCGCTGCCTTTGAACATCGAAATGCCGCCAAGGCTCGCCGCGCCGAGCGTGTCGCCGTGGTAGGCGCGATCAAACGCGACGATGGTGTCGCGTTCCGGTCGTCCGTTCTGCCGCCAGAACTGCAACGCCATGCGCACCGCGCACTCGATGGCCGTGGAGCCGTCATCGGAGAAAAACACCCGCTCCATCTTCCCGCCCGGCAGCACATCGACGAGTTCCTTCGCCAGCAAAGCCGCCGGCGCATGCGAAAAGCCGAGGAACGACGTGTGCGCCACCTTGCCGAGCTGTTCGATGATCGCCGCATTGATCGCTGGATGGTTGTGCCCGTGGATGTTCGTCCAGATCGAGGCATTCCCGTCCAGATACTCGCGCCCATGCTGATCCCGGAGCACACAGCCGCTGCCACTTTCGATCATCACCGGCTCATGCCCCTCCGCCCCCCACGCCTGCATCGGCGTGAAAGGATGCCACGAATGGCGTTTTTCGAGTTCAGCGAGTTCGGTGGGCGTCATGTTAATCCACGATGATGACGTCATTGGTCCGAAGGACGAGATCGTATTCCGCCTTTTTTTCGACCAAAACGGCGTGAGTGTTCACCACAATGATTTTCTCGCCCAGCGGTGTTGTTCGGACGATTTTGATCCCGGGAACCTCTTTTCCCGAATTGTGGCCACCTGCCCGGGCAAGTTCGGCACTGACCGTGGTGTCTTTATTGGTCGGAAGATCATATTTGCCGGACCTCACAACGTTTCCCAAGATGGTGATGGTAGGTGGACCGGGACAGAGGGTGGTTCTTCCTTGTGGGCAGATAAGTTTGTCGTCGATTCTTACGACGACTGTGGCTTTGGAGAAATACGTGGGCTCAAGCTGCTTGCGCGCCTTCTCGGCCAGTTCGACGCAGGTCTTGCCCGCCGCTTTCATCAAGCCAAGATAGGGCACCTGAATCTCTCCGGTTACAGCGACCCGCTGCTGCACAGCCTCCTTTTTATCCTCCCGAATTTGAAGACTTAGGATGTGGCCCGGCTGAATTGTATCGGTAGTCTTGCTTTCGTCCATTGCAGAAACGGAGATGCACCAAACTAGGCAAAAGATAAGCGACTGTCTCATGGGGTATGCTATTCCTTGATCAGCATGGCTGACAAGGCTTGTTCGTTGTCGTCATTGATCCACCAACCGCGACTAGCATCTTCAACCCGAGCGCCTAGATGCCGGGATGGAAGCCATGAGTGTTCAGCGTGGACATGATCGCGCCAAAATATGTCACCTCACTCCCCGCCCTCGGGCAGCACATCGACGGCGACTTGGAGGCGTTGTTCGCCGGCGCCGATGGTGACGCCGCGGAGGGGGCTGACGTCGCTGAAGTCGCGACCCCAGGCGACGGTGATGTGGCGCTCGCCGGGGAGGATGTTGTTGGTGGGATCGGCGTCCATCCAGCCGATGCCATCGCCGCAATAGACGCTGACCCAGGCATGCGAGGCATCCGCGCCGACGAGCTTTACCTGACCGGGCGGCGGCATGGTTTCGAGATAGCCGCTGACATAGCGTGCAGGCAGTCCGATGGACCGTAAACACGCGATCATGACCTGCGCGAAGTCCTGGCAGACACCGCGTCGTTTGGCGAGCACCTGCGCCACGGGCG
>CALMTT010000009.1 GCA_937872615.1 uncultured Verrucomicrobiaceae bacterium | reverse complement strand
TGACGAACACCTCTTCGGTGAGCCGCTGGTCGGCGAGCATGCGCGCCGTGCCCGCGGGCACCTCGAGCTTCGTGATGTCGGATGCCGCGGCCACCACCCGGCGGAACCGCGCCGCCTCACGGTCTTGGAAGATCGCGCCCCACGTGAACGTCGGCACCTCGCGCATCGCGACCGTCTCGGGGAACAGCACCGCCGAGTTCGTGTCGTAGCCGGGGGTGAAGTCGATCAGCCGCAGCGACACGAACAGCCGGTTCGTGTACTCGTCCTGCAGCTGTGAGATGAACTCCGGCCAGATGACCTCGACCAGGAGCGCCTCGACGTGACGGTCGCGCGACCCGTTCTGGGTGTACATCGGGAACACGACGAGGTGACGGATGCCGTCGACCCGGTGCTCCTGCGGCTGGAAGGCCACGAGCGAGTCGTAGCGCACGAGACCGGGCTTACGGCCCAATTTGAGCATGATGGTGTCACAGGCATCCACACAGGCGGAGCAGCCGATGCACTCAAGCTGGAGGCCGTTGCGGATGTCGATGCCCGTGGGGCACACCTGGACGCAGCGGGTGCAGTTCACGCAATCGCCCGCCCCGGTGGTGCCCGCCTTGCCGCGAGGCTCGCCTCGTTTCTTGTCATAGCCGATGATCACCGTATGATCGTCACTCAGCGCCGACTGCATGCGGCCATACGGGCACATGATCACGCAGAACTGCTCGCGGAACCAACTGAAGGCGCCGTAAAGCCCCGCGGTGAGGAACATGACCACGCCAAACGCCACCATGTGTGCCGTGGGCGAGTGATGCATCATCTCATAGAGGCCTTTGATGGACACAAAGTAGCTCAGGAAAATGTGAGCGATTAGGAGCGAGGTCAAAACATAGGCACCGTGCTTCAAGACCCGCTTCGTGATCTTCTGCGCATTCCACGGCGCGGCGTCCAGCTTCCGGCGTGCAGCGGCATCGCCATCGATCAGACGCTCGATGCGGCGGTAAATGTGCTCGAGGAAGATCGTGTAAGGGCAGGTCCACCCGCACCACACACGGCCGAAAAGCGCCGTCACAAAGAAGAGCGAGAAACCAAGCCCCGTGACCAAAAAGAAGCCCACCCACAGATCCTGCACCGCGAGCGTGAGGCCCATGAAATGGAAGCGGCGGTTCAGCACATCGAGAAACACCGCCGGGAAGCCGTTCACCGGAATCCACGGCAGGGCCACATAGACGATCAGCAGCAGCAGGGCGAAAAACCGTCGTGCTCGTGTGAATCTTCCCGTCACATCCGAGGGGTGCAGAGTCTTTTTGCTGCCATCCTGATTGATGGAGCCGAGGGAAACCAGATTGGGCGCGTTCATTCCGGCGGTCACTTTGCCAAGGAAAGCCCGCTCGTCTCACACCCGCTTGTGGATCGCTCACAGGATATTGCGACTTCGAGCCAAACGAGAGGTCAGGCAGGGTTGTAAGCCACTTGTCACAATCGCGGCATGCGCATGAAAAACGTCTTACAGGCCCTCGATTGCCCGCTTTCTCAATAATAACCATATTCTCAGACATGAAGCTCAACCTTGCTCTGCCTGCCGATACCAACGCTGAAACGACCGTTCCTGCCCCTTCCGGCTCCCAAAACCGCGTCACCCGGCTCCTCGAATGGCGTGAGAAGAACGCCGATCTGCATCACCAGCTCCGCGTGGCTGGCATCCGCCGCTCGAGCAAGGTCCGCGAGGTGCTCCAGCGGAACCACACCGGCCTGGCCAAGCTCCGCTGGCTGGCCTCCCTGCGCCAAAACCCGCAATTCCAGCCCACCGACCTTCACGTGGCTGCCAAAAGCTGGATCCTCCGCGCCCCGAACGGCACCATCCACACCTTCCGCAACCTGCGGAACTTCATCCGCGAGAACGAAGAGCTTTTCGACGCCGCCGATGTGATCTGGAAGGCGCAGACCCGTCGCCCCAAACTCACCTGGTGCCAGGCCTACCAATCCCTCGCCCGCCTTCGCCCCGGCCGCGCCCGCACGCTGGAGTCCTGGAACGGCTGGACCTGGGCCGCCGAAGTCACCGAGGTGGCGCTGGCGGGTTGAAGGATCGGCGAACTTGCCCCCTTGAACCGACCCCGCGCCGCGCCATCATCGGCGGCGCATGAACTCGCAAACTCTCGATCACATCCGCGCGACGATCCGTGACGTGGCGGACTTCCCGAAGCCGGGCATCCTCTTCAAGGACATCACGCCCGTGCTCGCGGACCACGCGCTGCTCTCGCGCACCATCGACGGCATGATCGATGCCACCGGCGTGCTGAAGGTGGACAAGGTGGTGGGCATTGACGCCCGCGGCTTCATCTTCGGATCGCTCATCGCCGCCCGGCTGGGCGCGGGTTTTGTGCCGGTGCGGAAAAAGGGCAAGCTGCCGTGGAAAACTCGCGGCGTGGACTACTCCCTCGAATACGGCAGCAACTCGATCGAAATCCACCAGGATGCCATCGCGCCAGGCGAGACGGTGCTCCTCGCGGATGATTTGCTGGCTACCGGCGGCACGGCAGCGGCGGCGCTGCATCTCATCGAGCAGTCCGGCGGCAAGATCGTCGGCAGCACCTTCTTCATCGAGCTCTCCTTCCTCAACGGTCGTGAAAAACTCCGCGGCCACGGCCCGGTGCACGCGCTCATCACTTACTGAAACCTGCGACCACCCACGGCATGACGGAACGCGACTACCTGCGGCACCTCCAGCGAATCGGCGAAAAGTTTTTTCCGGACGACGAGAAGCGTCCGCATCCGCGGGCCGAGATGCTGCGCCGGGCAAAGCGCTTTCTGAAGCTCAAGGAGCAGCGCATCAAGCAGCGGCATCGCGCCCAGTTCAGCGGCGCGGAGACATGCCGCATGCGCAGCGATGTGATCGACTACCTCATTCGTGAGTTGTGGGCGGAGGCCGTGGCCGCGCTGGAGCCTGCGGTGCGCCAGAGCCTGAATGTGAGCGTCGTGGCGCATGGTGGTTACGGTCGCCGTGTCATGAGTCCGGGCAGTGATGTGGACCTCACGTTCATGTTTCCTGGAAACAGCGGCCAGGTCTCCAAAGAGGTGGCGAAGCTCATCAGCGACTTTTTGCTCTTCTTCTACGATCTCGGCTTCAAAGTGGGCCACGGGGCACGCAGCGTGGGCGAGTGCCTGAATCTCGCGAACGAGAACATGGAGACCAAAACGGCGCTCATGGAGGCCCGCCTGCTCACCGGGCAGGACGAGGCCTTCAAGGAGTTCCGCGCTCGTTTTGACAAGGAGTGCATGAAGGGCCGTGAGGCGGAGTTTTTGCGACTGCGGCAGGAAGATTTGTCCAAGCGGCACGGCAAGTTCGAAAACACGCCCTTTGTGCAGGAGCCTCATGTCAAAAACGGCTGCGGCGGCCTTCGTGATTACCAGAACCTCATCTGGATGACCTATGCAAAGCTCGGCACGCTGAACCCGAAGGACCTCGTGGCCGATGGCTACATCTCGAAAAGTGGCTGGCAGGAGATCGACAAGGCCTACGCCTTCATCCTTCGCGTCCGCAATGAGATGCACTACACCGAGCGGCGGGCGCAGGACCAGCTCACGCTCCGCCTTCAGGGCCAGGTGGCGTCCAATCTCGGTTATCGCCACAAGCGCATCCTGCGTCGCATCGAGGCGCTGATGCATGACTACTACACGGCCACGCGGGACATCCTCCAGCGCAGCAGCGAGATCATGGACCGCTTCCATCTGCAGCAACTCGAGACCGCCGAGAAGCGTGCCGGGCTGCGTGGTTTCCTGGCCCGCAACAAGTCGAAGAAGCAGACGGAGAAGTTCGACGGCTTCATCCGCAAGCACGAGCGCATCTACGCGGAGGAGAAAAATGTCTTCAAAGAGGACCCGGAGCGTCTCATGCGCATGTTCTTGCACACGCAGCAGCGCCATCTGCGCCTCAGCCCGGACCTCTTCCAGCTCGTGCAGGATAATTTCCGCCTCGTCGATCAATCCTTCCGCTATGCGAAGGTCAATCGCGAGACCTTCGAGGCCATCCTCACGCAAAAAGGCGATGTCGCCCGCGTGCTGCGGCAGATGCACCGCGTCGGTTTCCTCGGGAAATGGATGCCGGAGTTCGGTGCGCTCACGAACCTCGTTCAGCACGAGTTTTTCCATCTCTACACCGCCGATGAGCACACGCTGCGCACCATCGACAAGCTCGACGAGCTCAGCGATCCCACGCTGCCGGGCGTGAAGCTCTACCAGCAGCTCTTCCACGATCTCCAGCAGCCCGTCATCCTCTACCTCGCTCTGCTTTTGCACGACGCCGGCCGCGCCGCGAACAAGAAAACACACAGCGATGAGAGTACAACGCTCGCCGCCGCCGTCTGCCGCCGCCTTCAGATCAAAGGCGAGCGCCGCCGCCTGCTGCTCTTCCTCGTGGATAACCACCTGCTCATGTATCGCACCGCCACGCAGAAGAGCCTCGAGGACCCCGCGGTCATCGAGGAGTTCGCCGGCATCGTGCGCACGAAGGAGAATCTCGACACGCTCCTCGTCATGACCTACGCCGACTCGAAGGGCACGAGCGACAAGTCATGGACGGGCTACAAGGAGGCCGCCATCCGCCAGCTTTACTACAACACGCTGCGCTTCATGAACGCGCCCGCCGATTTCATGCGCAGCCTGCATGCCCCGCTCGACGAGCTGCGTGCCGCTGTGCTGAAAAAACTCGGCGCCGACTTCGAGGCGGAGGTCGATGCGCACTTCCAGCACATGCCCGCTTCCTACTTCAACTTCCGCGAGGCCAGCAGCGTCATCGAGCACGTGCTGCAGTTCCGCGAGTTCTTCACGCGGCTCGTCTCCGAGGAGAAGGCGGAGGCCGGCCTGCTGCCTGTCATGCACTGGGTCGATCATCCCGAGCAGGGCTACAGCGATCTCACCGTCGTCTGCTGGGACCGTCACCTGCTGCTCGCCCGCGTCGCCGGAGCCCTCGCTGCGCAGAGCATCAATATTCTCAGCGCCGACTTCTTCCGTCGTGGCGATCACCTCGTGCTCGACATCTTCCGCGTCTGCACCACGAACTTCACCGCCGTCAGCGCCAAGGCCGCGCGACAGCGGATCGAGGCTTCCGTCAAGGCCGCGTTCCTCGATCCCGACTTCAACTTCAGCAAGGAGATCGCCGAAAAACGTGCCGCCGCCTCGCCGCTGGATGCCATCAGCGCCGAACTGCCGCAGCGTGTCTATCTCAACAACCATCTCTCGCCCGATGAGAACGTGCTCGAGCTCCAGGTGCTCGACCGTCTCGGCCTGCTGCACGATGTCTTCATGGCCGTCGGCCGCCTCGGACTCGGCGTCACCCACGCCCGCATCAACACCGAAAAAGGTGCCGCCATCGACACCATCTACGTCCAGGACGAGCAAGGCCACAAACTCACCGACAAGGAGAAGCTCGACGAGCTGGCGAAGGCTGTGTCACAGGCTGCATTGCAGGACATCGCATCCTAGAGCACTCGTTTTTACCGCTGAGAGGCAAAGGAGCAGAGAGGGCAGAGATTCAAAACTTTGCGTCCTCCGCCTCTTTGCTCCTCTGCGGCAAAACGAGCCACCTACAGCCCACAGCCGCTCAAACGCCGATCCACTTCAGCGCCCACGCGATGACAAACGGCGTCGTCACGCAGCTGACGACTGTCGTGGCAAGCACGCATTGCACCGCGGTGGCCGGATGACCGCCATACAAGCGGGCGATGACGATGTTAAACACCGCGGACGGCATCGCGGCCTGCACGATGAGGATGCGCTTGAGCTCGTTCGTCAGCGGTAAAAACACCGCCGCGGCCAGAAAGGCCAGCGGGATGATGCCAAGGCGCAACACGGGACTCAGCACGGCGATTTTCCAGTTCATGCGTTCCTGGCCCCAAATGTCCGCGATCGAGGCACCGATGAGCAGCACGGCCAGCGGCACCGCGCAGCCGCCAAGCATGCCCAGCGTGTTGTGAGCCACCTGCGGGATGTAAACATGCAGGCCGGTGAAGTTCAGCATCAGCGAGGTCAGGATCGTGATCACCGGCGGATTCAGCGCCAGTTTCAGCGGCGCGTTGTTGAAGCCTGTCAGCATGCCCACACAGGCCGTCCAGCAGGCCAACTCGATGCCGAGCGTGAAGGTGAAGAGCACCCCGAGCGTGCCTTTGTCCGGAAACAAGGCCGTCACGATGGGAATCGCCACGAAGCCGTAGTTTTGCAGCCCGCATGACACACCAAACGTCCTTCGACCTTCGTGCACTCGCAGGCCGATCAGCCGTGCCACGGCATACGAGAGCGAGATGCCGAGCACCACGAGTGCAAAACCGAGCCCTGCGGCCATCAGCACGGGCATCGGCTGCATCACCGCCGGATTGCCAGCCACACGCTCGATGATGAGCGCAGGGGTCAAAACAGCCACGCTTAGCTTCATGAGCCCTTTGTCGGCCTCCTGCGGCAGCACGCCCGTTTTGCGTAGAAACGCGCCAGTGCCCATCATGAGGTAAACAGGCAGCGTGACCGCGAGGATGCCGGCGTAGTCGAGCATATCAAAGCATGGCGGCGAGATCGGCAGCGAGCTGCTGAGCCTCGTGAACGGGCCGGCTCGCCTCGCGTTCCACCGGCGGAGCAGAGAGATTGGCCTCGTTGAAGACACGCACGCTCATGTGCAGGTGCCCGTCCTTCACCCACGAGTGCGCACCGACCGGCGTCTGGCATCCTGCGCCGAGGATTTTCAAGAATTCACGTTCCGCCGTCACTCGCGCTTCCGTCTCCGCATGATTCAGAGCCTGCACGGCGGCGATCACCGCCTCGTCGCCGCTTCGGCATTCGATGGCGATAGCGCCCTGCCCTGCGGCGGGGAGAAATTTCACCGGATCGAGCACCAGCGCACAAAGCGTCTGCTCTTCAATGTGGATGCGGGCGAGGTTGGCATTCAGCAATCCCAGCCGCAAAAGACCCGCCGCGGCCAGCAGCACGGCGTCGAGGGCGTTTTCACCCAGCACCTTCTTCACGCGAGTGGGCACATTGCCGCGAATCTCCACGATCTCGAGATCGGGGCGGAGAAACTTGAGCTGCGCCGCACGACGCACGCTGCTCGTGCCCACGCGAGCGCCTTTCGGCAGCGAATCGAGCGTGTGCGGATCTTTCGTGATCAGCACGTCCTCGATGGCCGCACGCGGCAAAACCGCGCCGAGGGTAAAACCGGCCGCGAGGTCACTCGGCACATCTTTGAGGCTGTGCACGGCCGCGTCGATCTGGCGGCCTTCGAGCGCGATTTCAAGTTCCTTGATGAAAATGCCCTTGTCGACTTGCGCCACATCGCTGAACTCGGAAAAGCGCAGGTCCTGACGCTTGTCACCGCTCGTCTGGATGATCTGGCGCTCGATTTTCAGATGCGGGTGCGCCGTTTGCAGCGCCTGCGTGACCATGGTGGTCTGCGTGAGGGCCAGTTCGCTGCCGCGGGTGCCGAGAATGAGTTGGGGGAGGGACATTGCTGCCCTGCTTTCACGCAAGGAAAGCCCATGGTCAAGGCCGCGCCCGGCCTCCGGCTTCTCACGTCTCACTTCTCACCGGATGAAAGCGCTTCGATGACTCGGACGTAGCCTCCCCATGCTCCGCACTCTCGCCTTCCTCCTCGTCGTCTCAGTCCTCCGCGCGGCCGATCCGGTGGCGCTTTTCATCGAAGGCTACGCTGGGCAGCGCAGCGTCGCGCAGGGCGAGGAAATCCCCATTCACGTCAGCACCACGGCGGCGAAGTTTGAGATCGAGGTCACGCGACTCGGCGCAAAACGCGAAGTCATGTGGAAAAAGGCCGATGTGCCCGGCGCGGCGCATCCCGTGCCGGAGGATGCCTCCGCGAATGGCTGTCGCTGGCCGGAGAGCGTGCGCGTGCCCGTCGGTGCGGATTGGAAGAGCGGCTACTACGAGGTCGCGCTGCGTGCGGCGGATGCCGGCGGCAAGTGGACGCATCGCGGTGCACGCACCGCCAGCAGCAGCGCGTGGTTCATCGTGCGCCAGGCCAAGCCCGGCAGCACCTCGAAGATCCTTTTGCAGCTCTGCTCGAACACCTACAACGCCTACAACAACTGGGGCGGCTTCTCCGTGTATGCCTACAACAGCCTCTCGAAGAACCAGGGCAGCCGCGTGAGCTTTGAGCGGCCCGGCCCGTCGCAATTCGCCCGCTGGGAGCTGCCCTTCGTCGTGTGGGCGGAGCAAAACGGCTACCCGCTCGAATTCGCCGCCAATGACGACCTCGAATTCCGCCCCGAGATGCTCGCGAACTACAAACTCGTCCTCAGCGTCGGCCACGACGAATACTGGAGCACGCCGATGCGCGACAACTTGGAGGCCTGGATCGCCAAAGGCGGCAACGTGGGGTTCTTCAGCGGCAACACCTGCTGCTGGCAAGTGCGTAGCGAGGCCGAGGGACGCGCCTTCACCTGCTTCAAGCAGAACTACCACCTCGATCCCGTCTTCCAGACCCGCGACTTCAAAACGCTCAGCACCGCGTGGAGCCATCACCTGCTCCAGCGCCCCGAGAACCAGCTCACCGGCGTCGGCTTCCTCTGGGGCGGCTACATGCGCAGCCACGGCCAGTTCATGGACGGCGACGCCTCCTTCATCGTCCACCGCCCCGGTCACTGGATCTACGAAGGCACCGGCCTGAAGCGCGGCGACCGCTTTGGCGCAAAGGACACCATCGTCGGCTACGAGTGCGACGGCTGCGAGCTCGAGTGGCGCGACGGCCTGCCCTTCGCCACGCACACGGACGGCACCCCCAAGACCTTTGAAGTCCTCGGCACCTGCCCCGTCCGCTGGCACCCCGACGACGTCGAGTGGTATGAGAAATGGGAGATCGGTCGCACCGGCGCCGCCTGCCTCGGCCTCTACACGAACACCGGCACCGTCTTCACCGCCGCCACCACCGATTGGTCGCATGGCCTGCAGGGGAATGACGCGCATGTCGTGCGCATCACGAAGAATGTGCTGGAGAGGTTGGGGAGGTGATAAATCAGAGGCTCCGGCGCAATTTATACAAATGCGAACGGTTGAGCACAGGCTGTGGCCTTTGCTTAGTGTGGGCCGAACTGAGGACAACGATGGCTCTTAAGCGAACGCCCTTCATGTCCGCCCTCTCGTATCACTCCCGAAAAAACTTGGAAAAAAAGACCAATAAAGCTAAAACCCCATAAGCCCTTCTCCAGCTATCAAATAGCCCACCACCAACCAAGGTTTACACCCGTGATGACAAATTCAGCCAATCAAGAGAACTGCTCTAAAATTTGGCATGTGCTTGAGCCGTGCATTAAGGCAAGTTCTCAAATAATTAAAACAGGAACCCAGCAAGCTCCATACAGGTGTTTAGGATCAGACGAAGCAGTTTCCTATTGGTACAAGCAATTCTTGGGCGCCGATAGCGGGAAACCGTTTTGGATATCAAAACGCAAATATTTGGCTGCGGTATGCCTAGCGGTTCCTGAAAATTATGTGGGAATGGCTCATGCGGTGGAGCTGAAATATGTCACGCCGTCCGGCACCGGCTGCCATTATTGGTATGGTGATGGGACTTTGAAAAATGATGGTTGGGAGGAAAAGATCGCGGTTCATCAAAAGTTCGTAAAAATAACTGGGGTAGAATACGAAATCTCAACTTTTGTCATCCAGGTTGACATCTCATCTGTCTATGACCGTCTAAAGGATCTTCTAGCACCAATCTAGCTTTCCAAGGACAATAACGTCAGCTTGGTATCAAGCTACTCCTACCTTGGTAAAATCGAAGTCAGGTTACCTTATGAGATAGCACTTTAAAGTTAACAGCATTGATATGACGCACCTCGATGGTTTTGAAGATTATGCGGAGTGAGGGATCACGAAAATCTGCGGCTTCGTCTAATGTATGTAGCAAGCCTTTCATTGAGTGACTAACAGTGCCGCTAGTGTCGCCTTGAGGGGTGTCCGGCGGTAGTTTCCAAACTCGATAATCAGACCACATGCCATCAGAGTCCTCTCTGGCTAGGTGAGCAGCCACTGTGGTGCCATTTGGCAGAATGACCTCCTCGACCCGTGCAGCGTAGTGGAACAAAACCACATTGGTGGGTTTCTGTTCATTCTGAACGGACGGGTAAATGATTCCATCCAACCCCGCTTCATTCGCAAGATAGTCAGCCACCGCCTGGGTGGGCAGATACTCCGATACCTCCTTGAGAGGCATGACAGCACGAGACATGAATTGACTCAGTTCCTCAAGAAAGTTGCTGCGCTGCATCTTCAAAAGGGTTGCAGGATCGAAAATGCTTCCGTCAGCTGCCACCGATCTGAGCGCAGGCAGGTCCAGTAATCGCAGCGGACGAATGATCCGAAAAGCTGCAAGACCCACCTTGCTTCCAACTGGAGGCCGGACTTCTTTCAGGGCTGTTTCAGCATCTCTTGCCCCGTAGAAAACAGCTATCCCAAGCGCATTCATCCTCCCAGCCTTAGCGGCATCCGCCGACGGGGTGCCTAGTAGTTTCCAAGGAGCCTTTAGCGCCTCCTCCAGCTTGTCGTCTTCATCGGCAAAAACTCGCGCTCGATAAAGATCGAGGGTCTCTGTTCCTGGGCCAGCAGTGACTACCACAGGCTCGTTTTGGGTGGTCCGCAGATCGGAAATTCCTGCGAAAATCTGGTCGAGGATCGACTTGGCCGAAGGCGAGAAGAAGCGGCTTTGCTCCTTGAGACCCTGCACGAAGTTTGTCCACAACATGAGAAAATCGCCATTACCCGCATCCTTCTCTGCGTAATGTGAATCTTCACCGAACGGACATTCGTCGCCCATCTTGAACAACTCAGAGTCCGCATGGCGGTCAGTTAGCATCGAGTGAATGTCCTCAGCGGCCTCCTCACTCACATTCGCAGCGTTTAGAATAGCCCATTTAGCCGGTTCCCCTTCGCGCTCCCATCCTTGTGCGTTACCCGTCACAAAATCAAGATCGCAAGGTTCGTGAGCTGTGCGCACATAGTGATCTTCAAAGGCGCGCTCCACGATATCTCCCATTTTATCGAGAGACAGCGTGGGACTTTCACCACTACAGTAAGAACATAAATTCTTAGTGCCGTCAGTCCGAATGAGTTCTTTGAGGTATGACTCACCCACGCAATCGGAGCAAATGCGCTTTGTGTTGGAGGATTTTGGTTCTGTAAACTCACTAAGGTGTGTCAATTTCGGTCTGAGGTTAAAATGGTTATTTTTAAGCCTAGTGGCAGGTTTGCTTCGCGTCGGCGGTTCACTTCGCGGCTGTGAAGAAGATGCTAGGTATTCTATGCGCACGCGTGGAGGCCTTCATACATGACCCTACCCTTTTCCGTGATGTCGAGGATGAAGGACTCGCGATCCCGGATGCGGCGTTCCAGCCGGTCATCAGGCTCCACCAGCACATCCACCGGGAATGATGCGGGAACCTTCATTCGCACCTGAAAGCCCAAATCGCGCCGGAACCGCTTCTTTGGCATCACCACCATCACATCCACGTCCGAGTCCTCCGTGGGCTTGCCATAGGCATAGGAGCCGAAAAGGATGATCTTCCGCGGCTGGAACGCGGCGGCGATGGCGTCGCAGTATTGCTGGATGGCCTTGCGGGAGATCATGGCCCGAGGGTAGTGGCTTCACGCCAGACGGTCAAGCCGGGGCAGCGATGTCGAGTCGTTGAAGACATGATCCGTAAAATCGACCGAAGTAGGCAGATATGCTCACACGGGTTTTGCCGTGAAAGACACCCCGCCGGAGGTGAACGCGATGCTGTTCGCCGCGATGATGCGCAAGACGCCCGCCGAATGCCTCCTCATGGCCTCCGAACCCCCCGTTGATTCGGTCAGAAAGAATAGCCCTCTTTTCTGACAAGGCAGGCGGGAGGTTTGGGGGACGGTTGAGAAATGGTCGCCCCCGAGGGGGGCGTCACGCAAAGCGACATGTTTTTTGACAAAATGGCCATCGCCCGGCTATTTTACGAGGAGAAAACCGTTTATCCAAAGCGACACAGAAGCCGACATAAACCATGACATACGAGCAGACACACCCTTGGATCACGTTCCGGCTGGATTTACGCCAGGCGGATTGGGGCCTGTGGCTGGACCTCGGGGAGGCGGCCTCGAAATGCGAGCATCTGGCCGGTGCACCGCTCCAGCCTGAGGTGGCCCAGCGGTTGCACGAGATTTTTCTGGCAAAGGGAGCGGCGGGAACGACGGCCATCGAGGGTAACACGCTTTCAGAGGCGCAGGTGCTCCAGCACATCCGTGGGGAGCTGCATTTGCCACCGTCCCAAGCCTACCTGCAGCAGGAGGTGGAAAACATCATGCGTGCCTGCAATGGCATCGCTCAGGCCATTGTGGGGCCAGAGGCCACGCCGCTGCTCTGCACCGAGCTGCTGTGCCGATACAACCGGCAGGTGCTGGAAGGCCTGGAGCTGAAACCCGACGTGGTGCCGGGAGAGTTGCGGTCACATTCCGTGATCGTCGGCAATGTCTATCGAGGTGCTCCCGCGGAGGACTGTCGCTATCTGCTGGACCGGATGTGCCAGTGGCTGAACCAGGAATTCTCCGCGCCGAGTCCGGCGCAGCGGCTCCCCTTTGCCATCTTGAAAGCCGCCATCGCCCATCTGTATCTGGCGTGGATTCACCCGTTTGGCGATGGCAACGGACGCACGGCCCGGCTGCTGGAGTTTCACATCCTGCTCGAAGCCGGCGTGCCGCTCCCGGCGGCGCATCTGCTGAGCGATCACTACAACCGCACGCGCGGCGACTACTACCGCCAACTCGACGCAGCGAGCAAGTCAGGCGGCGATGTGCTGCCTTTCCTCCGTTATGCCTGCCGCGGGCTGGTGGACGGTCTCCGCGAGCAGATCAAAGAAGTGCGCCAGCAGCAATGGCAGGTGATGTGGGAACACCACGTTCACGAAACTTTCCGCCATCACAAATCCGCCGAGAGCACGAAACGACAGCGGGATGTCGTGCTGGCCCTGGGGAATGCGAATGGCTGGGTGGACGTTTCCCGTCTTGCCCGACTGAATCCGCAGCTCGCCGCCGCCTACACGCTCAAAACGGAGCGAACACTCCAGCGTGATTTGAATGAGATTCACGCCACCGGCCTGATCGAGCGGACCCACGGCAAAGTGCGGGCAAAACGTGAGATCATTCTCGCCTTCCTGCCAGCACGGGCTGCCACGCCAACCCCGTGAAGTATCTCGCCTGCTGCACACCGGTTTGCGAAGCCCTGAAAAGGGTAAAATGATGAAGAGTAAATGATTCGTCCCATCATTCTACCCACCATCATTTTACCATCGGCTCACCTCTCGCGGTGTGGATGGATTGGATCCCTTTCACACGTAATCCCCGCATGAAACCCACGCTGCTCCTTCTTGCGCTCACGTCCTCACTTTTCGCCGCGGAGCGGCCGGAGGTCACGGTGCCGCGGCAGACGAGCGGGGATACGGCGGTGCAGCCGAAGTGGGAGGAGACGTTGACGATCACCGTCGGCACGAGGGATGCGGACATCGTCGGCAGCGACCAGCGGGCCATTCAGGCGGCGGTGGATCATGTGGCGAGGCTTGGCGGCGGCACGGTGCGCATCCTGGCGGGCACGTATCGGCTGCGAAACGCCGTCTTTATGCAAAGCGGCGTGCATCTCATCGGCGAGGGCGAGAAGACGCTGCTCATCAAAGAGCCCTCCACCACCACGCCGTTGAAACTCGACAGCGACTGGTATGACCAGGAGATCACGCTGCACGACGCCACGGGCTTCCGCGTCGGCGATGGCATCTGCCTGCGGGCCAAGGACGCCAAAACCGGCCGCCAGACCGTGCTCAAGCGCACGCTCATCGCCCGCAGCGGCAACCGCTTCAAGCTCGACAAGCCCCTGCGCGAAAACTTGTGGCAGATGAACGACGCCACCTGCTCCACGCTCTTCCCGATGCTCAGCGGCGAGTTCGTGGACGACCTGCGCATCGAAAACCTCGTGCTCGACGGCAATCGCGAGCACAACGCCGAGCTCGATGGCAATTACGCGGGCTGCATCTTCCTCCAGGACTGCAACCGCGTGCACATCCGCAGCGTCACCGCCCGCAACAACCACGGCGACGGCATCTCCTGGCAGATCTGCCACGACGTCGTGGTCGAAAACTGCGTCAGCGAGAACAACAAGAACCTCGGCCTGCATCCCGGCAGCGGCTCGCAGCGCCCCATCATTCGCAACAACACCCTGCGCGGTAATGACATCGGCATCTTCTTCTGCTGGGGCGTCAAATACGGCCTCGCCGAGCAAAACACGATCGAGGGGAACCGCGTCGGCATCTCCATCGGCCACCGCGACACCGACAACCTCATCACCGGCAACACCATCCGCGGCAGCAAGCTCAACGGCGTGCTCTTCCGCCCCGAGCGCGGCCCCGACTTCGCCGGCCACCGCAACCGCATCGAGCACAACACCTTCATCGACAACGCCCCCGAAGGCGGCGCCGTCATCGACATCCAGGGCGGCACCGAATCCATCACCATCCGCGACAACACCTTCACCGAGACCCGCAGCGGCAAGAAGCGAGAGCTCGTCAAACAAGGCCCCGACACGAAGCAGATCGTCGTGGAGGGCAGCCAGACAAAGGGGCTATAGCAGCCTTCAAGCAGCCGCGAGAGCCTCCGCGGCCTTCCGTGGCGACCGGACGGCCGCTGGCTGATACACACAGGCCGGGTCTTGGGCGAAAGGATCGCCGGTGAGGCCGTAGGCGCGGGCTCGTGAGCCGCCGCAAACGGTGCGAAACTCGCAGCAGCCGCACTTGCCGCCGAGCGCGTCATTATCGCGCAGGGACACAAAGAGCGGATGATGCCGGTACATGTCCGCTGGATGCTCCTGGCGCACGTTTCCGCAGTCAAAGGGCAGGAAGCCGCTGGGCGAGACGACACCGGTGTGGGAGATGAACATCACCCCGCGTCCATCGCGGATGCCGAGCGGGGATCGCATGCCGGGCCGGTGACGACCACCCGCGGCACCGAGCTTTTGCATCACCACGCGGCGGAAGTGATGGCCCTCCGTCGTCTTCACGGCAAAGGGTGCCTTGCCCACCAGGCCGGCCATGTCTTGAAACACATGCTCGATGTCCTGCGGGTCAGGCAGGTCCTCCGCTCCGGCGCGACCTGTCGGCACGAGGAGAAAGACGCTCCACATGGCCGGCTTCAGCTCAAACATGAGCTGCTTGAAGGCCTCATACTCACGCAGATTGCCGCGGGTGAGCGTGGTGTTGATCTGGATGCTCAAATCGGCCGCGTGAGCGCGATGCACGGCGGCGATGGTGCGGTCAAAGGTGCCGCTCACGCCGCGAAAGGCATCATGCGTGGCCCGCGAGGCACCATCGAGGCTCAGCGAGATGCGCTCGACACCGGCGGCCTTGATCTCGGCAAAGTCGGCGTTCATGAGTCGCGCCGTCGCCGAGGGGCTGAGGCCCACGTGGAGACCGGCGGCGGTGGCCTCGCGCACCAGATCGAGGCAATCGGTGCGCATCAGCGGATCGCCGCCGGTGAGGATGAGCATCGGCGGCTTTAGTTCGGCGAGTTGCTGGATGAGGCGGCTGGACTCCTCGCGGTTCAGCTCATCGGGATGGCGGTGGGATTGGGCCTCGGCCCGGCAGTGGCGGCAGGCGAGGGCGCAGGAGCGAGTGATCTCCCAAAAGACCAAAAAAGGACGCTGGTCGAAGCCGTCGTAGGGCATGGCGGACTCGGAGGCCTCGCCGGGGTGCATGGGGGACGCGTTCATGGGGTGAATGGAACGCCACGATGCCCGCAAATCGCCTCCAGTGACTGGCGAAGGCTGTGCCGATCTTGTCGGCAGCAGGCACAACCCGCTGAAAGAGGCTGCCAAGCCGTGACTTTATGCTTGGTAGCCAAACCCAAATCCCCCAATGGCTGCGACATTTCCCAAAACCCTCTTTCCATGGCCTGCGCTGTGGATGCTCACGACGTGCGCCCTTGCCGCGCCCGCCGAGCATCCGGGCAAGGCATTGTATCAAAAGCTCTGTGCCGAGTGCCACGGCAGCAAAGGCCAGGGTGTGGAAGATGAATACGACGAGGCGCTCACGGGCGAAAAGTCCATCGAGGCCCTCGCCCGGCAGATTGACCGCACGATGCCGGAGGATGATCCGGACAAGACCACCGCCGCGGACTCCAAACTGATCGCGGAATACATTTACGATGCCTTTTACTCACCCGATGCGCAGGCGCGGAACAACCCGCCACGCAAGGATCTGGCCCGCCTGACCACCGACCAGTTCCGCAACAGCGTGATGGACCTCCTCGGCCGCTTTCGCCTGGGCCCGGGCTTTGACCGGCCCATCGGCCCCGAGCAGGGGCTGAAGGGCGTTTATCGCGGCGTGGCCGTTCCCAAGCCGGGCGAGCAGTTGGAGGACCTCTCGAAGAACAAAGGCATCAAAAAGCGCCGCGCGAACTTCAACTTCGAGCGCGTGGATGCCGGCGTGGCGTTTCATTTTGGCGCCGACAGCCCGGACAAGGAGAAGATGATCGCCGAGCAATTCGATCTCCGATGGGATGGCAGCGTCGTGGCCAGTGAGACGGGCGTGTATGAGTTCGCGGTGAAGTCGGAAAACGGCTTCCGCCTTTACATCAACGACACCTCCGATGGAAACGCCCTCATCGACGGCTGGGTGAGCGCCGGCCCGCAGGTGCGTGAGGAGAAAAAGAGCATCTTCCTTGTCGGCGGACGTGCTTACCGCCTGGCTCTTGAGCACTTCAAATTCAAAGAACAGTCCGCATCCATCGAACTCTGGTGGAAAACACCGCATGGGGTCAAAGAACTCATCCCTGCGCATGCGCTGCGCACCGATCGTCCGCGTGAACTGGCCCTCGTCAGCACCGAATTCCCCGCGGATGACAGCAGCGGCGGCTATCCACGTGGCACCACGATCTCGAAAAGCTGGGATCAAGCCGTCACCGATGCCGCCATCACCACCGCCGAGCAGGTCATCGCGAAGATCGACGAGCTCGCGCAGACTAAACCGGGCGCACCGGACCGTGCTGCGAAGCTGCGCAAATTTGCCGAGACCTTCGTCGAGACCGCTTTTCGCCGTCCGGTGGCCGATGAGATGAAGCAGCTCATCATCGAATCGCAGTTCAAGGCCGCGAAGACGCCGGAAACCGCCGTGAAGCGCATCGTGATGCTCACGCTGAAATCGCCGCAGTTCCTCTACCCGGACCTTTCCGATGCCGACGACTACCAAACAGCCTCGCGCCTCGCCCTCGCGCTGTGGGATTCGCTTCCGGACAAAAAGCTCATGCAGTCCGCCGCGGCCGGAAAACTCAAAACACGCGATCAAATCCGCGCCGAAGCCCAGCGCATGATCAGCGATCCGCGCACAAAGGCAAAGCTTCACGGATTCTTCCACCAGTGGCTGGAGCTCGAGCGTGCCGAGGGCAGCAGCAAGGACCCGAAAGTCTTCCCGGATTTCACACCCGAAGTGTTCGCCGACCTGCGTGAGTCGCTCTTCCAGTTCATCGACGAGGTCGTGTGGAGTGAGAAGTCCGACTACCGCGAGCTGCTGCAGGCTGATTATCTTTTGCTCAACGAACGCCTCGGCAAGTTCTACGGCCATCCGGTCACCGGCGATGAGTTCCAACGCGTCGGCTTTGATCCGAAACAACGCGCTGGTGTGGTCACACATCCGTATCTGCTGGCCTCGCTTGCCTACACGAAGCAGTCCTCGCCCGTGCATCGTGGCGTGTTTTTGACGCGCAACATCGTCGGCATGTCGCTCAAGCCACCGCAAAAGGCCGTCGTGTTCGAGGACAGCCACTTCAATCCGAAGCTCACCATGCGCGAAAAGATCACCGAGCTCACCCGCAGCGGTGGTTGCATGACCTGCCACAGCATGATCAACCCTCTCGGCTTCAGTTTGGAGAATTTTGACGCCGTCGGCCGCTGGCGCACGAAGGACAACAACAAGCCCGTGAACCCGGTGAGCGAATTCACCACGCATGAAGGCCAGCTCGTGCGCCTCACCGGCCCGCGTGACATCGTTAACTATGTGGCCAGCAATCCTGCCGGCCACCGCGCCTTCATCCGCCATCTCTTCCATCACCTCGTCAAACAAGAGCCCACCGCCTACGGCCCCGCCACGCTCGACAACCTGCAAAAAGCCTTCGCCGCCAACAACTGCCACATTCAGAAGCTCATGATCGACATCGCGCTCGTCGCGACGGAGATCAAATGACGCAAAACCGAGTTCCACCCCGCCTCGTAGCCTTTTTCATATGAAACACCTCCACCGCCGCCAATTCCTCCGCGACCTCGGCATCTCCGCCGGGGCGTTTCCGTTCCTGTCCGGCCTGCCAAGCATCACCGGAGCCCCCGCCCCGCAGAAGCGTCAGAGGCTCATCATCATGTTTTCGCCGAACGGCACGCTGCCGAACGAGTTCTGGCCGGACCAGCAAGGCAGCGAGTTCAGCTTCAAGTCCATCTTGAAGCCGCTCGAGCCTTTCAAGAAGCAGATGCTCATCCTCCACGGCATCGCCAACAAGGTGCGTGGCGATGGCGACAGCCACATGCGCGGCATGAGCTGCCTGCTCACCTGCGATGAGCTCATGAAGGGCAACATCATGGGCGGCGGCGGCAATCCTGCCGGATGGGCCAGCAGCATCTCCATCGACCAGGAGATCAAAAACTTCCTCCAGAGCCGGACGGAGACCAAAACGCGTTTTGGATCGCTCGAGTTCGGCGTGGCCGTTCCGGACCGTGCGGATCCTTGGACACGCATGAGCTATGCCGGTGCGAACCAACCTGTGGCACCCATTGATGATCCGCATCAGGTGCTGAAGAAGGTGTACGGCAAGATGAAGGACAAGGAGAGCCTCGTCAGCATTCTCGATGATGTGCGCGAAGATTTGAAACGCGTCTCAAACAAGCTCAGCGCCCGCGACAAGGCCCTGCTCGACCAGCACATGACGCTCGTCCGCAGCCTCGAGCAGGATTTGGCCGATGCGGACAAGGTGGGCAAGCTCACGCATCCCGTGCCCGCCGTCGATCCGAGCATCGAACTGGTGAACGACAACACGCCACAGATCAGCCGCATTCAGATTGATCTGCTCGTCAACTCGCTCGCCAATGACATGGCCCGCGTGGCCACGCTGCAATACATGCGCAGCGTGGGCATGGCGCAGATGCGCTGGCTGGGCGTTGAAGAAGGCCACCACAGCCTCTCGCACGATCCCGATGACAAAAAAGACAGCTACGAGAAGCTCATGAAGATCAACACCTGGTTCGCCGGTGAGTTCGCCTATCTCGCGAAGCGCCTCAGTGAGACGCCCGAGCTAGCGGGCGATGGCACAATGCTCGACAACACGCTCCTCGTGTGGACCAACGAGCTCGGCAAAGGCAACACGCACACGCTCGACAACATCCCGTATGTGATGGTCGGCGGCGGTTTCGGCTTCAAGATGGGCCGCAGCCTCAAATTCGACAAAGTCGCGCACAACCGCCTCTGGATGAGCGTCGCCCAAGCGATGGGCCACAACCTGCAGACCTTCGGCAAGAAGGAACTCTGCGAGGGCGGGGCTCTGAGCCTGGCGTGATCAAGAAAAGGATTCACAAAGCGGAGGCGGTCAGTTATGACACCGGGTGTCATGCACTCACCGCGCTTGGTTCACCATTTTCTTGGACTCCTTCTGCCGTTCACGCTGCTCCTGGCGGAGGATCGCCACCTGGAATGCGCGGTGTTAAAATCCGATGGCAGCCCCGCCGCGAATGCTTCGGTGTTTTGCTACCGGGCTCCTTCGTCGTTGCATGGCATCCTGGCTCAGCCGGTGTTTGCCGAAGGGAGTGCGGACCAGGAAGGACGGTTTCGCACCAGCATTCCCCCAACTCACGGGAAGCTCATCTACGGCATGGCTCTGGCTCTGACCACGGATGGCGAGGCTGGATGGATGCCCTTTTTTGGCGAGGCTCCGAATCAAGAATCGGTGATCACATCAAAGATCACCACGGTGCCATGCGGAGAATTTCACGCCCGCTTGCTCCAGCCTGACGGCCAGCCTGCTGCGGGTGTCGAGTTGTGGATTCATACCTGCGCCATGCCAGCCAAGCCGGAGGACCGTTTCCCGAACTACCTCGAGATGGGAAGACTGCCGGGGCCCCATTGGAAGGCGAAAACGGATGCACAGGGGCGCTGTGTGATCCGGCAAGTGCCGCAGGGGGCTTCGATTTACCTCGCCCATGCAGATCCTCGCTTTGCCCAGCTCCACGACATGCACCACATCCTGCTGTCCAAGATGCCGAAGGCGGACGGTGCCGAGCATGAGTTGAGGCTGGTGCTACCAGGCGGCCTTCGCGGACGTGTGACGCTACCGGACGGCACACCTGCGCCGAACACCGTCGTGCACATCATCGAACACACGCCTTACGTCACAGCCTACAGCACCGAGGTGCTGACGGATACACAGGGCCGTTTTGCCATATCGCAGATACCTCCCTCGAAGTACCTCCTGACTTTTGCCACCCAGCCGCCGTTGGACGACGAGTGGATCGGCGCTGAAAAGGGCGGTGTCGAAGTCAAAGAGTCAGGTGTCACGGATGTGGGTGATTTGAAGGTCTCCAAAGCGGCCATCGTCACTGCCGAAATCGTGGACGCTGAGACGGGAGCGAAGATCGAGGAACCTATCATCATCCATCTGGCGGAGGGTTATCACCAGCTACACTACCGGTCACACCGTGTGACGCCGGAGGGCTATCATCCGCCGGGCCGCGATGATGACCTCGGCGTGACTGTGACCGGCGGCGAGCGCAAAACCGTCCAGATCAAAATGAAGCCTGTGAAAGCGCAGGACATGATCACTGGCGTAGTGCTCAACGCAGACGGAAAGCCGGCGGAGGGAGCCACCGTGCTGATGATGGAAAATCGCTGGCGTTTTGACTCTGCGGAGCCTGCCAAGACCAAGGCCGATGGTCGTTTTCAGTTTCCGGCTCCTCTCGATGCGCAGCAAATCACGCTCCTGGCCTGGGATGGCGAGAAAGCCATGTCCGATCCCGCCGATGCCCGACGCGGTGAAGCAGTGACGGTGAAGATGCGATCCAGCGGCTTTGCATCCGTGAGCGGACGCATTGTCGATGAGCAGTCAAAACCCGTTCCGAACGCCAAAGTGAACTGGCGCATCACAGGCATCGAATACGGCGACCACATCGGTCCGGTGCCCGAAGAAGCTCTGACGGATGCGGACGGGCGTTTCTCCTTCCCGCGGCTATGGGCTGGCACGGACCATCCGATCTTCTTCTGCTCGGCCGATGGCTACGGCGGCGCAGCCTTGCGCAATGAGAAGCTCGTGGCCGGGCAGAAGCTCGACCTGATGATCACCTTCAAGAAAGCGGATAAAAGCATCTCTGGCGTGCTGCTCCAGGCAGATGGCACGCCCTCGTCTCATGTGAGCCTTTCCGTGCAGGGAGACGGACAGCCTTCTCGTGCCAAGGCTATCACGGATGCCGATGGGAAATTCACCATCAACGGTCTCTGCGCGGGCCAAGTGGGCCTGCGGATCTCCGAGCAGGCCACGCAAAAGGTCTTGTATCACCGCACGAAGGTGCCCACTCAAAATCTCCGCGTCTCCTGGCCCAGCGCGGAGGGCACAGCCACAGGCATCGTGGTGGACAGCCTTGGCAACCCCATGCCAGACGCTTTCATCGAAGTGTATGAATACGGCGCCAAAGCGACTGCCAACAAACAGGGCCGCTTCACGCTCACCGGCCTGCGGAAGGGCTGGTTCACTGCGGAGGTCAAAGCCACAACTGCAGCCGGCATGAAGATCGAGAAGCGTCAGCGGATGAAGCCTGGCATGTCGAATGCCCGCATCCAGCTTCCGCCGAAGACGCGCGAATACGTGGCACAGCCCGCGATTCCGCTCGATCTCATCGGCAAACCCGCCGCCGATCTCCAGATCGCCACCTGGATCAACTCGGAGCCGCTTTCCGCCCAGGCCGGAGGCAAAGTGCGCATCCTCGACTTCTTCGGCATGCAGTGCGCACCCTGCCTCGCCGGTTTTCCGAAAGTGCAGGCGTTCTGGGAGGCGCATCGCGGCAAAAACATCGAGATCATCGCCCACGGCGATGCTTTCTACCCCGCCCAAGAGGTAAGGGACTACCTCGCGAAGAATCCCAAGCTGAAATTCCCCATCGCCATCGCCAAACCGGACTCCACGCATGATCACGACTACGACATCCGCAGCATCCCATTTTATGTCGTCATCGATCAGGCAGGCAAAATCGTCTCCACCGGGCACGACTGGGACGTGGCGGCGGCCAAGGCATTGAAGCTCCTCGGTGAGTGAGCCTGGGGCCTGGGGCAGAAATGCCCCAATTTCGCCAATTGTGAGTTCGAGCATGACAATCTCGTCGCGAAAACAGCCAGACGAGCGACGTTTCATGCCCCCCAAAAAAACCTCTCATGACGACGAAAACCCTCTTCGTTCTCCTTCTGCCTGCCTTCGCGGCCTCCGCCGCGCCGCCGCGTGGTGAGGAGGCGTATCAAAAACGCGTCCTGCCGCTGCTGCAGAAGTTCTGCTACGACTGTCACAGCGATGGCGTGGACAAAGGCGACTTCGTCATGGACGAATACAAGGACTACACCTCGATGATCGCGGACAAGGTGCAGTGGGACCATGTGCGCCAGCAGATCGCCACGCACGTCATGCCGCCGGAGAAGAAGGACAAGCCCTCGCTGGCCGAGCGTGATGAGCTGCTCGCGTGGATCGACGACACCATTTTCTGGTTTGATCCGAACAAGCCGGATCCGGGCCGCGCGGTGTGGCGTCGATTGAACCGCACGGAATACAACAACACCGTGCGTGACCTGCTCATGGTGGACATGCGCCCGGCGAATGAGTTCCCACCGGATGACACCGGCTACGGCTACGACAACATCGGTGATGTGCTGGCCCTTTCACCGCTGCTGATGGAGAAGTACATGCGTGCCGCAAACAGCATCGCGGAGAAGGCGCTTGATACTTCAGATGTTGAACGCGTGGACCTGGAACTCGGCGCGAAGAAGTTCTGGAACCAAAAAGGCACGTCGAGCGAGAACGAAGGCGTTCGCTGGTTTCACGATGAGTCGGAGGCTGCCACGAAATTCACCGCACCGGCCGCCGGCACCTATGTTTTCAAGATTCGAGCCTCCGCCACGCAAGCCGGACCCGATGCCGCGAAGATCGCCTTCGGCATCGATGGCAAGGAAGCGGGCCAGTTTGATGTCACTGCCCGTTTCCGCGGCGAAAAAGGTCCCTGGCAGACGATCACGCACGAGGCCCGCCTGAGCGGTGGCGAGCACAAATTGAGCGTGAAGTTCCTCAACGACTTCCAAGACGCGGCAAATCCCGACCCGGAGAAGCGGGATCGAAACCTCGCGGTGGATAAAATCGATGTCGAAGGTCCGCTCGGCCTGCTGCCAGCACGTGGCACGCGTCTTGTGCAGTGGCTGCTCGATGGCAAACCGGCCGGACGTCCCGAGTTGAAGCTCAGCGGCGAAGATTTTCAAATCGGCGAAGGCAGTGGCAGTCGTGACACCGGTGCCATCTACTTGGCGAGCAGCGGTTTTGTGAAGCATCCGGTCGAGATTGAGAAGGCTGGCAAGTATCGCCTCACGATCAAAGCAGGCGCCCAGCAGGCCGGCAGCGAGCCGGCGAAGTTTGACGTGCGTCTCGGCGGCAAAAACGCGGGTTCCTTCTCCGTCACCGCGAAAGATCAGGCTCCGCAGTGGTTCAACGCGGAAGTGGAGCTGCCCGTGGGCCGCCACGAAATCCAGGTATGGTTCTTGAATGACTTTTACGACGAAAAGACCCGCCAGGATCGCAATTTCTGGCTGCATGAGCTTTCCGTCACCGGCCCGATGAACGAGCCCGGCGGCATCGCGGCCGCGGACGTGCCGAAGTTGGTCGAAAAGCTCGGCTCACGCCTTTTCCGCCGTCCGATGAAACCGGAGGAAAAGACCAAATGGACCAGCGTGGCTGAACTGGCGCAGAAAGAAGGCGCGAGCGCCTTTGATGCGCTCGGCTTTGTGCTGCGCGGCATGCTTGTTTCGCCTTCCTTCCTCTTCCGAGCGCCGCCGCAGGTGGCGGGTGATGTCAAAGATGGCAGCGGTTTGATCGATGAATACTCGCTGGCCTCCCGCCTGTCGTATTTCATCTGGTCCGCCCCGCCGGATGACAAGCTGCTACAGTTCGCTGCGAAGGGTGAACTGCGCAAAAACCTCGCCACCGAGGTGAAGCGCATGCTGGCGGACTGGCGTGCCCAAAGCCTCGCGGAGGATTTTGCCGGCCAGTGGCTGCAGCTTCGTGATGTGGAGATCGCCGACGTGGACACGCGGGCCTTTCCAGACTTCAAGTATGGCATCGCCTCGGGCATGAAGAAGGAGTCGCAGACGTTCTTCAACCATCTGCTCAGCGAAAACCGGCCTGTGATCGAATTCCTCTCCGCGGACTACACCTTCCTGAACGAGAAGCTGGCCCGCTATTACGACATCAAGGGCGTGAAGGGCGACAAATTCCAAAAGGTGTCCCTGCAAGGCACGCCACGCGGCGGCATCCTCACGCAGGGCAGCCTGCTGCTCGTGACCTCGAACCCCACCCGCACCTCGCCGGTGAAGCGCGGCAAGTTCCTGCTCGAAAACATCCTCGGCACGCCGCCTCCGCCCGCTCCCGGTGGTGTGGCTCCGCTGGATGAAAAGAAGGCCCGTTTTGGCAAGCTCACGCTGCGCCAGCAGTTCGCCGAGCACCGCAGCAATGCCTCCTGCGCCGGCTGCCATGCCTTCCTTGACCCGATTGGCTTCGCCTTTGAAAACTACGATGCCGTGGGCCGCTGGCGGACGGAGGAGAAGAAGCTGCCGATCGATGCCAGTGGCAGCCTCGTGCGCGGCGAGACCTTCAAAGACCTCGCCGAGCTGCGTGCCATCCTCGTCCGCGACATGGCCGGGCAGTTCACCAAGAACCTCGCGGAGAACCTCATGACCTACGCCCTCGGCCGCGGCCTCGAATACAGTGACAAACCGGGCGTGCAGGCCGTGCTGAAGCAGTCGGAGGCCTCCGGGCACAAGTTCCAGGACCTCATCCTGGCCGTCTGCCAGAGCGTGCCGATGCAGCGCATGCGGGTGGAGTGAGAGTGCGTTCGACGCCTCCTTTGCCCTTGCCACGCCAGCGGCTTTCAACCAGCATGGCGGCCGCATGCAACAAAAGTCCTTCCTCCAACGCAACTGGTACTTCTTCACGCCGATCGTGATCATCATCATCCCGCTCATCATGGCGGTGAACTCGATGGTGAACTGGGGCTACAGCTTCTCCGAGTCGATGAATGCACTGATGCACTTCGGCTCCACAGACACCCGCTACTCGATCGGCTTCTCGGAGCTCGGCTTCAAAACGATCAAGCCCGGCATGGACGGGCGCACCGTTTACAGCCTGATCAAAAATCCCTTCGAAGGCCCCGCCACGAACACGCCGTGGAAATTCTCGCTGCCGCAAGGAGATGCCAAGTATTACCACGAGCGCACCTTGGTGTTTGAAAAAGACTCGAATGGTATCCCGCGGGTGAAAAGCATCATCAGCCGCTTCCACACGCCGGAGACGAAGTGAGCCGCGAACCTCCGAAAGCCCCCTCCATTCACCGCATGAAACCTTCCGTGAGGACCTCGCTGACCGCCACGAGCCTGCTGGCAGCCGCTCTCCTTTCCTCCTGCTCCGGCCCGTCCATCAAAGGTCTGCCCCGAAACCTGCCGGTGATCAATTTACACGGCACGAAGGAAACGCCGCCGCACTCGATGGCGAAGAACGAGTATCCCTTCGACGCCAACGGGGACTATAAGACGGAGTGGGTCTCCGCAGGAGGTGGCACCAGCGCCCCAGAGTCTGATTATTCCTCGTGGCGGAGCTCCCATGGCGGAGCCCCGACGCCCAGCAAGGACTACACACCGCCCAAAAAGAAGAAAACCTCCTCCAGCAGCAAGTCGAAGAGCAAGGGCGGCAGCTACACCATCAAACAAGGAGACTCTCTCTCCGTCATCGCAGCACGCAACGGCACCACCGTGGCCAAGCTGAAGGCCGCGAACGGCCTGAAGTCCGATTTCATCCGCGCGGGCAAAACGCTCAAGATTCCGAAATGACATGACCGCGAGGTTCCATCGCCTGTTTTTCGCTCTCGCGGCGCTGGTGGCGGTGTTCGGAGCCTCATCGGGACTTCAGGCGCAGTTTCGATTCAACACCGTCGTCATCGACGCGGGCCATGGCGGCAAGGACCCGGGCACGATCTGGTATCATCGCGTCGAAAAGCATCTCGCACTCGATGTGGCCAAACGCGTCGAAACCGGGCTGCGTGCCAAGGGCATCAAAACAGTCATGATCCGCCGCTCGGACACGTTTGTGGAGCTCGATCAGCGGGCACGTTTGGCCAACAAGGTGCCGAACTCGATCTTTGTGAGCGTTCACTTCAACGCCGACGGAAAGGACTTCGGCAAAAACGGCGCGGAGATGCATTACTACGGGCCCAAAGGGCTCTACCTCGGTCAGCGGCTGAATGCGGCATTCGACAAGTCTGTGAAGCTCGGCTGCACGAAGCTCGTGCAGCGCAAAAGACTCGTGGTGCTGCGCGAGACAAAAGCACCGGCGGTGCTCGTTGAGTGCGGTTACCTCACGCATCGCACGAATTCGTGGCTGTGCTCGCTCACAAGCCACCGGCAGGCCATCGCGAATGCCATCGTGGCCGGGATTCTGGCCTCGCGGGCACGCTGAGCTTTCACATCTTTTGAAAATCGCGGCATGATGAGGTCCGGCCGGGCATTTGACTAAGCCCCCGCCGTGGTGAAAGGAGGGGAAGACCATGACCGCCCCCGCCGTCAATGCCAGCAACCCCGTCTTCCCGTTCCACCTCGTGCGAGCGGATCTGGAGCGCGTGGAGGCCTCGATCCTCGAACAAGCCCGTGCGTTTGATCCCGGCGTCGAGGGTTATGTGAGCTACGTCTGCAAAACCTCCGGCAAGCGCATCCGCCCGGCCCTGGCCGTGCTCTCCGGTGGTGCCACGGGTGGCACGCATGAGGGTCACACACGTCTTTCAGTCATCCTCGAGCTCGTTCACATCGCCTCGCTCGTGCATGACGACATCATGGACGGCGCGGACATCCGCCGCCAGGTGCCCACCGCCGTTGCCAAATGGGGCAGCAGCCTCAGCGTGCTGCTCGGTGACAGCCTCTTCGCCTATGCGCTGGAGCTGGCGACGGAGTTTGATGACACGCATGTCTGCCGCACCATTGCCAAAGCCTCCCGCGATGTGTGCTCGGGCGAGATTTTGCAGACTCAGCGCCGCTTCGATCTGAATCTCAGCGTGGCCGATTATCTGAAGATGATCGAGATGAAGACCGCCGCGCTCTTCGCTGCCGCCAGCGAGCTTGGCGCAAGGCTGAACAACCAGCCGGAATCCATTCAGCACTCGCTGCGCGACTACGGCCTGAAGCTCGGCACAGCCTACCAAATCTACGACGATTGCCTCGACCTCGTTGGCGATGAAAAAACCGTCGGCAAGACGCTGCGCACTGACCTCGCGCGTGGCAAGCTCACGCTACCGATCCTTTATTTGCTCGAAAGCGCCACCGAAGCGCAGAAGCAAAAGCTCAGCCGCATGCTGCTCAAAGGCGAGCCGATGGACACCAGCATCCTCGCTGGCATCGCCGACTACGATGGCGCGGTCGAGCGTGCGGTGAAATTCGCCCAGGACATGCTCGTGAGTGCTCGCGCCGATCTGATCGCCCTGCCCGCCACGCCTCATAAACAGGCGCTGGAGGACATCGTGGGCTACCTGCACGGCCTGCTCGATCAGTGCCGAGCGATTCATTGAGCCTTGCCGAAGTCGCTTGGCCTGTGACAGACTCGCGGGAAAATTTCTCGCATGTCCCATCGCATCCACGACATCCCTGAGAACGACCGCCCGCGTGAGCGGCTGCTGCGTCTCGGACCCCAAGCCCTCTCCGATGCCGAATTGCTCGCGCTTTTCATCAACACGGGCACCAAAGGTGAAAACGCCCTGCAAATCGGTGAGCGCATGCTGCGCGAGCACGGCTCCATCCGGGCACTTTCACGGCTCGAACCGGCTGCGCTGACCGACATCAAGGCTCTCGGACCCGCCAAGGCCGCGAAACTGGCCGCTGCCTTCGAAATCGGCCGCCGTGCCGCCCGCGAGACCTCGCAGCGGGACATCGTGCTCGATCATCCGCGGCGGGTTTATGAGTTCATCGGGCCGGAATTGCAGGCGCTGAGCTATGAATCCGTGCGGCTCGTGCTGCTCACCACGAAAATGACCCTGCTGCGGGCCGAGGAGATCTTCCGCGGCAGCCTCAACGAATGCACCGCCACGCCGCGTGACATCCTCAAAAAGGCGCTCATTCACAACGCCCACGCCATCATCCTGCTGCACAACCATCCCAGCGGCGATCCCACGCCCAGCGATGCTGACCGCCGCCTCACCCGACGCCTGCGCGAGGCCGCCGAAACGATGGGCATCCCGCTGCAGGATCATCTCATCATCGGCACACCTTCCGAATCACGCGAACTGCCCTACTTCAGCTTCCGCGAGCACGGTTTGCTGTGAGTGATGTCATCCGCCATTCGTGGGCTTTGACCGTCAAAGGCCGCCGCACGGTCTCAAGAAAGTGACGAGGCCATTCGGTGCCGTGAGGGCCCGGTTGGAAGTCATCGAAGGTCACATCGACATCGGCTCCCACCGTTGAAGCGAGGCCGTTGAGCGTGAACTGCACCCGGCGTAGCCGTCGATCTCGCTGGCTGATCCACGCGATGACTTGATCCTCGTCCGAGCGGCCGACACCGGGCTTCAAGGTGCCGAAAATCAGATCGCAGGAATCGCCGTCGATTTCCTGCCGCATCATGCAGGGCCAGAAACGCCAGTTCTGACCTCGTGCGAGCAGGTAGTCAGCACCAAACACGAACATCGTGTAAGCATCCGCCACGAGAGCGGCGGCATCTTTCTCGGTCTCGGTTGCCACGCGATACTCGGTAAAGCTCACTTCTATGCTTTGGGGCGTGCGGCGCACCGTTTTGATGCCACGCGGGCCGGTGTGCGTTTGATTCACCTGCTTCAATCGCGGCTGATAGACCTCGCGGGAGCTTTTGCGAAATTCTGCGTTCACGAGTTCCGGCTGGAGTTTTTGCACGATCCGCGTCCAATCGCCCTCAAAGGCCACTTCGACGCGTTCGAGCCGTTTCCACGGCTTCCCTGCCCTGGCGGCGCTTTGCTCCAAAAGCTTCACGGCATGCTCCGATGAGCCTTGCACGGGCGAACGAGTATCCGGCAGGCTGGTGCAGGCGGTGAACGTGGTCGCGATGATGGCGAGCAGGAGGATTCTCATGGCGGGAACTACGCTCTCGAAACGCTTTTGGAGGCACAAGCCTCATCTTCGCTTCGCTTCCGCGGCAATTCGTGTATTCGATGCGGCCTGCATGCCGCCGCTTTTTGTCCCCGCCGATCATTTCCGTGAAGTCTCCCGCACCGAGATCTTCCCCGATGCCTCGCGTCCGCTGGAGATCGACCTCGGCTGCGGTGACGGCACCTTCCTCACCGGCATGGCCGCACATCATCCGGAGCGCGATTTCCTCGGCGTGGAGCGCATGCTGGGCCGTGTGAGCAAAACGGCGCGGAAGATCGGCCTGCAAGGCCTCACCAATGCCCGCATCATGCGCATCGAAAGTGCCTACAGCGTCGCGTGGCTGCTGCCACGGGCGAGCGTGAGCCGCCTGCACCTGCTGTGCCCCGATCCGTGGCCGAAAAAGAAGCACGCCGCGCGTCGCCTCGTGAATCAGGCGGAGTTCCTCGATGGTCTCGCCCGCATTTTGCAGCCCGGCGGCGAGTTTTTGCTGAAGACCGATGACCAGCCCTACTTTGAGGATGCGCTGCTGAGCTTTGAAAGTCGCTCACAGCAGTTCACGCGGCTCGACTGGCCGGAAGATGCCTTCTTCTATCCCACGACGGACTTCGAAAAAAGCTGGCTCGACATCGGCCGCACGATTCAACGTGCCCGCTGGCGTTTGAATGCGGCTTAAGTGAGCGGCGTGAACTCCATCTGGTCGAGCACATCACGCTTCACCTCGAAGCCGGGGGCTACTTCGAGGAGGCGGAGGCCGTTCGAGGTGAGCTCAAAGACAGCGCGTTCGGTGACGTAGAGCACCTGCTGCCCACGGGCGAGGGCCGAGGGTCCGTGGAAGCAGACGTGGGCGATGCGGCGCACAAACTTGGCGTTCTCCTTTGCCCGGAAGGTGCAGCAAAACACCAGGCGGCGGGCGGCTTGGGTGATGTTCACGAAGCCGCCGACACCTGCAAAGCGATCACCAAAGCTGGCGACGTTCACACTGCCCTCGGCGTCGATTTCGACGGCACCGAGCACCGCGATGTCGAGGCCACCGCCGTCGTAAAAGTCGAACTGCGCGGGCTGGTCGATGATGGCCTCGGGGAAGTGGCTGCAGCCAAAGCTGAGGCCGGAGGCCGGCACGCCGCCGGTGGGGCCGCTCTCGACGGTGAGCGTGAATTCATTCAAGCGTCCCGTTTCCGCCGCGACCATCGCCACAGCTTCCGGCAGGCCGATGCCGAGGTTCACGATGTCGCCGGGGCGGATCTCCTGCAAAGCGCGGGCGCCGATGCGTTTGCGCTCGGATTCCGGCATCACCGGCAGCTCAAAGGCGCTGGCATTCGTGACGACGAAATCTTCGTTGAAGACCTCGCCAAAGGTCTGGTCGTGCATCACACCCCCGCTGGTCACGACATGATCGACGAGCAGGCCGGGCACGCGGACGGCTTTTGGATCCGGCAGCGCATCCACCACGCTCTCCACCTGCGCGATGACGAGCCCGCCGTGGTTTTTCGCGGCTTGGGCGAGCGACAGCACTTCACCGATGAGGCCCTCGCCCTCCATGCTCAGGTTTCCTCTGGCATCGGCGTAGGTCGCCCGGATGAGCGCGACGTGGATGGGCACCGGTTTGTAGCGCAGCCAGGTCTGCCCATCGAGCTCCAGACGCTCGACGAGCGGCTCTGTGGTGCGGGCATTGAGCCGGCCGCCGCTGTGGATGGGGTCGATGAAGGTGTTCAGGCCGACTTGGGTGATGAGCCCCGGGCGTTTCGCGGCGATTTCCCGCGTGAGCACGCTCAGCACGCCTTGGGGGAGGTTGTAGGCCTCGACTTCGTTGGCCAACGCGAGGGTGCCGAGCTTCGGCGCGAGATTCCAGTGCCCGCCGATGATCCTTTTGAGCAGGCCGCGATGGGCGAGGTGGTTCAGGCCACGCTCGCCGCGATCTCCCTGCCCGGCGCAGTAGTAGAGCGTGAGGTCGCGTGGCGTGCCGGTTTGCAAAAAACGCCGCTCCAGCGCCGCGGTGAGCATTTCCGGGTGCCCGGCACCCACGAAGCCGCCGACGGCCACCGTGACCCCGCTGGGGATGGCGGCGATGGCTTCATCAGCGGTGGAAAGGCGGGCCGGGGAACGCATGGGCGGCCTGCTTTCTAGTGGGCGCAGCCGGAGGCGGCAAGAGTCCTCCTCGTGAAGCCCGCAAATCTCAATTTCCTACTTTACACATCGAGAATTAGGTTAATACATCGCTCCCCACCATGAATCCCGAACAAATCGCCGCCCTCAATGATGAAGCCAAAGGCAAGTCGCCCTCGGAAATCATCGAAATCGCCCTCGCGCATGCCGACGGCCAGGCGCTGGTGACGACGAATTTCCGCCCTTACGAGGCGGTGATCCTGCATTTGGTCACGAAGGCCGCTGCCGACGTTCCCGTGCTCTGGATCGATCACGGCACCAATTTGCCGGAAACCTACCGTTTCGCCGAAAAGTGCCGCGCTCAGCTCACGCTGAATTTGAAGCCCTACCTGCCGCTCATGACCGCCGCTCACTGGCTGGCGCTGAATGGCGGCCAGGTGCCGATGCCGGACGAAGTGGAGCGCGTGGAGTCCTTCAGCCGCATCATGAAGCTGGAGCCCTTCGAGCGCGGCATGCGTGAACTGGCCCCCAAAGTTTGGATCACCGCGCTGCGTCGCGAGCAGAACCCGCAGCGTGCCGCCACGCTGGCCCCGTTCATGTGGGACGCGAAGTTCAACTGCCTCAAAGTGAATCCAATCCTCGACTGGACGCCTGTCGAGATGGACGCCTACCTCCTCGAGCACGACCTGCCGAACGAGCGCACCTACTACGATCCCGCCAAGGGCGATGAAAAACACGAGTGCGGCCTGCACGCGAAGCTCGTCACCGACAAAGCGTAAGCGCTCATGGATTTCCTCACTCCAGAGTTCGGCCTTTATGTCGCCGCCGGTTTCATCGCCCAATTGATCGATGGAGCGCTCGGCATGGCCTACGGCGTCAGCGCGTCGTCGTTGCTCATGGCCTTTGGAGTGCCACCAGCGGCCACGAGTGCCACGGTGCATGCCGCGGAGTGCTTCACGACGGGTGCGTCGGCCATTTCGCATCACGCCTTTGGTAATGTGGATCGCTTTTTGTTCCGTCGGCTGCTTATTCCGGCCGTCATCGGGGCGATCATCGGTGCTTATGTGCTCTCGTCGTTCAATGCGGACGTTTTGAAGCCCTACGTCAGCGGTTATCTCATCATCATGGGCCTCGTGATCATCGCGAAAGCCTTCTTCCGTGTCCCACCGCGCAATGTCACCACGCATCTCACGCCGCTCGGCTTTTGCGGTGCGCTGCTGGACACCATGGGTGGTGGCGGATGGGGACCCATCGTGGCCTCCAACCTCATCGTGCGTGGCAATGACGTGCGCATCACCGTCGGCAGCGTGAACGCCGTCGAATTCTTCGTCACCCTCGCCGCCAGCATCACCTTCTTCCTCACCATCGGCCTCACGCATTGGAATATCATTCTCGCCCTCGCCCTCGGCGGCATGATCGCCGCACCACTCGGTGCCTGGGCCGCCAAAAAAGTCCCGCACAAGCCCTTCATGATCCTCGTCGGCGTCCTCGTCACCGTCGTGAGCGCCCGCAACCTCCTCAAAGCCTTCGCCCTCATTTAATTCGTCATGTCATCCATCACGCATCTTCAATTCCTCGAAAGCGAGGCCATCTACATCCTCCGCGAAACCGCCGCGCAGTTTGAAAAGCCCGCGTTGCTCTTCTCCGGCGGCAAAGACTCGATCGTCATGGCCTGGCTCGCCCGGAAGGCGTTTTATCCCTCTCGTTTGCCGTTCAAGCTCCTCCACGTGGACACCGGCCACAACTTCCCCGAGGCCATGACCTACCGCGACTGGTTCGTGCAGGAAATCGGCGCGGAACTCGTCGTTGGCAGCGTGCAGAAGTCCATCGACGACGGCCGTGTGCAGGAAGAAAAAGGCCACAACGCCTCGCGCAACAAGCTGCAGACCGTCACGCTGCTCGACACCATCGAGGAGCATCAATTCGACGCCTGCCTCGGCGGTGGCCGTCGCGATGAAGAGAAGGCCCGCGCCAAGGAACGCTTCTTTTCGCATCGCAACGAATTCGGCCAATGGGACCCGAAGAACCAGCGCCCCGAGCTGTGGAATCTCTACAACACACGCTTGAATGCGGGCGAAAGCGTGCGCGTGTTTCCACTGTCCAACTGGACTGAACTGGATATTTGGCTGTACATACTGCGCGAGAAAATCGATTTGGTTTCCCTTTACTTCTCTGCGCCGCGCAAGACGTGGATTAGCGAAGAATCCGGCCAAGTGTTTATTTTGGATGACGACCGCATGTTGCCGTTTCTCTCGCCGGCAGAATTGGATTCTATCGCCGTGCGCCCGGTACGCTGCAGGACATTAGGGTGCTACCCGCAAACGGGAGCCGTCTTGAGTGATGCGAGCGATGTCAGCGCCATCATTCAAGAATTGCTGTTAAGTAAAACCAGCGAGCGCGAAGGCCGCATGTTGGATAAAGACCAAGTGGGTTCTATGGAGAAGAAAAAACGCGAGGGGTATTTCTGATTGTGCCCTGCAGGATTTCTGCAGGGCGTATTTGTTTTATAGATGTGCGCTTACAACGGATGTGAGTGCGGCAATATGATCTTCCCGCGTGTTAAGCGCGGGAATGTAACGATAATCTGTTCCGCCTGCGTGTAAAAAAATCTCGCGGTTTTCCACTGCCAGTTCTTCCAAGGTTTCCAAACAATCTGCACTAAAGGCTGGCGAGACTATGGCGACATTCTTGGTGCCAGATTTCGCGAGTTCTTCCAAGGTTGCATCCGTATAAGGTTGCAGCCATTCCGCATAACCAAAGCGCGATTGAAAGGTGGAGATATATTCGCCTTTTTGCAGCCCCAACTTTTCCGCGACCAAGCGCGTGGTTTTTTGGCACAAGCAATAGTAAGGGTCGCCCAAATCTAAATTGCGCTTGGGCATGCCGTGGTAGGAGAAGACCAGAAGGTCTGGCGTCCAGTCGAGCCCGGCCAGATGGCGCTCGATCTTGTCGGCGAGTGCTTCGACATAGCCCGGATGGTCGTGGTAGGGCGGCAGCGTGCGCACCGCCGGCTGCCGGCGGATCTGCTTGAGCGCGTCGAACGCCTTGTCGTAGGCGGTGGCGGTGGTGGGTGCGGCATATTGCGGATAGA
>CALMTT010000008.1 GCA_937872615.1 uncultured Verrucomicrobiaceae bacterium | reverse complement strand
TGCTCGTCTTCCACGCCACCGGCACCGGCGGTCGCATCATGGAATCCCTCATCGAGAGCGGCATGTTCGCGGGCGTTTTGGACATCACGACGACCGAGTGGGCGGATGAATACGTCGGCGGCATCCTCGGTGCCGGTCCCACGCGTCTCGATGCCGCCGCAAAGGCGGGGATTCCTTCCATCATCACGCCGGGTTGCCTCGACATGGTGAACTTCGGCGAGCGCGGCACCGTTCCCGCGAAGTTTGAAGGCCGCACCTTCTACATCCACAACCCGCAGGTCACGCTCATGCGCACGAACGCGGCCGAATGCGCCGAACTGGGCCGCATCCTCGCCGAAAAGGCCAATGCATGCCGCGGGCCCGTCACCGTGCTGCTGCCGAAAAAGGCCATCAGCATCATCAGCGCTGCCGGAAAGCCCTTCCACAGCCCCGAAGCCGATGCGGCCCTCTTTGACGGCATCAAAGCCCATCTCAAACCCGGCATCCCGCTCATCGAAATGGACTGCGAGGTCAATGCTCCCGAATTCGCCGAAGCCTGTGCGAAGACCTTGCTGGCCAGTTTGCCTGCCCGGAAGGGTGTTTGATACTCTCTAAGAGCACAGGCAGGCCAGGCGTTAGCATTCCGGAACTTAACAACCGCCTTACGAACATGAAATCAACGCTCCTCCTGCTTGCCACCACCCTTCTGTTCACCCTCAACGCCCTCGCCGGCAAATCCGGCTGGGACGACAACTACGACAAGGCCCTCGCCGAGGCCAAGGAGTCGAAAAAACTCGTGCTGCTCGACTTCACCGGCTCGGACTGGTGCGGTTGGTGCATGAAACTGGATGACGAGGCCTTCTCGAAGTCGGAGTTCAAGAAGTTCGCAAAGGACAATCTCGTCCTCGTCGAGCTCGACTTCCCGCATGGCAAAAGCCAGACGAAGAAGCTCAAGGAGCAGAACTCCGGCCTGAAGGACAAGTTCGGCGTCCGCGGCTATCCCACGATCATCATCGTGGACGCCGAAGGCAAGGAACAGGCCCGCTGGGGCGGCTACAGCAAAACCTTCCTCGCTGATCTGAAGGAAAAAGTCGGTGCCTTGAAGAAGTAGCCCGCTGACCTTGGTCGCCTTCGCGAATGGCGTGCTCTCCCACCCCAAGCGCTTGACCGGCGCGGGCTAGGCGGCATAGCCATTCGTGCATGTCCGTTTTCCAGCTCAACCCCGAATTTCACCCGCGCGGCGACCAGACGCAGGCGATTGCGAAGCTGGTGAAGTCCGTGCGGGCTGGAAACCGGCATCAGACGCTGCTCGGTGTCACTGGCAGCGGCAAAACCTTCACGATGGCGAATGTGATCGCGGAGATTGGCAAACCCGCGCTCGTGTTCTCGCACAACAAGACGCTCGCCGCGCAGCTCTACTCGGAGTTTAAGAACTTCTTCCCGGAGAACTCGGTGGAGTACTTCGTGAGCTACTTCGACTACTACCAGCCGGAGGCCTACATCCCGCGCACGGACACCTACATCGAGAAGGACTCGAACGTGAACGAAGAGATCGAGCGTCTGCGCCTTTCGAGCATGGGGGCCTTGCTCACTCGCAAAGACACCATCGTCGTGGCCAGCGTGAGCTGCATCTACGGCTTGGGCTCGCCAGAGGACTACGAGGGCATGATGGTGCCGCTGCACACCGGGATGCAAATGACGCGTGAGGAACTGCTCACGCGGCTCGTGGACATGCTTTACGAGCGAAACGACTACCAGCTTCAGCGCGGCAAATTCCGCGCCCGTGGCGATGTGATCGAGGTGGTGCCCGCCTACCTCGAAAACGAGGCCATCCGCATCGAATTCTTCGGCGATGAGATCGACCGCATCAGCGCCGTGGACGTGCTCACGGGCACGGTGACGCTCAAACTGCCCAGCTACACGATTTTCCCCGCGAAGCAGTTCGTCACGCCCGGCGACAAGCTGCGCAAGGCCATCGTCAAAATTCGCGAGGAGATGGAGGAGCGTGTGGCGTGGTTTGAGAAGGAGGGCAAGCTGCTCGAAGCGCAGCGCATCAAGATGCGGACGCAGTATGACATCGAGATGATGCAGGAGATGGGATTCTGCCAGGGCATCGAGAACTACAGCCGCCATCTGACCGGTCGTGAGCCAGGTGCAACGCCGGGCACGCTGCTCGATTTCTTCCCGGAGCCGCCCATTGTCTTCGTCGATGAAAGCCACGCCACCATCCCGCAGATCGGCGGCATGTATGAGGGCGATAAATCACGCAAAACCGTGCTCGTGGAGCATGGCTTCCGCCTGCCAAGCGCCCTCGACAACCGACCGCTGCGCTTTGAGGAGTTCATGGGCAAGGTGGGGCAGCTTGTGTATGTCAGCGCCACACCCGCCCGCTTTGAGATGGAAAATAGCGTCGTGGGCAACACGGGCTACATTCCGAACAAAAAGCCCGACGATGGCATTCCCGCCGCGCAGCCCGGAAAAGCCATTCGCGTGAGTGGAAGCAGTGAATCGGTCGAAAAGTTCGATGTGACCACGCCGAAGCGTCCGCTGGTGGTCGAGCAGATCATTCGACCGACGGGCCTGCTCGATCCGATCATCACCATCAAGCCGCTCAAAGGCCAGATCGACGAAACCATCGAACTTTGCCGCCAGCGCATCGAGAAGGGCGAGCGTGTTTTGGTCACGACGCTGACGAAACGCACCGCAGAGGACCTCACGGACTACTTGCGCAATCTGAACCTCAAAGTCCGCTACCTGCACAGTGACATCGACGCCATCGAGCGCGTCGAAATCCTGCGCAGCCTCCGCAAGGGCGACTGCGATGTGCTGGTGGGCATCAATCTGCTCCGTGAAGGCCTCGATTTGCCGGAGGTGAGCCTCGTTTGCATCCTCGATGCGGACAAAGAAGGCTTTCTGCGCAGCGAAACCTCTCTCATCCAGACCGCGGGTCGTGCCGCGAGGCATGTCGCCGGTGAAGTCGTGCTCTTTGCCGACATCCAGACGCAAAGCATCCGCGGCCTTATCAACATCAGCACCTACCGCCGTCAGGTGCAGATCGATCACAACGAGAAGCACGGCATCACCCCGCAAACCGTGCGCCGCGCCGTGCAAGAGAGCCTGCACATCCTCGGCAAGGCCCGCGAGGTCGAGGAAAGTGTCGTCCGCGAAGGCGGTGGCGACTTCGCCGTCACCGAGACGATTCGCGAACTCGAACAAGAGATGGCCGAGGCCGCCATGAAGCTCGAATACGAACGCGCCGCCCTTTTGCGCGACCAGATCCGCGAATTGAAGAAACAAGTCGAAGGTTCCACCGGCGACCTGCCTCTGCGGCAAGAGGTGAAGTATGGGAAGCCGAAGCGTGGCGGACGGAAGAAGTGAGCGGCGTGGTGCTTGCATCGGGCCTGTTTTCAGATGATGCGTGCCGCGTTTCCCATGCTCACGCCTCTCGATTTGAAGCTCTTCCGCGATCTTGGTCGCATGAAGGGGCAGATCGTGGCGGTGAGCCTCGTGATGGCCTGCGGTCTGGCGATGATGATCATGACGCGGAGCATCATCCTGACGCTCGAACGCACGCGTGATGCCTATTATCAGCGTCACCGGCTGGCGGATGTGTTTGGAAGCCTGAAACGAGCACCCAAAGCACTCGCCGACCGCATGGCGGCGATTCCCGGCGTGGCAGCGGTGGAGACCCGCGTGGTCGTGAATGCCACGCTGGACCTTGAAGGCATCGACGAGCCTGCCACGGCGCATTTGGTCTCCCTGCCCGAAGACGGCCCGCAGGTGCTCAACCAGATCTTTTTGCGTCACGGCAGTCTTCCACGCTCCGATGCGCGAAATGAAGCCGTTGTCAGCGAGGCCTTCGCGGAAGCCAACAAGCTCCGTTTGGGCGATGCGCTCGTGGCGATCATCAATGGCCGACGCGATGAGATCCGCATCTGCGGCATCGGTTTGTCTCCGGAGTTCGTTTTCGAGGCTCGACCGGGCGAGACACTGCCGGACAAGAAGCGCTACGGTGTCTTTTGGATGAACGAGCGGTCCATCGCGGTGCCTTACAACATGGACGGCGCGTTCAATGACTTCTGCCTCGACCTGGCTCCCGGCGTGGTGGCCGCGCCGGTGATGGCGGAGCTTGATCGCCTGCTCGCGGACTACGGTGCACAAGGTGCCTACACGCGGGCGGATCATGCGAGCGCGAAGCGGCTCGATGACGAGTTGAAGGTCATCCGCGCCTTGTCGTATGCGTATCCGGTCGTGTTCCTGAGCGTGGCCGCTTTCATGGTCAATGCGGTGCTGGCAAGGCTGGTGCGGCTGCAACGCGAGCAGATCGCGCAGCTCAAGGCGCTGGGCTATTCCTCGTGGCAAGTAGGGCGGCATTACCTCAGCTATGCGCTGGTCATCGTCGTGCTCGGCACGGTGACGGGCGGGCTCGTGGGTCGCTGGTTTGGCGGAAAGCTGCTGGGCATTTATGACCTCTTCTTCCGATTCCCGGCACTCGATTTCATGATGGACTACAGCGCGTGGGGCATCGCACTGGTGGTGAGCGCTGCGGCGAGTGTGATCGGCGTCGTGAGCGTGGTTTGGATGGCGGTAAAATTGCCACCAGCCGAGGCGATGCGGCCGGAGCCTCCCGCCGACTTCAAACCCTCGCTGCTCGAGCGTGCGGGGCTGACGCGATTCTTCGGCGTGGGACTGCGCATGGCCTTGCGAAACATCGAGCGACGCCCGTTGCAGGCCGTTTTCACCATGGCGGGCCTGTCGCTGGCCACCGGTTTGATGGTGCTGCCCGGATCGATGGCGGACAGCATCGATTACTTGCTCACTTATCAATGGAACGATGTGCAGCGGCAGGATGCGGTGGTCTTTCTCGCGGAACCCGGCAGTGGCAGCGCTTTGCACGACTTGGAGCACCTGCCCGGCGTGCAACGAGCGGAGCCCATCCGCGCCGTGCAGGCCCGCGTGCGGCATGGTCATCATTCACGGAAGCTGGCCATCACCGGCATGCCGCGTGGTGCTGATCTGAACCGCATGATGGATGACAAAGGCCGTCTCATCGCGATGCCGGAGGAGGGCATCATCATGTCCAGGCAGCTCGGTGAGATCCTCGGTGCCCGCATTGGCGATGTGATCCAGGTGCAGGCGCTCGAAGGCCAACGCGCGACACGCGAGGTGCCGATCCGCGGCTTTCTGGAGGACTTCGCCGGTGTGGCGGCCTATATGGATATCGATGCGTTGCGCCGCCTCATGCACGAAGGCGAGACGGTGAGCGGGGCCTACCTTTCGGTGGATCAAAAGCACTGGAGCCAGTTCATGCGCGAGGTGAAGGACACGCCGCGCATCGCCATCACGCTTGTGAAGCAGGACCAGTTGGAGGCGTTTCGCAGCACCACCGGGCAGAGCATCGGCATCATCCGAAAGCTTTACCTCACGCTGGCCATCATCGTGGCCTTTGGCGTGGTTTATAACAGCGCCCGCATCGCCCTCAGCGAGCGCGGACGCGATCTCGCGACGCTCCGCGTGGTCGGTTTCACTCAACGAGAGGTCGCTGGCGTGCTGCTGGGCGAACTGACCCTGCTCGTGCTGGCCGCGCTGCCGGTCGGGCTGCTGTTTGGCCGCGGGCTGGCCACCTTCATCATCACGCAGTTGCGCACGGAAACAGTGCGCCTGCCGCTGAAGATCAGCCTCTTCACCTACTCGCTCGCTGTGCTCGTGGTGCTCGGCGCTGCACTGGCCTCATTTGCCGTCGTCAGCCGCATGCTGAAGAAGCTCGACATGATCGCCGTGCTGAAGGCCCGCGAGTGATGCGATCAGCCTCCCGCGGTGATTTGCACCACCTCAATGACATCGCCATCGGCCACGGAGGCGGTGTCGAGCTCACGGGGCAGCAACGCAGCCTGATTTTGCTCCACCACAACCGGTTTGCCCGCGAGGCCGACAGCGGCCAGGAGGTCACGGATGGTCAGGGGAGCGTCGAAAGCGCGTTTTTCGCCATTGAGGGTGATTTGCATGCGAAGCCCGATAGTGAAGCATCTCCCCTGCCCTGCAACCCCGGGTCGCCGGGGCTGGATGAGGGCTTGACGGGAGGGCATTCGCCTCTACCATCCGCGCCCCACGCTCCGGCGAAAGAACACCTTTTCCACCTCGTCGGCCTCCCGTGGACCTCCAAACATCCCATGAAAGCTGAAATCCATCCCAAGACCTTCGAGACGACGATCACCTGCACCTGCGGTGCCGTCTATGACACGAT
>CALMTT010000007.1 GCA_937872615.1 uncultured Verrucomicrobiaceae bacterium | reverse complement strand
GTGGGACGTGAGCCGCGCGGACTACGGCGGCGTGGACAACGGCAATCCGGTGCCTGCGGATGCCACCCTGCTGGATGTGAGTGATGTGGAACCCGACCCGAATGGCCTCCCGGATGGTTACGAGCGCTGGCTGGCCGCCCAGGCTCCCGGATCGAACACCGCCCGCGCCATCCTGGCCGATGAGGACGACGATGGCATCCCGAACGTTTGGGAATTCGAGTATGGCCTCTTGCCTCGTGATCCGCTGGATGCTGCCGGGAATCCGGATGGTGATAGCTTGACCAACCTCCAAGAATATCAGGCAGGTCGCAATCCCATGGTTGATGACGACGCGCCGCCTGAGACGCTGCAACTGCATGGCTCACCGCCAGCGGAGGGAGGTGTGGGCGTGGCCTACACCGCCAGTTTCAGCGCATCAGGGGGACGTGCCCCTTACGTTTTCACCGTATCATCGGGCGCATTGCCACCCGGTCTGGCTCTAATTACCGCCACAGGCCAGGTGACGGGTGCGCCCACCCAGGATGGCTCCTTTGACTTCTTTGTCACGGTCACAGATGCGCTCGGCCACACGGCGGAGGGCTCGTGGGGCATCACAGTCGCCGGGCTTGAGATCAGCACCACCACTCTGCCGGTGGCTTACCTCGGACGCGTTTACTCCACATCGCTCACGGCCCGATTTGGCACGCCACCCTATGCGTTTTCCCTCGTTTACCCCTCAGAACTGCCTCTTGGCTTCAGCCTGTCCACTTCTGGAGCCATCACTTACGATGGCTCGCTGGATCCGCTCTTTCCTTTGCTGGCAGGGGATTATGATTTTGAAGTCGAGGTTTGGGATGGGGCCGGGCGCACAGCCAGAAAGACGCTCACCCTGGCCTTGGAGGAGCCGCCGCCCCCACCCGCGCTCACCTTCACCAGCCAGGTCCTGGCACCAGGAACGGTGGCGTGGGACTATAACACCCCCATCCCGGTGGCCGGCGTGCAGGGAACTGCCACTTACGGGCTGGTGGGTGCCCCGGCCTGGATCAGCGTGGATGCCAGCGGGCGTCTGCGAGGCAGGCCCACCGCTACAGGAAACCTCACCTTTGATGTGTGGGTGCAGGACGAGGTGTGGGATCCGTCCACCCTCGCGCTGCGTCGTGCGGTGCAGACCATGAGTTTGTCCGTTGCCCCTTACCTCCCCGCGCATGTCAGCATCATCTCCGGGGACCTTCAGATCGGGCTGGCTAGCGGCACCTTCGATCCCATCGTCGTCATGGTGACGGATGACAACGGGGCACCCATGCCGGGCATCCCCGTCACCGTGCTGGGAATCACGCTCCTCACTGATGCCACGGGCCACGCCACCTTCACCCTCCCTGCCTTTGAGACCGTCGGGGCGCACGAGGTGGAGGTGGCCAGCCCGGCTGAGGTGGCCACCGTGAACCTTTACACCTACACACCGCCGGCTTCAGGACAGCCACCCTTGACCGCCGATGTGCCAAAGCCATCCGCGCCGGAGATGAGGCCGCAAATCACCCACCCGGAGGCACACCTCGAATACCGCTCCGTCTCCACCTCGAGCGGCACGATTGACGCTCGTTGGAGCGCGGCCTGGGTCTATGTGATCCCTGTGCTCAATAGCTTTCAGTTTGTGCCGGGCGGTCCCGTCCCGGATTTCAACAAGCCAGGCCTCAAGTGGGCCACCAGTGACGGACGCGAGGGGCCGCCCCCGGATGAGGTGCCCGAACTGGGGAGCATCACCACCTGGTCTCCCGGCAATCCGGCAGCCATGTATTACATTGCCGCTGACAAAACCGGGGTGCTGGACGACGTTCCCGACCCTAGCAGCAACGGCCCCGCCACCCCGATTCCCGCCGGTGTCGATTCCCGATACCTCTACGGTGCCTGGTCAGGCACGCAGAAAGACTTTGAGGAAGAACTCGTGGCGGATGTGCGCCTCACTCTCAACGACGGCAGTGGCAGCGGCGAGGTCAAACAGACCTTCCTCGAAATCGTGGAGGAGGACGGTCAGATCACCTCCGCCGCGCCCATCACCCTCTCCACCAGCGACCCTCAACCCCACCGCCTCGAGGCCCCCAAGCCGTCCACGGGGAAACGCAACAAGAAGTACCTACGCCCGATGGAGTTATACAGCGATTTGAATAACGACGGCACTTTGACGAGCGCCGACATCGCCCTTGTCGGCAAACCTTACGGAAGCAATGGGACCGACGCGCAGAAGGACAAAGGAACAGAGTTTGTATTTGCTGATGATGCTATCTCCAACGGCGCTTGGGATAAGCAAGAATCTGGCGCACCCCCATCCGCTGATGACGATGATGCCGAGCCAATTATCGTCAGCATCGACTCAATTCCGAATCAAACTCAAGTTTGGCTAGAGCATCCAGCTTCTTCCGGGTTGAAGTTCTACAAAGACAAGAAATGCACTCAGGAGATCCAGATCTCATCGAGTCAGCCTCATGTTGTTGGCGGCTCCGTTGCATGGCCTAATGACAACAAGGTTTATGTCCGGGCGGAGAACGTGAACTTCGCCGATGCGGCTAATCCACAGGTTGAAGGAGACTTGAAGCTGATGATCAGGTCAAGCGGCGCTTCTGCGAGCGGCATTGAAGCCGGAAAAATGAAGATGACCTTTGTGCAGAAGGTAGGTGCCACAAAATACCTCGTTGCGGCAATGGACTACATTCGAGAAAACAACACCAGCCACTACTACGCAGAGCCGCAGTTTAACGGGGAGAATCTCTACCATGTTATTGTGCTGCGCCAGCAGACGTCAGCGGTGGGATTTAATGCACGTCCAAGCATGTCTAAGGGTATCGATGCGGTCTGCGGCGTCTTGCAGTATCCCACGTTCATCATGAATTGCAGTTATGCCTACGGACCCACAACCGACAATGGCTTCTACGGATTGCATGGAGGCGAGCTTTACAATGGTAGCTGGGACACTAGCTGCTCTGTACTTGGCACAGTGGCCATTCCTCCCGGCGGAGCCGTTAATGCGGCTTGGGTGGCCGATAAAGGGGCGTTCACCGCACCAAGTATCTCATTCGGCATCGGGGACGTGCCCGCTGGATACACTGATGGCACTGGCGGCCTAAAGACATACTTTGTTCCAGGTGATTCTAATTGGGGCACGATTAGCGATGTCACGATACAAGAGGAAAAGCTGATAGTCGGAGCAGTATACCCAGGGGCAGGTGCAAAGATCGCAGATTACAGAGAGGCACTGGTGAAGGCCTCAGATTCCCAAACAATTTTGCTATGTGATGGTGGGGCTTCATATGCTTTGGCGGTTAAGGATCCGAGCGGCAATCTCAAAGCAAGAGTAAAGGGACTCAGGCACAATGGTCTCTATCTGCAAGCATTTGACGAGGCGCTAAAGACCTACGTTGGATTTCACGCATCACCAGTGAGATAGCATCATGTTTACCCGTTTTCATTTTTTCTTTTCATGGCTTGCCGCAGCAGCCACAGCCACAGCCACAGCCACAGCCACAGCCACAGCCACAGCCACAGCCACAGCCGCAAGCGCCATCGCTCCATATCCCATATACTCGGGCCAAGTGCTGCCGCTTGATGATGACGGCAACCTAATGGCTGAGTTTGGGGAGTTAATGAAACCTTCGTTAGCTGGGGGCTCAAGTTCCATCACATTTGAATCCCTTTCCCAGATAGCTTTTAAAGCAGAGTCGAGGATAAAATCCACCGCCGTTCTGCTTACTTCGTCGCCGGGCCGCATGAGTCTGCCGGCTTTGCTAATCCAGCAAGAATCAACATTCAACGCTGGTGTGGACAACCATTTTGTAGTTGGCGCGCTCGCACCATCCACGGAAAATCAGCCAGGCTATATGGCAGTTGGGCTATTGTGGGCTATGCTGATCAATCGGTTTCCCGATCAATCAATCAACGCAATGACGGCTCGTGCATTGGACCCGCAGCCTAATGTGTTGGATGTGTTGCGGCTTCAAGCATCTTTGGGATATATGCCAGGCTTGAAGTCAGAACAGCCTTTGTCGAAAGACGTATGGCAGTCTTTGCACCGCAGCCCGAACCCTGTATACCGGCTCATCGCCTTGGAAAAATTCGACTCGGTAGAACAAAGCCCGATGGAACTACTAGCTTTGTATCGAGAGTGCTTGTTCGGAGCGTGTTCTTATCTCGAAGTGAGAGCTCTTGAGGCCATCACCCGCAACAAGGATTTCCGCGAAGAAGTGGCGAAGCTGCTGGAGGATTACATCGCATCGAATCCACCAGCCAATGACGGCACCATGCCTGGCTTGCGCAATGACTTCCCAAACCTCATCGACGGTGCCAAGCGCGTGATTGCAGTGATCCGTGACCCCAACAAGCCGGCTTTGCCACCTCCCCAACAGCCAGGTGACGGAGTGCGTGACTCAAAAGCAACGAAAACACCGCCCATGGTGCGTCCGCCAGCACCAAAGAAAGCACCCGAATCACAGAACACACACACACCTAGTGAAGAACCGACCTCATCAACGCCGTGGAGCATCATCGGGGTCTTGATCGTGGCGGCGATTGGCCTGCTGTGGTTGTTGCTCAAGCGGCGTTCGTGAGCGTGGGGCAAGTGCAAGGCTGCTCCCCCTGCCCCTCCTTTACTGTTTTACGCGGGCAGTTGCGTCGGCGTGCGGCGCTTACTTGATGCCGATGACCATCGAGTCAGGACCGATGAGGTGCTCGATGCGACAATCCTTGAAGCCAACCTGCTGCATCCAGCCGATGCAATCGGCGCCGGTGTAGTCAAAGCCGCCGGGGGTCTCGATGAGCATGTTCAGACTCATGAGCAGGCCGAAGGCGTTCTGTTTGCGCTCATCGTCGATGATGGAGTCATAGACGATGAGCGCGCCGCCTTCGGGCAGGGCTGCGTAGGCTTTGCGCAGCAGCATGAGCTTCGTTTCGAGGTCCCAGTCATGCAAAATGTGGCCGAAGAGCAGCACGTCGGCCTTGGGAAGCTCATCGGTGAAGAAGCTGCCTCCGCTGAAGCTCACGCGGTCGGCGAGGCCATTGGCGGTGATGTATTCTTCGAAGATGGGATCGACTTCCGGCAGGTCGAAGCCGATGCCGCGCAGGTGCGGATGCGCGAGCGTGATCTGCGTGACGAGATCGCCCTGCGCGGTGCCGATGTCGGCGCAGGAGGTGTAATTCGCCCACGGAAACTGCTTCGCGATGGTCATGTTTGCGCCGCGGCTCACGCCGGACATGGCGCGGAGGAATTCGCGCAGCTTCGCGGGATCGGCGTAGAGCGCGGTGAAGGGATCGTGCCCGCCTTTGGATTCGTTTTGCGATTCACCGGTGCGCACGGCGGTCGTCAATTCGCCCCAGAAGCGGAAGAGGCGGTGGTTCGCCATTTCGAGGATACCGCCGATGTAGGACGGCTTCGCCTTGTCGAGGAAGACATCGGCCTCCGGCGTGTTCGAGTAGATGCCGTTCTCGCGTTTGAGGAAACCGAGCGCGACGAGTGCATCGAGAAAGTCACGCGCCCCACGCGGATGCAGACCCATGCGGCCCTGCACGCTGGCGAGATCGCCGGGGTGCTTCGCGAGATCGGTGAAGATCTCCATTTCAACGGCGGTGAGCAGTGTCTTCGAGGCCCAGAAGGCGAGACCGGTTTGCAGGATGTGATCAGGGGTGAGGTTCATCGTGACGCATGATGCTCGGAGGCAGCCTGTGGAGCAAGAATTCCATCGCGAGAGAGGCTTCTTTTCGATAGCGTTGCCGCATGAAAAGCTTCCAAGGCTATCAATTGATCACGCCCGATGATCTTCAGTGGCGTCCTTCCAACCTGATGCGCATCCCGAACGCCGATTTTCTTGAGCGGACCGGCAGCGAGAACCTCGGCGCACGTCTCTGGCGCATGCCGCCGAGAAGCGCGAACACGCTGCACAAGCACATCCGCGCCGAGGAGGAGAACTACCTGTGGGTCTCCAACCAACGGGCCTTCGACCTGATGCGCGCCGGGCACGTGCCGCCGGCCTTCCACTCGAACTGCTGCGGCCGCCGTGCTACCGCGGTAGGGCGGGCGACTGGTGCCGAGGTGAGCGGATCGAGACATGCAGGAGATCGATCGAGATGCCGTCCAGGATGGGCAGCGAGTCTACTCGCGGCTGACGCTGCCGCTCTATGACCTGTGGGTGCTCGGCATCTCGAACCACTGGCTGTGGCGCTGCCCGACCGCCGAGCTGAGGGGGCTCTACGACCGCAACAT
>CALMTT010000006.1 GCA_937872615.1 uncultured Verrucomicrobiaceae bacterium | reverse complement strand
AAGGCGACATCCGCCGCGCCCTCATCGAGGCCGACCTCGTGGACTGCATGGTCGCCCTCCCCGGCCAGCTCTTCTACAGCACGCCTTTCTGGAAAAATTAAACGCCTATGCCAGACAACCATCCTCCGACTCCGAAGAAGTTTCTCACCAATCAAGGCGAGAACACGCTGAGCAAGCGTCTGGAGAAAATCCTGCCTCTCACGCAGGACTTCGATTGCCTTGTCGGCTACTTCTTCATCAGCGGCTTTTTTCGTCTCTATCCCGCGCTCGAATCGGTGAAGAAGGTCCGCATCCTCATTGGTCTGAAAAACGAGCAAGTCGTCCACGGGCTTATCCAGATTGCCAATAACGGGTCCAATGAAAACGCCCCTTCAACTGCCGAAATCAAATCCACGTTCGGCGGCATGATAAGAAAGGAACTCGTTCAGGCGCAGGACACGCTCGCCATCGAGACCGGCGTGCGAAAGTTCATCGAGTGGATTCGCTCCGGCAAGCTGGAGGTAAAGCTCTACCGCGAGCAGAACATCCATGCGAAGGTCTATATCATGACGCCGGAGCATCCCGTGGAGAGCGTGAACCACGGCTACGTCATCACCGGTTCGAGCAATCTTTCCCACAGCGGCTTGGAGGGGAATCTTGAGTTCAACGTCCTCCTCGCCGAGCCGGAGGAGCACGACTACGCGCTGCACCGCTTCAATGAGCTGTGGAAGGATGCCGTCGATGTGAAAGACGTTCACGAGACCATCCTCGATGTCGTGGAGAAGGAATCGCCTTTCGCCTTCTTCACGCCTTACGAACTCTACCTCAAGTTTCTCGCTGAATACTTCCGCGATTTCCTCGGCGACCGCTCAAAGCTGAACGCCGAAAACCTCCCGCAGAACTTCAGGAAGCTCGGCTACCAGGAGGACGCCGTCTTCACTGCCCAGCAGATGCTCAAGACCTACGGCGGCGTTTTCATCGCCGATGTCGTCGGTCTCGGCAAAACCTACATTTCTGCGCTGCTCGCGCTGCAACTCGATGGACGCTGCCTCGTCATCGCGCCGCCCAGCCTGCTCGATGAAAACAGCCCCGGCTCATGGCCCCGCGTCTTCCGCGACTTCTGCATTCCCGGCCACAAATGCGTCTCCATCGGCAAACTTGAAGAGGTCATCGACCAAGGCGTCGACTTCTACAAATACGTTTTCATCGACGAGTCCCACCGCTTCAAAGGCGACTCAACCCAGCGCTACGAGCACCTCACCCGCATCTGTCAGGGCAAAGGCGTCATCCTCGTTTCCGCCACTCCATACAACAACACCCTCGATGACATCTACAGTCAGTTGAAGCTCTTCCAGCCGCCTCGAAACAGCACCATCCCCGGCCTCCGCAATCTGGAAGCTTTCTTTGAGCGGTTGAGGAGCCGGCTCAAAGGTCTGCATCGCCTCGACCATGCCGAGGACTACATCGCCGCCATTGAGCAGAACGCTCACGAACTCCGTGACCGCGTGCTCAAATACATCATGGTGCGCCGCACTCGCCGCGAGATTGAAGAGTTCTATGGCGATGACCTCAAGAAGCAGAAGATCTGGTTCCCGAAGGTCAGCGACCCCGTGCCGCTGCTCTATCAGCTCAACCGAACCGAAAGCGCCGTCTTCACCCAAACTCTGGAGAGCATCACCAGCGCCGATTTTCATTACGCCCGCTACCAGCCGTTGAATCCGCTCTACTACACCGGGCCGATTGAGGAACGCGCCGTCCAAGGCCAGCGCAACCTTGCTACCTTCATGAAAATTCTCCTCGTGAAGCGCCTCGAAAGCAGCTTCCACGCGTTCAAGGAGACACTCGCCCGCTTCATCAAGTCCCACGAACTCGTCTTGCAGGCGTTCGACGACGGCTTCGTCTATACGAGCAAGAAGCACAGCAACAAGGTTCTCGAATACCTGGAGGAAGGAGACGACGACGCGATCGACATGCTCATCGCGCAGGAAAAAGCCGAGAAGTTCGAGTCCGCAAAGTTCACGCCCGTCTTCCGACAGCACGTCGAATCTGATCTCGAAATCCTGCGCGGCATCCAGACCTCATGGCAAAGCATCAAGCGCGATCCGAAATGGGTGGAGTTCAAAACCCAGCTCACCACCGCGCTCGCCAAAGGAAAGCTCGTCATCTTTACCGAGTTCGCCGACACCGCCATTTACCTTGCCGACCGCATCAAGAAGGAAGTCGAAGCCGACACGCTGCTCTTCAGCTCCACATCCAGCCCCGAGTTGCGCCGGGAAGTCATCGCCAACTTCGACGCCAACTACCAATCCCCCAGCGACGACTACCGCATCCTCATCACCACCGATGTCCTCGCCGAAGGGGTGAACCTCCACCGCTCCGCCACGGTCATCAATTACGACATCCCTTGGAACCCGAGCCGCATGATGCAGCGCGTTGGCCGCGTGAACCGCGTCGGCACCAAGTTCAAGAGCATCGCCACCTACAACTTCTTCCCGACTGACGAAGGCAACGACGAGATCGCCCTCACCGAATCCGCGAAGTCGAAGATTCACGCCTTCATCACGCTGTTGGGTAATGACGCCCGACTTCTCACCGGCGACGAGCAAATCACGTCGCACAACCTTTTCGACCGCATCAATTCCAAGGAATCCGCGGAAGGCGGCGAGGAGGAACAGAAGAGCGAGCTGAAATATCTTCGCCAGATTCTCGATGTGAAGGAGAAGCAGCCCGAGCTTTTCCAGCGCATTCTCGCGCTGCCCCGCAAGGCCCGATCCACCCGCTTTCATGCGCCGGAGCCAGGGTCGGCAGAGCACCCCGATGCGGTCACACCCAGCCCCGACCGCCCCGCCGTCATCACCTACTTTCGACAGGATCGGCTCGACAAGTTCTTCCGCTCCCACGCCGACATCGAGCGCGCAGAGGAACTCGACTTCTTCACCAGCGCCGAAACGCTTGAAACCACCGCAAGCGAAAAGCGCCGCGAGATACCGCCTGAGCAGTTCTATCCGCTGCTCGACAAGAACAAGGACGGCTTCCAATCCGCCACCACGCCCAGCGTCGAAACCTTGCTGCCTTCGACTGCATCGGGCGGCGGTAATGAAGCCATCGTCTTGAAGCGACTCCGCGCCCGTGGATTCCGCAACGCCGACGCTCTCAGTAATGAGGACCGCAAATTCGCCGCCGCAGTCCATCAAATCATCGCCGACGGTCGCGTGGGCAAGGCTACCATCCGCAAGGTGAAGGAAGCCTTCGATAGGACCGACGACCCCGTGGCGATGATTGCCATTCTCCGCAAAGAAATCGCCCGCCAGTATCTGCTCGGCCCCACCAATCAGCCCGCCAAGGACCAGCCGCAGGCCCCGCGCGAACTCATTCTCTCTTCTTACTTACCCTAACGAGCCTCTCCTATGGACAAGACCACCGCCCAACGCCTCGTTCGCGAGACTTTCAAAGCCGCCTTCGACAAAAAGCGCTACCGGGATTTCATCAACGAACTCTGCAACGGCTTCGACGAAGGCAAGGCGCAGAACATGGGCGTGCCGGATGCGTTCACACCGCACGTCAAAAGCTGCCAGCGTCTCGGCACCTTTGAATCCGCTGACGGAGAACTGGCCGACGTTCTCATCGTTCACCTGACGGATTCCTACAAGCTGGAGCGCACCCGCACCGCCCTCCGCGACTTCGTCGCTCATAAGCTCAAGCGCGATGAAAGCTACAAGGAGGCGGGCTTGGTTGCCTTCGTCGCACCCGATTCGCAGTCCTGGCGCTTTTCCTTTGTGCGGATGGAATACGAGACCAAGCGCGACCCGAAGTCCGGGAAGATCAAGCCTGAAGAACGCCTTACGCCAGCCCGCCGCTACTCCTACATCGTTGGAGTGGATGAGGAGTGCCACACCGCCCAGAGCCGCTTTCTGGCTCTACTTCAGGACACGACTGGTAAGCCAACGCTTTCGCAGATCGAGGAAGCCTTCAGCGTCGAATCCGTTACCAAGGAGTTTTTCGCGCAATACGCGGCCCTCTTCGCCGCCACGCAGGAAGCGTTGGATGCTATCGTCAAGAAGGACGCGGTTCTCCGTGCCGACTTCGTCGCCAAGAAGGTCTCCACCGTGGATTTCGCCAAAAAGCTCCTCGGTCAGATTGTCTTCCTCTACTTCATTCAAAAGAAGGGCTGGCTCGGAGTCCCCAAAGGCGGGAAATGGGGCGACGGACCTCGGAACTTCCTCCGCAAACTCGCGGACGCAGCCATTCGCGAGAAGAAGTGCCTGTTCAACGATGTCCTCGAACCTCTGTTTTACGACACGTTGGCCACGGACCGTGGTCACGAGGCGTGGTGTAAGGAATTTGGTTGCCGCATCCCCTTTCTCAACGGTGGCCTCTTCGAGCCGCTGGCAGGCTACGATTGGGCGAAAACCAACATCAGCTTCTCAAATTCGCTGTTTTCCAACCAGGAGCGGACACCGGCTGGCGATACTGGCAGCGGCATTCTCGATGTTTTCGACCGTTACAACTTCACCGTCAACGAATCCGAGCCGCTGGAAAAGGAAGTCGCGATCGACCCGGAGATGCTTGGCAAAGTCTTTGAGAACCTCATTGAGGAAAACCGCCGCAAGGGACTCGGTGCCTTCTACACTCCGCGCGAAGTTGTTCACTACATGTGTCAGGAGAGCCTCATCAACTACCTGGATACGACGCTGAATCGGCAAAGCAGCATCATCCAGCGCGCCAGATCCTGGAAGAGAGTGTGCCCGCTGCGGACGTAGGCAAGATATCCTGCCA
>CALMTT010000005.1 GCA_937872615.1 uncultured Verrucomicrobiaceae bacterium | reverse complement strand
CGGTGAGAGCGGTGGGGGTGCCGCTGATGACACCCGTGCTGGTGTTCAGCGTGAGCCCGGCAGGCAGCGAGCCGCTCGCCACCGCAAAGGTGTAAGGCGTGGCACCGCCGGAGGCCACGATCGTCTGCGAGTAAGCCTGCGTGACCGTGGCCGTGGCCAGTGTCGTAGGGCTCAGATTGACGACCGGGCAGATCTTGAGGTTGTAGGCGCGGGTGCCCGCGCAGTTGTTGCTGTCCCTCGCCTGCACCGTGATCGACACCCCTGCTCCGTTGCTCGCCGTCGGCGTGCCCGAAAGCACCCCTGCTGTCGTCAAAGTGAGTCCTGCCGGCAGCGAACCTGCCACCACCGTGTAAGTATAGGTTCCCGTGCCACCCGTGGCCGTGAATGTCGTCGAGGGGTAGGCCAGCCCGATCGTCCCGTTTGCCAGCGATGTCGGGTTCACCGTGATCGCAGGGCAGCTCATCGTCATCGTATAAGCCTGACTGCCAGGACATCCGTTCGCATCTGTCGCCGTCACCGTCACCGTGCTGCTGCCAGCCACTGTCGGCGTCCCGCTCACCACGCCCGTGCTCGTGTTCAGGCTCAATCCCGTTGGCAGCGAACCGCTCGTCACCGCATACGTGTAGGCCGCCACACCGCCGCTCGCGCTCAGCGTCTGCGAGTAGGCCGTGCCCACTGTGCCGTTTGCCAGCGAGGTCGGGCTCACCGTCACCACCGGGCACACCTTCAGCGCATACACCCGCGTGCCCTGGCAGCCGTAGAGGTCCGTGGCACGGATCGTCACGCTCACTCCCGCCCCATTGGCCGTCGTCGGCGTGCCGCTGAGCACGCCCGCGGTCGAGAGCGTCAGACCCGCGGGCAGCGTGCCTGCGGACACCGCGAAGGTGTAGGCAGCCGTGCCACCAGTGGCCGTCAGCGTCTGCGAATAGGCCACACCCACCGTCGCAGCGGGCAGCAGCAGCGGATTCACCGTGATCGCCGGACATGCAGGTGTCACCGTGTAGGCTCGTGTGCCCGTGCAGCCATAGGTGTCCGTGGCACGCATGGTGAAAGTCTGCGCCGTGGTGCTCGTCGGCGTGCCACTGATGACGCCGGTGGTGGCGTTCAGGGTCAATCCGGCAGGCAGCGTGCCTGCGGACACCGCAAAGGTGTATGGAGCCGTGCCACCAGTGGCGCTCACCGTCTGCGAATAAGCCGTGCCGACGACCCCATTGGTCAGCGAGGTGGGATTCACCGTGATCGTGGGACACACCGGGGTGACCGTGTAGCTGCGAGTGCCCACGCAGGTGTTCGCATCCGTGGCGCTCAGCACAAAGGTCTGCGCCGTGGTGCTCGTCGGCGTGCCGCTGATGACGCCGGTGGTGGCATTCAGGCTCAGGCCCGTGGGCAACGTGCCGCTGGAGACCGCATAGGTGTAGGGCGTCACGCCACCGCTGGCGGCAAACGTCTGCGAGTAGGCCAATCCCACCGTGCCATTCGCCAACGCGGTGGGCGTGGTGTTGATCGTCGGGCACACGCGGATGGTCACCGCACGCGTTCCCGCGCAACCGTTCGCATCCACCGCCCGCACGGTCACATTCACGCCGGCACCATTGGCCGTCGTCGGTGTGCCGCTGAGCACGCCCGCGGTGCTGAGGGACAACCCGGCAGGCAGCGTGCCGGCGCTGACATTGAAGGTGTAGCCCGCCGTGCCCCCGGCAGCCGTGAAGGTCTGCGAGTAGGCGATGCCGACATAGGCGTTGGGCACGCTGGCGGGGCTCACCGTGATCGTGGGGCACACTGGAGTCACCGCATAGGCACGCGTGCCCGTGCAGCCATACACATCCGTCGCCCGCACGGTGAACGAGGTCGCCGCCGTGCTGTTCGTCGTGCCGGAAATCACGCCAGTGGTGGCATTGAGGCTCAGGCCAGCCGGCAGGCTGCCGGCACTGATGGCGAAAGTGTGAGGCGCGGTGCCGCCCGTGGCACTCACCGTGGCGGAATAAGCCACTCCCGTGGTCGGCGCGGTGAGCGTCGTGGGATTCACCGTGATCGCGGGGCACACCGGCGTCACCGTGTAGCTCCGTGTGACCACGCAGGTGTTCACATCCGTGGCACTCAGCGTGAAGGTCTGCGCCGTGGTGCTCGTCGGCGTGCCGCTGACGACGCCCGTGGTGGCATTCAGGCTCAAACCGGCGGGCAACGTGCCGCTGGCCACCGCGTAGGTGTAGGGCGTGGCACCGCCGCTGGCCGCAAACGTCTGCGAGTAGGCCAGGCCCACCGTGCCATTGGCCAGCGTCGTCGGAGTGGTGGTGATCGTCGGGCACACACGCACGGTGATCGCACGCGTGGCAGCACATCCATAAGCGTCCTGGGCGCGGAAAGTCACACTGGTCCCCGCACCGTTGCTCGCCGTCGGCGTGCCCGAAATGACACCCGAGGTCGCATTCAGAGTCAATCCAGCCGGCAATGACCCGCTGGTGACGCTCCACGTGTAAGGCGAGGTGCCACCGGAGCCTGTCAGCGTCTGCGAGTAGGCGATGCCAAGCGTGGCATTCGCCAACGAAGTGGGCGCGATGGTGATCGTGGGGCACACCGGCGTCACCGTGTAGGCTCGTGTGCCCGTGCAGGCATTTGCATCCGTCGCACGCAGTGTGAACGTCTGCGCCGTGGTGCTCGTGGGCGTTCCGCTGATGACACCCGTGCTCGCATTCAGCGTCAAACCGGCAGGCAGCGAGCCGCTGGCCACCGCAAAGGTGTAAGGCGTGGCACCGCCCGTGGCACTCACGGTTTGCGAGTAAGCCGTGCCCACCGTGCCATTGGCCAGCGAAGTCGGATTCACCGTCACCACCGGACAAATCTTCAGCGTGTAGGCACGGGTGCCCGTGCAGTTGTTGCTGTCCTTCGCCTGAACCGTGATCGACACCCCTGCCCCGTTGCTCGCCGTCGGCGTGCCCGAGAGCACCCCGGCCGTCGTCAAGGTGAGTCCCGCTGGCAAGGTGCCCGCGGACACCGTGTAAGTGTAGGTTCCCGTGCCACCCGTGGCCGTAAATGTCGTCGAGGGATAGGCCAGCCCGATCGTCCCGTTTGCCAGCGACGTCGGGCTTACCGTGATCGCAGGGCAGCTCATCGTCACCGTGTAGGCGCGGCTTCCTGGGCATCCGTTCGCATCTGTCGCTGTCACCGTCACCGTGCTGCTGCCCGCCACCGTCGGCGTCCCGCTCACCACACCCGTGCTCGTGTTCAGGCTCAATCCCGTTGGCAGCGAACCGCTCGTCACCGCATACGTGTAGGCCGCCACACCGCCGCTCGCGCTCAGCGTCTGCGAGTAGGCCGTGCCCACTGTGCCGTTTGCCAGCGAGGTCGGGCTCACCGTCACCACCGGGCACACCTTCAGCGCATACACCCGCGTGCCCTGGCAGCCGTAGAGGTCCGTGGCACGGATCGTCACGCTCACTCCCGCCCCATTGGCCGTCGTCGGCGTGCCGCTGAGCACGCCCGCGGTCGAGAGCGTCAGACCCGCGGGCAGCGTGCCTGCGGACACCGCGAAGGTGTAGGCAGCCGTGCCACCAGTGGCCGTCAGCGTCTGCGAATAGGCCACACCCACCGTCGCAGCGGGCAGCAGCAGCGGATTCACCGTGATCGCCGGACATGCAGGTGTCACCGTGTAGGCTCGTGTGCCCGTGCAGCCATACAAATCGGTGATCTGGACCGTGAAACTCTGGCTCGTGCTGCTCGTCGGCGTGCCGGTGATGGCCCCGGAGGACGTGTTCAGGGTCAAACCGGCAGGCAGTGTGCCGCTCGTCACTGAAAACGTGTAGGGGCCCACACCTCCCGAGCCGGAAATCGTCTGCGAGTAAGCTGTGCCCACCGTGGCCGAGCCAAGCGTTGTGGGACTCACCGTGATCGGCGGGCAGGTCTTGAAACCAAAATCGATGGTTGTCTCCGCGTTCCCCGTCCCGGTGCTGCCGGGCTCCGTGCCATTCGCCAGCGTGATGGCAGGCGAAATCGCAGCCGCACCCTGGGCGGCCTGGATGCCATTGCTGTCATTGTTCACTCCGTTGTCCGCGTTCACCGCCGTCACAGCCAGCGGGTAGGAAGTGCCGGGGGTGACCTTCACCTTGTAACTGCCAGCAGGCAGTCCCGTGAAGTTGTAAACACCGCTCGCATTTGTCGTGGTCGTCACCGGCGGCGTGAAGGAGGTGCCCGCCGCGGTGAGCAGCTCCACCGCAAGGTTGCCGATGCCGCTGTCCGTGGTGGATTCATAGGTGTTGTTGCCATTCAGGTCGGCGAAAACGGTATCCCCGATGCTCAACGCCGCACCGCAAGTGGCGGAGCCGCCGAGGATGACGTTATCGTATTCGAGTGCGCCCACCGCGCCGCCGCTGGCACCATCCCAGGCGTGCACGACGAGCACCATCTTCTCGTTTGCCACCTCATTGAAGGCGGGCAGTGCCGTGATGCCGCTGCTGAAGTTCGTGAACGCCATGTTCAGTGTCGTCCAAGTGTTCGTGGTGGAGACCGTGAAGGTGTTCGTCCATGCCGTCTTCACCGCGGAGGCAGGCGGGGACACGCCGCTGCTATACGGATAGCTGCCCTGGAACCAGATCAGCGCCGCGCGATACTTTGTGGGCGAGTTCGTGGCCGGACGGCGCACATCCATGCTCAGATTCCCCCAATTCAGTGTGAGCAGGTTTTCAAAGGCGAAGCTGCAGGAGAGCACGCGGTCGTTGAAGCCGTCATTCGGCCGTGGGAGCGTGAAGGTATCCGTATTGTCCCAACCGGTGGTGCTGCGGGCACGCACACCGGTCATCGCGATGCCGTTGAGGACCGAACTAGCAGTCGAGAGGATGGTGCCGTTGTCACTGTGATTGAGGCCGTTCGTGCCAAAGATGCACCCATGGACAAAACTCGGCATCGAGACCGTGCCGCCGCTGGTGGAGTCCTCCGTGTTCCATTCGAGCAAGGTGGCATGTGTCTGGATCGAGTAGGCCTTCGAACCCGCACAGGCATTCGCATCTGTGGCGGTGATGGTGAAGCTCGATGTGCCCGCGGTCGTCGGCGTGCCGGAAATGATGCCCGTGGAGGTCGCGAGGCTCAAACCGGCCGGGAGCGATCCCGACGTGATAGCATAAGTGTAGGCCGCGGCACCGCCTGAGGCCGTCACCGTCTGTGAGAAGGTCCTGCCAACGACCGCGCTGCCGCCGAGATCACTCAAACTGAGCACCGGACACACCTTCAGCGTCACCGTGCGGGTGCCTGTGCATCCCAGCGAGTCCGTGGCGGTGATGGTGAGAGATGCTCCCGCACCGTTCGAGGCCGTCGGCGTGCCGCTGAGCACTCCCGCGGTCGAGAGTGTCAGCCCTGCGGGCAGTGTGCCGGAGGTCAAGGCATAGGTATAGGGAGCCGTGCCGCCGGAGGAGGTAAAGGTCTGCGAGTAGGCCGTGCCCACCGTGCCGTTGGCCAGCGAGGTGGGATTCACCGTGATGGCCGAGCAAGCAATCGTCACCACATAGTCCTCGATCTCACCTGTGCCTGAGGCCCCGGTGGGTGTGGTGGCGCTCTGGTTCGTGAAGCGCACACGGACGCCGCGCTGTGCCCCCGGGCTGGCATTCGCAGGCACGGTAAAGGTGATGTTCTGCGCCGTGGTGGTGCCAGTGCCATTGGCGATGGTGCGCACGGCCTCCAGTCGCTCACCTCCCGCGGTGGTGTAGATCGTGTTGTTAAAGACACCGTCGTTGTTGAAGTCGATCCAGGCATGCAGATAGCCGTTCGCACCGCTGGTGTTCAGCACACGTGCCGTGACGGTGGCGCCGCCGCCTTGGGTGATGCTCGCAGGCACGGTGACACCATCCTCGTCATCTTGGGCACCCGTGATGTCATCGGTCGTGGCGGCGGAGTTTGGCGAGACCGAGGCCTCCGCATCGACGAATTCCCCCAGCCTCAGCGTAGCATTGGCCGTGCTCGTCGTCGTCGTTGTGGCCGCGCCGGAGGGATTCGTGGCGTGCGACCAGTCTCCATAGTCCATGCTGGGAGAAATCGTGATCGAATAGGCCCGCGAGCCGGAGCAGCCATTGGCATCCGCCGCGGTCACGGTGAATGTCGCGGTAGTCACGGCGGTGGGTGTGCCGTTGAGCACGCCGGTGGACGCATTCAGAGCCAGTCCGGAGGGCAGGCTGCCACTGGTCACGGAATAAGTGTAGGGCGCGACACCGCCCGTGGCGCTGATCGTCTGGGCGTAGGCCAGCCCCAGATTGCCGTTGGAAAGCGAAGCAGGATTCACCGTGACGGTGGCGCAGGAGCAGCAACCCAGCACGGCGAAGTCACCCATCACCGGATCGAGGCCCGCCGGAGCACGCAGTGTGATCGTGTAAGCCGTGCCGGCATTCATCGCCGTGGTAAAGGGCACGAAATAGTAGTAGTTCGGCACGGTGGCGCCCGCAGCGTCGATCTGCACCTGCCCGGTGGCCACCGGGCCGATGTTCGTGGCCACTTGCACGCCATTCACCAGCACTTCGGAGAAGGTCGGATTGTAGTAAACACTCTCCCAGTAAATCCCCGCCGGCGTGGAGGTCTGTGCCGGTGTGAGTGTGAGCGTGAATTGATACCCGGAGCCGAAGTTCGGCGCCCAACAAGCATAGGCGGAGCATTCCGGGCTGTTCACAGCGATCGTGCCGGAAGGCACTCCGACGTGCGTGTCACGGAAAATGCGGCCCGAACCACCCCATGAAGGTGTCGTGCGCGAAGCACTCGTGACGCACCATGACTTGTAGCTGATGCCCGCGATGCCGCCAGTGCCCGCATCCTGCAGGCGCATGGACGTTCCGGCCAGCACGCCGTAGTTCGAGAAGGGCGCACGAATCGAAAGACCCGGCTCGTAGGGCGGGCCGGTGGCCACATAGCCCCAGCGGCGGCCATTCGAGAGCGCGGTGGACTGCACGTCATTGCAAACCGTGCCGCTGCCGTTGGTCACGATCATCGTGTATAGATTGCCATCCACGCAGCCTGCCGCGTCGGTGGCATTGATCTTGAATTGATAAGTGCCCGCCGTCGTCGGCGTGCCGGAAAGCACCGCGGTGCTCGTGTTGAACGTGATGCCAGGAGGCAGCGAGCCTCCAGCAGACCACACCACCGGCGTCGTGGCACCCGTCGTCGTGAAGGTCTGGCTGAAGGCGGTGCCCACCAGGCCTTGTGCCAGCGCCTCGGGAGCGATCATGTCACGCGGGCAGATGCGCAGCACATAGTCCTCGATCTCACCGGTGGAGCCTGCGCCGGTGGGAGCGATGCCCGTGGAGTTGGCGAGGCGGAAACGCACGCCGCGATTCGCCCCCGGCGAGGTATCAGGCGGCACGGGGAAGGACAGGTTCAGCGCCTGGATGGAGGCGTTGGTTCCCACCGTCACGGGCGTGACCAGCAGCTCGCCCGTGGTGGCGGTGGCGGCGTTGTAGAGCGTGTTGTTAAACGTGCCATCGTTGTTGAAATCGATCCAGGCGCTGAGGTAGGCGTTCGCGCCGCTGTTGTTGAAGACCGAGGCCGGAATGGTCACATAATCGCCCTCGGTGATGAGGGCCGGCATCGTCACGCCGTCCTCGTCATCAGTGCCGGTGGTGTCGTCCGTCGTCGCGGTGCTGTTGGCGACCACGCTGGACTCACCATCCGAGAGTGTTCCAAGCCGCAGGTTCGCATTGATCGTCGTGGAAGTGGTGGAAGTGGCCGCACCGGAGCCCGCCCAGTCGCCAAAATCCGTCGTCACGCCACGCAAACCGAAGTCGATGGTGTCTTCATTCGATCCCGCACCGCTCGGTTCCAAACCGACAGTGAGCGTGAAGAGCGGGGAAACGATCTGCGTGCCACCGCCACCGGGCTGCGAGCCGTTGTTGTCGTTGTTCACGCTGTTGTCCGTCGTGGTGACGGTGCCGGAG
>CALMTT010000004.1 GCA_937872615.1 uncultured Verrucomicrobiaceae bacterium | reverse complement strand
TCCACCCGCTCGCCAATGGCAAGCCTCTGTGCTTTGCCAATGCCGAGCAAGACCGCCATGCTCCAGGCTGGCTCAGCCTCGGCGTGCTGCCGTGAATTCACCATGAAACACCTGCTCTACCTCTGCATCACCAGCATTGCCTTCGCCCAGCAGCCACAGCTCAAAACCGGCCCGAATGCCGATCTGGGCGGCGCTTTGCTCATGCCGGCGAATGACGAATGGAATCGCGATGTCTCCAAAGACGAGGTTGATCCGCTCAGCGATGCGATCATCGCCTCCATCGGCGCGGAGACGGCGCTGCATGAGGACTTTGGCGTTGTGTGGAAGGGGCAACCGGGCGGCATTCCGTATTATGTGGTCAGCGGCGATCAACCGAGGGTGCCCGTCGCTTTTGAATACGCGGATGAGAGTGATCCGGGGCCGTATCCGATTCCGCCGGATGCCCACATCGAAGGCGGGCCGCAGGCCGAGGGCGACCGGCATGTGCTGGTGCTCGATAAGGACAACTGGAAGCTCTACGAGCTGTTTCACAGCTTCCCGCTCGATGGCGGCAAATCATGGAAAGCGAGCAGCGGTGCCGTTTTCGATCTGAAAAATCCCAAACCGCGTCCCGCAGGCTGGACGAGTGCCGATGCAGCCGGTTTGCCCATCTTGCCAGGCCTCGCCCGCTACGATGAGATCTGCGGCACGAAGAAGCTCACGCATGCGCTGCGTTTTACGGTCAAAAAATCACGCCGCGCCTACGTGCCGCCCGCCACGCACTTTGCCAGTCCGCACAAAGACGAAAACCTGCCACCGATGGGCATGCGCGTGCGATTGAAGGCCAGCTTTGACACCTCCAAGTTCACTGGCGCGGCCAAAGTCATCCTCGAAGGCCTCAAAACGCATGGGATGATCCTCGCCGACAACGGCGGTGACTGGTTCATCAGCGGCGCCCCCGATGATCGCTGGAACCACGAGGAACTGCTGCCCATCCGCAAAGTGAAGGGCAAAGATCTCGAAGTCGTGAAAATGGGACCGATGACGACGCGGTGATGGGTGACTACTGGCAACAGAATGAAGACAACAGAATAGAATCGTATCCCATTCTGCTGCCCACATTCTGTTGCCAATTCGTTTGGGCTTAATTCAAAGAACGGAATGCCCCTGCGTATCAAACCCATGAATCCCACCCGCCTTCCTCGCCCACGTGTGCAGCTTTGGATGCTGCGCCTCATGATCGCCATTTTGCTCACGGGATTGCCTGGAGCGCTGCTGCCGGAGATTGCGTTCCAAAAGTTCGCGTGGCTCATGGGCTATGGCAAACAACCCATCACGCCGCTCGTCGTCTATTTGTCCGGCAATGCCGGTTTCGCCTACGTCGTGATCGCCGCGCTGATCTGGGTCATCTCGCGAGATTTGGAGCGCTATCAGCCGCTCGTGCGAATGTGCGGATGGGTCATGGTCTTCGCAGGTCCGGCGTATCTCTCGATCGATCTGCAATGCCCGCTGCCGCTGTGGTGGACGCTGATGGATAGCGTGGGCTGCTTCCTCATTGGCATCGCGTTGCTGTGGGCCTGTCCGCCGAAGTCGAAAGCATGAAACGCCTGCGCTTCATCCTGCCCGTGCTTTTGATTCTGCGGGTGCATGCGGCGGACCACACAATGCCTGCCGAGGGCTTTGGCGCGGCGGCACGCGGTGGTGAGGGCGGCCGGGTGATCCGGGTGACGAATCTGGCCGATGAGGGCGCGGGTAGCTTGCGCGATGCTTTGGCGCAGCGAGGCGCGAGGATCATTCACTTTGCCGTCGAGGGCGAGGTGGAGCTGAAGTCACGCCTGCGGATTCGTGAGGGCTCGGTGACGCTGGATGCGTCCACCGCTCCGGGGAATGGCATCACGCTGAAGCGGCATGGTCTGGATGTCGTGAACGCGGAGGACGTGATCGTGCGCGGCTTGCGCCTTCATGTGAGTGAAGGCGGCACGTCCGGCGATGGCATCCTGCTGTGGGGCAAGGAGGGTGGCCTGACGCGTCGCGTGCTCGTGGAGCACTGCTCCATCCACGGGGCCACGGATGAAGGCGTGAACACATGGGGCCGCGTGGAGGATGCGACCTTTCAATGGTGCCTCATCGCAGATGCCGCGCCGCCGCATAGCAAGGGCTGGCTCTCAGGTGCGGAGTGTGATCGCATCACGCTGCATCACTGCTTGTTTGCAGGCTGCGAGGATCGCAATCCGAAGCTGGAAGGCGGCCATTACCAGGTGGTGAACAACGTGTTTGCCGATTGGAAGAACAACAACGCCACCAAGCTGCGTCTCGGTGCCCGCGTGAACCTGCTGGGCAACCTTTACCTGCCCGGCGCGACCTCAAACGCATCGAAGGGCTGCGTGTTCATCGAAGATCCACCCGGAGCATTCAGCCTCTTCATGCAAGGCAACGTCTTGAAAGGCCAGCCAACGACGGATGAATGGAACTGGGTGACGCTGCATGAACGTGTTGCAGGTGGTTGGAACGAAAAACGTCCCGCGCCGCAGAGCTACCGGGCTGCAGCGCCCTTCGAGGCACCGGCGGTGAATACCGAAAGCGCGGCGGATGCACTGCAAAGCGTGCTGAAGCAAGCCGGAGCGTTGCCGCGTGACGAGCGCGATGCGCGGGTGATCGAACGCGTGAGGGCGATGGAATGAAGACCGCAGCTTCTCAGCCGATTGCTGAGCCACTTTGCCGGCATCCGAACGTTTTGCTCAACCATGCGTCTTCTTACCCTGCTCCTGGCGGCCACCACCGCCTTCGCTGAACCCACCTGGCATCCTTTTGGACCCGGAGGCGGAGGGTGGATCGAAGATGTCGTCGCTCATCCCACGAACGCGAAGGAAGTCTGGGCGATGACGGATCTGAGCGGGCTGTTTCGTTCGCAGGATGCCGGTGTGACGTGGCGGAAGATGTCGGCCGATGTCGAACGTGGCGTGATGGCACGAAAGCAGATCGTCTCGCACAACCGGCAGTTCGCCATCGATCCGAAGGACTCGAAGCATCTGTATTGGGGCGTGTGCGGCATGATCTGGGCCTCGCACGATGGCGGCGTGACGTGGCAAGCGGTGTTTGGCACCGCGCCAAAGGTCGGCGATGACAAAACACCGCAACTCGGCCACGCGATGGCCTGTGCGGCGGACGGCAGCGTGTATGCGCTCGATCACGAAAGCACGCTGCGAGTCTCACGCGATCATGGCGCGACATGGACGGAGCTGACGAAACCGCCGGTGGCAAAGAACTCGCCGGACACGCCCGCGTTTCCATTCCTCCTCGCCGATGGCACGCTGTGCGTCGCGTGCCGGCCATCGCCGGGCCTCGCCATCTCGAAGGACGGCGGCAAAACGTGGGAGAACGTTCTGCGCCCCGAGAACGCCAACGGTACTCGCGACGTCGAATACGCTTTCGACAAGCCAGGCATCGTATTTGCGACTTCGCAAGGAGCAGGTGGCGGATTTGGCGGTGGGGCTCCCGGAGCAGCACCTGCTGGGCCGAATGGAACCGCACTTTTCAAGTCAACCGACGAGGGCAAAACCTGGAAAAAGATCGATTCCCTGCCGCCGTACACGGGTCGTATCAGTGTCGCGGTTGC
>CALMTT010000003.1 GCA_937872615.1 uncultured Verrucomicrobiaceae bacterium | reverse complement strand
GTCCCGCTCCTTCAGAACGAAACGCAAAACATGAACACAACGGAAAACCTCATCGTCACTGGATGCCCCGCAATCGCTCCGCAACCTGAAAACAAGATCGTCAAACCACTCAAGTTCCCACCACAACCACAGGAATGGAAAATTGTATCACTTCGGGAATGTCCCACACCCGACGCCATGCAACAATGCGAGACGCCGGATCAGGCAGCCGCCTATTGGAGAGCGCATATTGCGAATCATCCTTACTTCAATCCTGAATGCGAATGTTTGGTGGTTTTCATCCTCAACACCCGTCGCCGCATCAAGGGTCACTACCTGGTATCAATTGGAACGATGGACACAATCCTCTGTCATCCCAGGGAAGTATTCCGTTTAGCCGTCATGGCGAGTGCCGCCGCAATTATCATCGCGCATAATCATCCTAGCGGTGAAGCGACCCCATCTGAAGCCGACATCAAAATCACTCGCGACCTCATTCGAGCCGGGCAACTCCTGAAGATCGAAGTTCTCGATCACATCATCCTCGGACATTCTACCCAGACCAGTCTTCGAACCCTTGGGTATTTCTATTCCTAGCCGATAGCGGCTTTGCCTTCGATTGAAGGCCGATTTCTAATCGTCATGGGGCGATCTGTTCGCAGTTGCTCGCGCAACAACGCTGAAGACGCCAACAATAGCGTTTGCATAATGAACCGTCAGACGATACGATACGGAAATGCAAAAGCAGACCAATAGTGCTTCCGAACTCCGCCGGATCGGCGCAGCAGAGGCTTTTTGCGATGCACGCCTCGCCTTGGGGCGTGTCACGATTGTGCTAAAAGACTTGGTCAAGGAAACGGGGTTGTCGGCAATTGCCGCCAAGCGCCAGTTGTCACGACTGCGGGGTAAAGCCGTCCGGGTTTCCCCTAGGCAGCCGTTCTACCTGATTGTCAGCCCCGAACATCGCAGCATGGGCGCACCGCCGACGAACTGGTGGTTGCAGGATTATTTCCACTGGCTGGGCCGCCCGTATTATCTGGCGCTGCAATCCGCCGCCAGCTCGTTTGGTTCAAACCCGCAAGCGCTCCAAGTCACACAGGTGATGACCAACCGTCCTTGCCGCACGATCAAGGTGGGGCGAATTCAAGTCAGGTTCTTCGTCAAGCGGGGGATTGAGCGGACGCCGACACAGCAACCCGCCGGAGCGGTCGCGCCACTTTTGGTCAGCACGCCCGAGGCGACGGCGTATGACTTGGTCCGCTATGCGACCAGCATCGGCGGCATCGAGCGCGCCGCAGAAACCATCCGCCCGCTGCTCCCGCTATTGCGCTCGCGCGAACTCAGGCGCGTGCTGGATGCGGAGAACGAGCCTGCCGTCGCGCAGCGGTTGGGGTTTGTCATCGAAGCGTGCCGCAACAAGTCACTGGCGAAAGTTGTCCGCGCCTGGCTGCCCGATGAATTGACACCTGTGACACTCTCTCCGGCCAAGGGTAAGCACGACAACCTCCCCCTCGTCAAACGCTGGCAGGTGTTCAACAACTCCAGTGAGTTGAACGTATGACGCCGATCACCCGTCAGGATATTCTGGCGCACCAAGCCATTGTGCCGTGGGGGGCGCAGTATCAGGTCGAACAAGACCTCCTGCTGTGCCGCACGATAGTCGCGCTGTTTAATGACAAATTCCTGAGTTCCCAAATCGCCATGCGTGGCGGCACGCTCCTGCACAAGGTCCATCTCGCCCCACCCGCCCGTTACAGCGAGGACATTGATCTGGTCGTGGTCGGCACACGCCCGGCAGATCACATCCGGCGCGCCATTCGTCGCGTGCTCACCGATGTCTTGGGAGTTCCCAAAGCATCTGTTTGGGACACCCTCGTATTGGCGATCCGCAACACCGTCAAGCCTTCGCGCGTGTTGCGCATGACTTACTCGGCGCGCTCAATCATTGAACCCAACCGCACACTGGAAATCGTCGTCGAAGCGAATGTGACTGAGCGAAAGCCGCACCGGGCCGTGGTTGAAATACCGTTCAGCTTCCCTTTCCGAGACAAGCCGGTTCAAACGCGCATTAAGGGCTTCGACATTCACGAAATGCTGGGCACGAAGATGCGAGCGATGTTCCAGCGCACGCGTGGGCGAGATTTGTTCGACCTGTATTGGGCGCTGACCAAATCGCCGCTGCCCGTTGACCCGGCGGCGATCATCGCTTCCTTCGAGCACTACCTGAAACAGGAAGGCACGAAAGCGGGCCGGGCGGAGTTCATCGGAATCCTCGACGATCATCTCAAGGACCGCGGATTCTGTTCAGACATGCAACCCCTGCTTCGCGCCGACATCAACTACGATCCGCAAGCGGCTGGGAAATATGTCAAAACCCACCTGCTGAACCTACTGCCCGCGTGAGGCATTCATTCCTTGCCGGCTTGAGGTTGCTTGTCAGTCGCGGCGATCTCCGTCACAGCAATCTCGATAACCACGGGCTGCCCGTCAGGAACGAGTGACCGCTGGTTGCCGGACAACGCAGACAAAGAGGCAAGTTCCATCCGCTGCATCGCGGTTTCGATGCGTCGCAGGGAATGGCCATGCAACAGAACGTCGTGTGTGGCGAAGACCAAGCGAAGCTGTTGCTGCTTTCCCTCGCTCTTGAGTTCGGCGAACGCGAACTGGTCGAACGGCAGCAGTAGGCTTTGTTCAGCCGAGACTTCGATTTTGACCGCGCGAGCGTTCGGATCGCTCGCCCAACATTCGGGAGATTTTGTGCTCATGGGTTTGTGTGGGTTGATGATTACGACGACGGGAAAGCTTCAGGCGGCAGAAATTGTCAGCAGCGCGGCGACCAAACCGTAGCAGGTAGCCATGCAGCCGATCCCAAAGACGCACGCCATGCCGGGGCGAAACACGCGGCGCAAGTTCCAACGCCAACGGACGATGCCCGGAGCGCGTGACATTCTCGCGCAATTGCTCCTTGTCCGGCGTGAAGATGCGGATACCGCGCCGTCCGCGCGAAATGGTCACATACCACTGCTGCGCATTTGTGGCGGCCTTGATGGTCGAGTCCGAGAACAACACGTAGTCCACGGTCTTGCCTTGCGAGCCGTATGACGTGACGGCGTAGCCAGGCAGGAATTCCCGGAATTCCCTGTCCAGCACCCGGCCATCCGTGAGTTCAATGCCGCCATCGGCACAAACCGACTTCACGGTCACCAGTTCCCCATTGGTGACCCGCCCGCCGGATGCCAGTTTCCGATTGGCTTTCAGGTGCAGCCGATCGCCAGCAGCAACGGCCAATTCGCGCGGCAGGCAGACCGAAATGCGGTCGAGCATCTTGTTTGAAACAGTGACAAAGCGCCCGCCAATCTCGACCAACACGCCCGCCTTGACGATCCCTGCCAGCTTGCCTTTCGCGCCCGGTTCGGCCTGTCGGACCTTCTGGTTCAAGACCACGACCGCATCTTTCGGATAGAACCGCTCATCGCGTTTCTGCGCGTTCGTAAGGTCCAGCCTGTCCAGCGCCTGAACCGCCGTGTCGTTTGCCCCCAGCAGCCCCTTTGCTTTCAGGGCATCACGAACGCGCGAATTCACTCGGTGGACCTCCGCCCAGGTCTGCGAGACGACCACTGCCGAAACGTCTCCCTCGGTGAGTCGGAGGTATTCGTCAGCAAGCTTGCCGGCTTGATCTGCCAGGCTGCACGCCACTACCGCGCCCATCTTATCGAGGCGACCAAATGACTCGCCCACCTTGCCCGCCGCCGCCGACTCGACGGCTTTCCGATATGTCCGAATCCGGTTACGCTCCTCGTAGTCCCGCCCCAGCGCCGGATCTTGCCGGCGAATCTTCTGTAATTCGACGGGCTTGACGCCGGAATGACGCTCGATAGCGAGCAAAGCGTCCGATGCCTCGACAGCCCCATGCTGCCGCGTGTCACCGGAGAGGATTACCCGCGCGTTCCGGTCACGGGCCAGACGCAGCAGTTCGAGCATCTGTCGTCCCCCAATCTGCCCCGCCTCATCCACGACCACGACCGCCCCCGTGGCAAGTTCGCCCTTGAGAAGGAAATTCGCGACTGTTGACGGTGACGGCAGTCCCGCCTTTTCCATGTCCACGACTTGCTGACGCTGCGGGGCGAGGACAACAACGCGCCGGCCAGACTCTCGGAGTTGCTCGACCACTTCACGCAGGACGTAGCTTTTGCCCGTGCCCGCGCCGCCACGAAACACGGAAACCGCATTCGTTGAGGCCAATAGAGCATCGAGCGCCTTGCGTTGCTCATCGTCCAATGTCGCCTTCACTGGTCGCGGATTGGCCACCAGCGGATGGCAGGCGGCAACGCCATCTTTCGCGGTTTGAACAATCTCCCATTCGCGCAGCAGCACATCACGCAACGTCACTTCGCCCGGACGCGCTTCGTCCCGGATGTAGCCGCGCTGCCGGGTGAAATCCGTCAGTTCAGAAACCGAGAAAGGCTCGCCTCGCGCCCGGCCCAGGGCCTCCTGCCACACCTGACATTCGAGCACAACGGAGTTGCGGTCGAATAGATGCTCCTCTGCCCATTGCACGGCATCGGCCAAAGACACCCGTTTTTCATCCGATGGACTTTGCGTGGACTGATTGCGAAGGCGGCTGATTGCTTGTCGCTCATCTAGCGTCAACTGCGATTCCCACAAGGTCAGCAATTCGTCCCGGCTCAAATCCCGCTGCTTGCGTGCCCGCTCCGCCGTTGCCAGCAGCCGCCGTGTGGCCATCACATCTCCACCGGCAAGCTCTGGTTTGTCTGCCAGTAACTTCGCCAGCGCCTTGTCAATCTCCGCGCGTCGTTTTGAAAACCGCTCACAGAGTTCGTCCGACACTCCCTTAACCTGGAAGTCTCCGCGCACCCGGTTGCGAATCTGATAGCCAAAACTCCGCAATTCGCGGGCGAGTTCGTGATAGTAGGCATTCTCGGCAAACTTCCGGGCGCGCAAGAGTTCGTAGTTTTGGAGCGCCTTCCAGCGATTCTCCACTGGATCGAAGGTCGCATTGAAAACAATGCAATGCGTGTGCAAGTGCGGGTCGAGGGCGCGTGACGTATCGTGAGTGAACAGCGCCGCAGCAAAGTTGCCCGTGAGACGATCGTTTTGTGCGCCATCGGTCCGAACCCGAGTCGCTGCGAAAGCCTCAAATTCCCGGACTGCGGTTTTGACGGCCCGCGAATGCGCCTCAAGAATCCGTTCGTCTTTGCCGACGAACGCCGCGATGGACACCGACTTCGGCGGCGAGAACGTGAAGTCGTAGAATATCCGCCGATTGGCC
>CALMTT010000002.1 GCA_937872615.1 uncultured Verrucomicrobiaceae bacterium | reverse complement strand
CATCCGCACGGTGGAAACCAGTTTGTTCGAGGGCGCGATTCTCGTCGTGGTCGTGCTGCTGGTCATGCTCGGCAACTGGCGCGCGGCGTTCATCGTGGCGCTGGCCATTCCGCTCTCGCTGCTGTTTGCCATGACCGGCATGGTGCAGAGCCGGGTTTCTGGAAACTTGATGAGCCTGGGCGCGATTGACTTCGGGCTGATTGTGGACGGCGCGGTGGTAATGGTGGAAAACATCATCCGCCACCTCGCGGAGAAACAACACAAGCTCGGACGCCGCCTGACCGCTTTGGAACGCGCCCATGAAGTTCTCATCTCCGCGAAGGAAGTCGCCAGCCCGATGTTCTTCGGCGTGTGCATCATCACCGTGGTCTATTTCCCGATCCTCGCGCTCACCGGCATCGAGGGAAAAATGTTCAAGCCGATGGCCATCACCGTCATCTTCGCGTTGGTCGGTTCGATGGCGCTGGCGCTCACATTCATGCCCGCGCTCTGCTCGTATCTGCTCGGCGGCAATATCAAGGAGAAGGACAGCTTTCTCGTGAACTGGGCCAAGATCGCCTACACGCCCATCCTGCGCTTCGCGCTCGGCTTCCGCTGGGTCGTCACCGGCGCGGCAGTGGCGTTGTTCATTCTGGCGGTCGTCGTGTTCAACCGACTCGGCGCGGAATTCGTCCCGCAGCTCGACGAAGGCTCGTTCGCCACGCACATGATCCGCACCACGAGCATCGGCATTGACGCCAGCTTGGACATGCAGAAGCGCGGCGAGAAGCTGCTGCTGGAGAAGTTTCCGGAAGTTGCCTACACGTTCAGCCGACTGGGCACGGCGGAAATCGCGAGCGACCCAATGGGCGTGAACGTCGCGGACACTTACATCATGTTCACTCCGTCCGAAAAGTGGCGCAGGGTGGACGGCAAACCCATCGGCAAGGAAGCCCTCGCCGCGCTGATGACCGAGGAGCTGGGCAAACACCTTCCCGGCGAGGGCCACCTGTTCAGCCAGCCGATCGAAATGCGCTTCAACGAAATACTTGAAGGCACGCGCGCGGATGTCGCAGTAAAAGTCTTCGGCGAGGACTTCGCGGTGATTGAGACAATTGCCAGCGAGGCGCGGGAAATTCTGGAGAAAGTGCCCGGCGCGGCGGACGTCGAGTTTGACGCGCTCGGCAAATCCCCGTTGCTGGAAATCGTTCCCAACCGCGAGGCGATGGGGAAATACAACCTGCACGCCGCCGAGTTGAACAACGTAGTCACCGCCGCGCTCGCCGGGCAGGAAGTCGGCAAGCTCATCGAAGGCAACCGCCGCTTCGACATCGTGATTCGTTTGAGCGAGGACTTGCGCGAGAAGATTGATGACCTCAAACGCCTGCCCGTGCGCGTGGACGACGGCGGACTACTCACGCTCGGCCAGGTCGCAGACTTCCGTGTGGTGGAACAAGTCGCCGCCATCGCGCGCGAATACAGCCAGCGCCGCGCCGCGATCATGGTGAACCTGCGCGGGCGCGACGTGGAAAGTTTCGTCCTCGAAGCGCAGGCGAAGATCGCGGAGCAAATCAAACTGCCTGACGGTTACACCATCGAGTTCGGCGGCCAGTTCAAGAACCTGGTCGAAGCGAGGAAGCGCCTCACCATCGTCGTACCCGTGGCGATGGCGCTGATTTTCATCCTCATCTTCATGGCGCTGCAAAGTCTGCGGCAATCCCTGCTCGTGTTCCTGGCTGTGCCGCTCGCCGTGACCGGCGGCGTGTTCGCGTTGTGGTTGCGCGACCTGCCATTCAGCATCTCGGCGGGTGTCGGCTTCATCGCGCTCAGCGGCATCGCCGTCCTCAACGGACTCATGATCATCACGTTCTTCAATCAGTTGCGCGAACGCGGCGCGGATGTGCGCACCGCCGTCTGGGACGGATCACTGCTGCGGTTGCGCCCGAAACTCATGACTGCGCTCGTGGCGTCTCTCGGCTTCGTGCCGATGGCGATTGCCAGCGGTGCGGGCGCGGAAGTCCAACGCCCGCTCGCCACCGTCGTCATCGGCGGCATCCTTAGCTCCACTTTCCTCACGCTCGTTTTGCTCCCGACGCTCTACGAGTGGCTGGAACGAAACCGAAAAATGGTGGACGATTCACCGAAAGAGACTCCCCCGGTTGGAAACGACCCAACGCCGGAGGCAAGCACCACCTGAATACTGCGATGAAATCCCTCTACACTTCAATTGGCTTGTTCGTCGTCACGGCCGCTGCAGAGATTTTCGGCTGCTACACATTCTACCTCTGGCTGACGCTCAAACGCTCCCCACTCTGGCTCATTCCCGGTGTGGTGAGTCTCGCGCTCTTTGCGTGGCTGCTCACGTTTCATCCCACAGCGGCGGGCCGGACCTACGCCGCGTATGGCGGAGTGTACATCGCAGCTTCGCTGGCCTGGCTCAAGTGGGTGGACCGCCAGTCGCCCGACCGCTGGGATTTTCTTGGCGCGCTCGTCTGCCTGACCGGCGCAGCCATCATTTTGTGGCCCCGTATCAAAACCATAACCGCAAACTGAAAGGACAGAACATGAAAACACACCTCCGCCTCCTCACCCTGGCCGCCGCCCTGTGCGTCGGGTTATTTACCGCCACCGCCGCCGACAAGCACGAGCACAAGGCCACGCCCAAGGGCGGACGCCTGCTCGACAAAACCGAGCCGCACGCCGAGTTCGTCGTCGAAAAGGATCGTACCGTAACCATCAACTTCTACAACGAAGAGATGAAGCCCGTCGCCGCCACAACGCAGCAAGTGACAGCCATTGCCGATGCCAAGAGCGGCAAGTCCACTCTTCAGTTCGAGAAGAAGGGCGACTCGCTCGTGAGCAAGACCAAGCTGCCTGAAGGAGAAGGTTACAACGTCGTCGTGCAGTTCAAGCAGACCGCCGACGCCAAGCCGGTCAACCTCCGCTTCAAGCTGGACATGCACACCTGCGGCGAGTGCAAGCGGGCGGAATACGCCTGCACCTGCGACCATTGATCACCCGATGGAGCGCCCGCCGCGCGGTCGCCTTTCGCCGCAAGGCGGGCCAGAAGAAAGGACGTATTATGAAGACCTCGAAGGCAATTCGGTTTGGCCCGCCGCTGCTGGGCCTCGTGTTGTTCGCTGTCGCTACGGCGTCTGCGCAGACTATCCGCGCACGTCCCGTACGCGGCGTGGCGGAAAACCTCGATGTGGCTACCCACAGCGTGCGGTTGGCACCCCAAAATGGCACAACGCCGACAGAACTCGCCCTTACGAGACAGACGAAGTTCGTTCACAACTGGCACTTCCCTCCGGCGGATGAACTCAATGACGGCACGAGGGTGGCGGTGTTTTATCACACGGCTTTCTTCGGAAGCCCGTTCGTGACAAAAGTTGTGTCGGGTAACGGCGCGTGAGGCTGGAGGCGTGATTGTGAGCCGATGGTTGTCACCCCAAAAAGCAGCCCGACGTGCCGAACGCGCCGCGCAAGACGCCGCGCACCGTCGCAAAGAGAAGCGACGGACCTGGCTGATGGTAGGTGGTGTTGCCGTGGCTTCCATCGGGGTGATGGTCGCTGATTACTTCTGGCTGCGGTATCTGGCGAAGCAGAAACACGAGCGGCGTCACCAGCACCAGCAACGCAGCAAGTTGACCAATGACCCCGCTTCCAAAGCACCGCACATCGGCCAGAATCAGGTGACAAACCATGAGTGAAGAATGCAGCAGTTGCGGATGCGGATCGAAAGCCGGCGCTCCCATCGTGTCCGTTTCCGCAGCCGCGTCGGACGGAAGACCGGGAACGACCCTGCGCGTCGCCGGGATGGATTGCCCGGATGAGATCGCCGCGATTGAGCGTGTGTTGAAACCGCTCGCCGGGGTGGGCGACATCAAGG
>CALMTT010000001.1 GCA_937872615.1 uncultured Verrucomicrobiaceae bacterium | reverse complement strand
CGACGGCTTCACCCACGGCGAAGTGCTGGCGGCGCTCGGCGAGTTCGAGGACGACGATGCGATCGTCGTGCACATCAACTCGGGCGGCGGCTACGCCACCGAAGGCGCGGCGATCCGATCGGTGCTCGCCGAGCGAGCCGGGCGGACGGATGTCTTCGTGGAGGGCGTCGCGGCCTCGGCCGCCTCGCTGATCGCGATGGCCGGCGAGACCGTCACTATGGCGACCGATGCTGTATTCATGATCCACGACCCTGCCGGCATCACCTTCGGCACCGCGGCGGACCACGAGGCGACGGTGCGCGTCCTCAACAGCCTGGCCGGCGCCTACGCCCGCAGCTATGCGCGCAAGTCCGGCAAGGCGGTGGACGAGTGCCGGGAGATCATGAAGGCGGAGACCTGGTTCAACGCCGACGAGGCGGTTGCGGCCGGGTTCGCCGATGCGGTCGAGGGCGAGGCCGAGCCAGTGGCCGCCTTCCCGTACCAGGCCTACGCCCATGCGCCGCAGCGCCTCGTTGCGCTGGCGAAGGAACACGGATGGCGGGTCCCCGTCGTCCGCGCCGCGGCCATGGCCGCGAACCCGGCGGCACCATCCGCCGCCCCCACCGCTCGCAAGGAGAATCCCATGAGCGACAAGACCCCGGCGGATGATCCGGCCGCCGCCATCGAAACGGCACGTGCGGAAGCGGCGGCCGAATTCGCGCCCGAGGCGCTCGTCGTCGGCGGGGATCTTCAGGTGGGATAGATCGCGGACGTGAGATTGATCGTGGGTGACGCGACCGGTTTCGAGCCATTCGCGGAGGCCGTTTTGGAAGAAGGCATCGGTGAAGGTCTCGCTCCAGAGCGTGGAGTAGGTCACGCCGGCTTTCGTGAGGGATGCGTTGAGGTTCAAGAGGCCGACGAGGCCGGGCCATTGGCCGCTCCAGTTCGCGACGGTGAGGATGGGGCCGCGGTGCGTGGTCAATCCGGCCAGCACATGATGCGAGTATTGCCACACGGCCTCGGCGACGATGAGCGGCGCATCCGGCGCGATGCTGCGGAAGACCTCGATGCCCTCCCGCTGGCTGGCGATGAAGCCGTGCTTTTTCTTCGCGTCGTAAGGGTGGGCTCGCTTGATGATGCGGCCTTCGGCTTTGAAAGCAGCGGCGAGCGCGTCCTCCATGGCCTTTTGGGCGGGCCAGCAGGTTTGATTGGCGGAAAGGCGCAGATCGCCGCTGGCGACGAGGTAGATGGGTTGGCTCATGGTGTGCCCAGAGTGCCGCAAACCGTGGCTGCTTCACAAGATGGAAGCTGTGTCGTGGTTTGCCGTGCAGATGACGATTCTTGACAGATGAGGGCTGAGGAGTGGACGGTACACGAATGCCTCCGCCGTCACGCCACCTCGAACTCGCACTCTTTTGGGGCGTGCTGGCACTGTATGCCGCGATGACGGTGCTGGCGGACCGGCCGGACATGGTCTGGGATGAGGGCCGCTATCGCTGGTATGCGGGAAATCTGGCGCAGGGCTTTTACAACACGCCGGACAAGCCGGACATCATCAACGGGCCGGGCTATCCGCTGGTGCTGGCACCGCTGATCGCGCTCGGGTCACCGCTGATCGTGCTTCGTGGGCTGAACGCGGTCTTCATGGCACTCGCCGCGTGGTTCAGTTTCCGGGCGGTTTTGCCCTACGCAGGCCGAAAGTGGGCGCTCGGCATCGCGCTGGTGACAGCGCTGCATCCCAGCGTGCTGCGTGTGGCGCCGCGATTGATGACGGAGCCGCTGACGCTGGCCTGTGTGGCCGGTTTTGCGTGGGCCTTCACCGCGGCGTTGCGTGCGGAAAAGCTGTCGTGGATGCTCTTGCTGGCCTCCGCGTTCGCGTTTGGCTGGCTCACACTCACGCGGGTGTTCTTTGGCAATGTGCTGCTGGCGTCCGCAGGCCTGCTGGCGGTGGTTTTGATCTTCTCAAAGCATCGCGAGCGGGTGTTGCGGGCCTTGTTGGTGCTGGCGCTGGCCTTTGGCATGTGCGTGCCGTGGCTGGCCTACACGCATTCGCGCACAGGCGAGTGGCTATGCTGGTCCACAAACGGAGGCGAGCTGCTTTACTGGGCCACGAGCACGAAGCCGGGCGAAAACGGGCACTGGTTCTCCGAGGAGGAATCGCAAACACTGCCGGAACTCGTGGCGAATGGTCACCGCGACTTTTACAAGGCCAACTACTACCTGCCGGTGCTGGAGCGCGAGGCCGCCTTGAAGGCTCGGGCGATGCAAAACATCCGCGAAAACCCCTCGGGCGTGCTTTGGAACTGGTTGTGCAATCAAAGCCGGCTGCTGTTTGGTTTCCCGCGTTCGCATTTGCCGGTGGAATGGGGCTCTTTGCTGCTTGTAGGCATCAATGGCGTGCTGGTGGCCTGGATCGGGTTTTCCTGCTGGCAGGCTTGGCGCCAAAAAGTGCAGGTGCCGACTGAAGTGATCGTGCTGGCCCTGCTGACGGTGATCTATTTGGGTGGATCAGGGCTTTTGCCCGGTCTGCCTCGCTACACGGTGGTCATCTGGCCGTGGGTGGGACTCGTGGCAGCATCGCTGGTGCAGATGAAGCGTGCTGGCTGAGGGATCGCGGGGAGTGGGGACCAAGGGGACTGCCGGAGGCATTCAAGAGCGGCTAAAGGTTTGCTGAGGGGTCTGAAGAGCAATTTTGATATAATTATCATAAATAAATGTTGCCACTGAAAATGAGATGTCTATAATTTCCATACACTAAGCAAACCTCACCCGCGTCATGCCCCTCCCGGCGTCCATCTCCCTCGATCTCGACAACCTCTGGAGCTACCTGAAAACTCAGGGCGCACCGGGCTGGGAGAGTTTCCCGAGCTACCTCGACCTCGTGGTGCCGAGGATTTTGGAGACGCTCGACCGCTGCCAGCAGCGCATCACCTTTTTCGTAGTGGGGAAGGATGCCACGATCGAATCGAATCGCGGCGCTTTGAAGCAGATCGCCGATGCCGGGCACGAGATCGCCAGTCACAGCTTCATGCACGAGCCCTGGCTGCACCTTTACAGTCGTGAGCAGCTCCATGCCGAGCTCGAAGGCGCCGAGAACGCCATCGCGGCGGTCACCGGCCGGAAAACACGCGGCTTCCGCGGCCCGGGCTTCAGCACCAGCCCGCTCGTGCGCGAGGTGCTGGCCGAGCGGGGCTATCAATACAATGCGTCGATGTTTCCGAGTGCTCTCGGCCCAGTGGCCCGGTTGTTTTTCTTCTTCAACTCCAAGCTCAGCGCCGAGGAAAAGGCGAAGCGCCAAGGCCTTTACGGCAAGTTCAGCGATGCCTTCGGTGCGCTGAAGCCCTTCAAGTGGGCGAATGGCCTCACCGAGATTCCGGTGACCACGATGCCGCTGCTCCGCCTGCCGGTGCATGCGACGTATTTGATGTTCCTCGCCGAGAAGTCCGAGGCACTCGCGAGAGCTTACTGGGCCATGAACATCCGCCTCAGCCGCCTGCGTGATGTGCCGCCGTCCATGCTGCTGCATCCCACGGACTTCCTCGATGTGACCGATGTGCCGCAGATGAGCTTCTTCCCGGGCATGCGCCTTTCCGCGGCGAAAAAGAGCGCCCTCGTCGAGCACACCATCCGCACGCTGCAGCAGCACTGGTCCGTGCGTCCGATGGGCGCTGTGAGCACCACGGCCCCGATCTCCTCACCCGCCCTCGCACTCCATCCTCGGACTGCCTGACCATTTCCCACACCACCACTTCACCCACTCATCCCCATGCCACACGCCATCAAACACATCGCGATTGTCCTGCCGGCCTACAACGAAGAGAAGGATCTGCCTGCTCTTCTCGACAACATTCGCAAGCACGTGTCCTCGATGCCCTTTGGCTACACCGTCATCGTTGTCGATGATGGCTCGAAGGACCGCACCGCCGCGATTTGCGAGGAAAAAGCCCGCGAGATGCCGGTCAAGCTGGTGCGTCACCAGGTGAACAAAGGCCTCGGCGAAGCCTTGCAGACCGGTCTGCGTGCAGGCTGGCTCGTTGGCGATGCCGTGGTGGTCATGGATGCGGACAACACGCACAATCCCGCCCACATCCGCGAGATGGTGGCGATCCTCGCCAGCGGTCGCTCGGATGTCGTCATCGCCTCAAGGTTCCGCAAAGGCAGCGTCGTGCAAGGCGTGCCCTTCCTCCGCCAGATGATGAGCTGGGGCTGCTTCCTCTCGATGAAGCTCCTGCTGCCTTATCGCAACGTGCGTGACTACAGCACCGGCTTCCGCGCCTACTCCAGCGCCATGCTGGGCCGCCTCATCAGCAACAGCGGCGAGAAGATCATCCAGGAAAGCAGCTTCGCCTGCATGCTCGAGCTTTTGCTGCGCCTGCGCTGGCTCGGCGCCCGCGTCGAGGAGATCCCCTACACGCTGCGCTATGACCTCAAGGAAGGCGTGAGCAAAATGCGCGTCTGGCGCACCATCAAACGCTACTTTGGCGTCGTCTCCCGCTACTGGGCTCTCGACCAGCTTCCGCAACGGCAGGAAGAGCCGCTCGCAGCCCTCCGTGAGCAGTATCGGGCGCGTGCTTGAGCTGCCGGTCACAAACGCACTCCTTTCACCCCATGAAGTCCGCTCCAAAAACAATCGCCATCCTCGGCGGCGGCATTTCCGGCCTCACGTGTGCGCTTCGGCTCGCCCAAGCGGGTCACACCGTCACGGTTTACGAGGGTTCGGAGCAGCTTGGAGGCCTTGGCACCTTCTTCGAGCATCATGGGCGGGTGTTTGAGAAATTTTATCACTGCATGCTGCCCAGCGATGGACCGCTGCTGCGCACGCTGGAGGCACTCGGCATCCGCGATCAGGTTTATTGGAGGCCCACCACCTTCGCGTATGCGCATGCGGGCAAGTTCTTCCCGCTCAACACCGCCGTTGATCTCCTCAAATTCGCCCCGCTGCGCTTCCTGGATCGCATCCGCGTCGGCATCACCGGCCTTGTCGGCCGTCTGGTAAGCGACAAAGGCCTCGACGACGTCACCACGGTGAGCTGGCTCACCAAACTGAGTGGCAAAAACGCCTTCGCGAAGTTTTGGAGGCCCATGCTCGAGGCGAAGTTTGGCGACCGCTACCACGACGTGCCCGCGCTGTGGTTTTGGACCCGCTTCAATCGCGAGAAGGGCGAAAGCAAAGGCGAGAAGAAGGGCTACATCCGCGGCGGTTACAAGCACATCACGGATACCTTTGCCGAGGTCATCATACGCCACGGCGGCCGCATTCATCTCAAGACCACCGTCGAGGCCATCGACCTTGATTCGGCCGGCAAAACCACCGTCACGACCTCCAAAGGCACTACCACCTTCGACCAGGTCGTCATCACGCTGCCCACGCCCCAGGTCGAAAAGCTCATCGGTCCCGCGATGAAGGCCCAAATGCCCGCTTTGGATACCTCGACGGACTATCAAGGCGTCATCAACCATCTCCTTTTCCTCAAGCGACCTCTCACGCCGCACTACTGGGTGGCCACGCCGCAGAGCGAGCATCCGTTTGATGGTGTCGTCGAGACCTCGACGCTCACCGACATCGCTGACCGCGGTGCCCGTCACGTCGTCTATCTCACGAAATACCTCCACCGCAGCGACGCTCGCTTCGCTCAACCCGACGCCGACATCCGCGGCGAATGGATCGCTGCCTTGAAGAAACTCTTCCCCGACCTCACCGATGCCGACATCGAGGGTGATTACCTCTTCCGTGCTCCTTTCGTCGAGCCCATCTACCGCCTCGGCCAGAAAAAGCTCTGCCCGCCTGAGGAACTTGTGCCCGGCACCGTCTTCCTCGCCAACACCGCCCAGGTCTATCCCATCGTCACCTCCTGGAACGGCAGCGTCACCCAAGCCGAGAAAACCCTCGCCGCGATGGGCGTGAAGCTCATGAACGCACCGAGCGCCGCCACCGCGTTCCGTGAACTGCCGTCCTCCTCCGCCAGACTGCAGCCTGCGATGGCGTGAGTCTTAGCGCCGTTGTTCGTGCAGTAGCGCAATTGATCACCGGCTGCCGGGGAAGGCGGAGGCATTGTCGCGCACGAACTGTTCGTGTTGAAGGGCGGCTTTGGCCTTGGCCTCGTCTTCTTCGAACACGGCGAGGCCGATCACGCCCACGTTTCCGGCACCACCCTTCGCCGCGGCCACGGAATCCACTACGCGACCAAAGCGGAAGGTGCGCACCTTGTTCCCGCCGTTACGGAAGCCTTCGACATCATAAGTCTGCTTGGGCTCGAGAATGTAGCCACGCTGCGAATAGCCGGCCTTGGTGCTGGTAAGAGTATTGAGGCCATCGACGGTCACGATGACTTCGACACGCTTCTTGGAGCGGTTTTCCAATCGCACGCGATAGTCGCGGCCAGCCTGACCGATGACGATGCGCCGTCCAGCAGCCTCAAGATGCGGAAAGGGATCGCTGTAGCTCACGAGACCGACCTTCAAACGGTCACCCGCGGCGTCGAAGAGCCCGTTGTGCCGGGTTTTGCCTCCACCGAGGATGCCGGCCATCGTGTCAGCACCGGCGGCATCGTTGTAATGAAACGAGTCCACCACGTCAGGCACGGAGGATTTGCGGATGAGATGGCTCGGCTGGATCTCGGAGACGTATTCATGACCTGCCTGCGTGCCGAGACCCGGACGATCTTGGATGCGGGACTCTGCTTCTGCGGAGTAACGCGAGGAAACAGCAGGTAGTGGTGGCGGCGACATTTGCGGGCTCTGGCACGACGCGAGGAAGGCGAGACTGGCAATCAGAAGGACGAAAGAGAAGCGGCGGAGGAAGGTTGAGATGCTCATGGCAAGTGCAGAAATATCTGCATTTAATGCGAAGGCAATCAAAATGCAGAAAAAACTGCACATGATGCTTGCGGCCGTCATTGAATCACGCATGCTCCATCATGGCCGCACGGCATGAGCACCTTTCGAAACGCGAGCATCAGGCGATGGATATTGTCTATCGGCTGGGAAAGGCCACAGCCGAGGAGATCCAGGCGGAGATGCCGGATGATCCCTCGTATTCCGCGGTGCGGGCGCTGCTCGGCGTGCTGGTGGAGAAGAAGCTGCTCAAATACACCCGCGAGTCCCGGCGCTATGTATATGAACCTGCCATCGCGCCTGCAAAAGCTCGGGACACGGCGCTGAAGAAACTGCTGCGCACCTTCTTTGATGGTTCGCCGGGCAAGCTCGTGGCCTCGTTGCTCGATAAAAACGAGCGGAAGCTCTCGCCTGAGGAAGTTGCCTCGATTCGCAAGCTGCTGGATGAATAGTCCCACGCCGACATGAACGCCTTTTTCACCGCTCTCGCCTTCAAAGCCACGTTGTGGGCTTTGATCCTCGGTGTGGCTTCCATGCTGGTGCCGTCGGTGTTGCCGCGCTGGCGTCGTGGTCTCGCTTTGGCTGGCATTTGGGGCCTGTGGCTGCTGCCTTTCATGCCAGCGGTGCCAATGAATGGCGGACAGCATGGCATGAGCTTGCCGATGGCGACTGTTTCATGGCCGTGGATGACGTGGGCATGGGCTCTCGGTGCGTTCATCGGTGGTCTGCGACTGCTGCGCGAAGCCTTGCAATTGATTCGCTGCACGCGAAAAGCGCACAAAGGCTGCGTGGAAGGCGTGGAAGTGCACTTCTCGGCCGAGGTAGCCGGACCGTGCATGACCGGCTGGCTGCGTCCGCGGGTGTTTTTGCCGGAGGAGGCATCGCAGTGGTCCGCAACCGCCCTGCAAGCGGCGCTTCGTCACGAACTGCAACATGTGCGCCAGCATGATGGATTGCATCGCCTGGCCGCGGCGGTGCTGCGGGCGCTTTTTTGGTGGAATCCAGCGGTGCATGCCTTGTGCTCGATTTATGAAAACGAGTCCGAGGTGTGCTGCGATCTCGAAGCGGCGGAAGGCGTGATGACACGGCGCGAGTATGGCCACCTGCTGCTGGCGCATGCCTGCGGCCATCACACGATGGCTCTCGCTCCGCTGTTTGCCCTTCGCTCGAGTCTTCAACGCCGCATCGAGCGTCTCATCACCGTGCGTCGCGAGGCCGCCGGTGTGCGAATGGCGCGTTGGATGATGGTGGCGGGCCTTCTCATGCTCAGTGGCTGGGCGATGGCATCAATTCGATTGTCGCCAGACGCATCTCCGCCGGGAGCAACGATGGAGCCAAGCGAGGCGATGCTTCGTTTGCAGGCGAATCCGTTTCCGCTGGAGCCATGATCATGGTGCCACGCCTCAAGGCATGAGCAGCGGTCGAAGCTCCACAGGTGTCAAATCGCGAGGGAGAGGTTTCCACGGGTAGTGATCGGTTTTGACGAGGGACCACTTCAGGATGCCGCCGCTGCGCCAGGCATCGAGGATGATGCCGGTTTCAAAGGGCTGGCCGTGGGCGGTGACGACGATGCCATTGTGTTCGCGGACCGTGGCGCGGCGGGCGGCGGCGAGATGCAGGTCGAGCGTGCGCGGATGCAGCGCATGCAGGGCGGGGAATAGTGCCTCACGCCATTGATGGCAGAGGCCTTGCTCGCGGAGGCCGGTGTTCACGAGGAAGTTGTTGATCCACGGAAAGTGAGCGGGCTGCCATTCGCGGTTGAGCTGAGCAGCACGATCGACGGCGGCGCTGGCGAGAGAATCGGCTTCTTTGGCGGAAACCGAAGGGCTGAGGGCTTTCAGCTCAGCGGCGAGCAGGGCGGCACGGGATTGACGTTCGGCGGGTGATTCAGGCGAGACGCAGCTGATCGTGAGCAGCGGGAACAGGCAATAGACAATCGACGGTAGGAGGCGCGGCATGCGATCAAAAGAGAGAACGCGCATACAGCATCGCCAAAGCCAATCTTCCAGCGGCATTGACACATCTCCGCCGACCCCATACGATGCCGCTCTTTTCCGGTAAAAACCCTCGTGACTCCCCCTTCCACCATCCTCACTCACAATCGTGAGCGTTCCTCGGCGCTTGCCTGGGGTTCGCTCGGCCTGCTGGCCGTGTCACAGCTCGGACTGCTGATCTGGCTGCTGGCCGCGAAAAGCCCTGAGGAGAAGGAAACGGCCGCTACCCCTCGCGAGGTGCCTCCCCTGCCCGGCCTGGCCTCCACCGGCACGCGCAAACCGGTGCCGGAGCCCGGCCAGATCACCGTGCCACCTCCGGCTGCCCCTGCCACACCCGCCGCGGTAGCGCCGCCGACCGTTTCTCCGACTGCACCGCCGCCCGTGGGCACGTTTGGCAAAGCACCGCCTGTCCCAACGCCGGCTCCAGCCATCACGAAAAACGAGCCTGCCCCCGAACTTCCCGGCAGCGGCATGAAGCAGCCTCCGATTCCCGATTTTTCCAAGATCCCGGGTGGAGCTGAACCGCCGCCCGAACTCCCCGGCAGCGGCATGAAGCCACCGCCGATCCCCGATTTCTCGAAGATTCCCGCCACGGCCGAGCCTCCACCTGAGTTACCGGGCTCGGGTCGTCCAATGCCGAAGGATCTGCCCAAGGGGCTCGATGGCACCCAGAAGCTTCCGGGCAGTGCCCAAGCTCCCGCGATGCCACCGGCACCCAGCGGCGCTTTGGATGCTCGTCGCGATGTGAATGCTCTTTTGACCGCGGCAAAGGATCTGCGCACTGCGGGCAATACGCAGGAAGCACTGCAAACCCTCCAGCAGGCCGACCTTGTCTCCCCGAATCATCCGGCGGTGATGGCCGAGACGGCGGAAGTGTATGAGCAGATGGGCCTCAACGCGAAAGCCGTGGACATGTGGCGCGGCATTCAGCTTCAAGGCGCGGCGAAAGCCGGGCAATTCTTTGATCTGGCGCTGCGCCGCCTCGGCAATGTGCCGGGCGCAGACACGGTGGCCGCGCCCTCCATTGGCTCGCCTCCCGCGAGTGAATCGGACAAACGGCTGCGCCTCGGCGCCTGCGAGGTCAAACGTGACTTCTCCGTGAAGGAGGCCGGCGAACGTTACCTGCTCCGCGTGCCGATCCAGCGCAACGGCAGCAAGTCGATCGACCCGAACGCCATCGACTTGAAAGCGTTCTTTTACTACCGCCACAACGGCCGCACGCAGCTCGACAATACCTCCGAGTTGATCGAGGCGTGGCAAACGCAGCCGGTGAACTGGCAGGGCACGGACCTGGAGATCGTCGATATCGTTTATACCCTGCCTCCGCCCACTCCGGAGGAGGCGGCGCAGCGCAATCCGAAGACCTACCACGGCTACATGCTGCACCTTTACTATGATAACAAGCTCCAGGACGTCGCCGCCGAGCCGCGGGACCTCCTTGATCAGGCGAAACTGAGCGTTCCCGGTGCTGTGATGCCGGGCAATTCGCCCAACCCGCTCCTCCCGCCCGTGGCCCGGCCTTGATGCAGGTCACACCCGCTGATGATTCTTCTTTTTGTCGATTCCAATGCCAGACTCCTCGAAAGCCGCGCCGTCTTCCTGAGAGAGCAGCTTCCCGGCTTCACCATCGTGCCCCTCGCCGACGCGGATGAGGCGGCCGCATGGATCGCGAAGGCGGAGGCGCTCGACGTGCTCGTGAGCGAGGCGATCTTCGATGCCGGTCACACGGGCTTCGCGCTGCGCGATGCCGCGGAGGCGCGTTTTCCGCATGTGCGCGTGCTTTTCACCACGCGTTTTGATTTGAGCGGCTTCGAGGAGCAACTCGGTGGCAGCCCGGTGCTCAAAGACAGCCCGTATCCGCCGGAAAAGCTGGTGCAGCGCGTGCAGGCCCTGCTTGCCGCGCCCGTGGATGCCTCGCAGCCGCCGCCAGTGATGGTTCCCGGCACCGTGCTCGGCAGCTACCAGGTGCTCGACCGCCTCTACATCGAAAACGAGGCGGAGACCTACCGTGCCGTGCAGGTCAGCGTGCAGCGTCCCGTGGCGCTCGTGCTGTTGAAGCCGGAGTATTTAAAGAAGCCGGAGGTAGTCGCGAAATTCAAAGAGCGTATCCGCGTGAAGGCCTCGCTCACCTTTGCTCGCATCGCGCCGCTGTATGAGGCGGGCGAGGCGAATGGCTGGCTTTTCTACACGCGCGAGATCCCGCGTGGTCGCACGCTCGAAGAGATCGAAGAATCTGGCGAACGACTGTCCGAACGTCGCGTGATCGAGGTGCTGCACGGCATCACCGAGGCCATGGAGCATGCCACGAGCCGCGGTTACCATCATCGCAGCCTCGCCGCGCGGGACATCTATGTGGATGGCGAGCATCAGGCGAGCATCACCAACATCTTCCGCCAGGCCTCCGCCGCCAAACGCGATGCCAAGGCGGATGTGAAAGCCCTGCTGCTCCTGCTGCGCGAGGTCGCCAGCGATGGCAAGGCCCGTGGCGTGCTCGACACGCTGCAAAATGGCCAGCACGACTGGGGCAGCCTTCTGGATGCGCTCGATGAGATCCGCGATGACATGCGCGAGCACAGCATCGTGAAAAAAATCGAGGCCGAGACGCTGCCCGCCGCCGTGACTCAGGATCGTCCATGGTGGTTGTGGCTGGCCGCCATCGTCATTCTCGTCGGCGTGGCGGTTTTCGGAGCCATAACAAACGGCCTCGTGCCGTCCACACCCTCGAAAAAGACCGCCAGCACCGCCGTGATCTGGCAGCGTATTCCAGCAGGAAGCTTCGAGTATCAGAAGAACGAGCACTTGAAGCTCCCGGACTACTGGATGCGCAAAACAGAGGTCACCATCGCACAGTATGCCGAGTTCCTCGCCGCGCTGAAGAAGGGCCCTGCGAATCGTTTTGACCATCCGGACCAGCCCAAGACCAAGGAAGGCCACACACCGCCGAGATGGTCCGCTTATTACGCAGCAGCGCAAAGCGGCACGAGCTTCAATGGCGAGGCTCTCTCGCTCGACATGCCCGTCACGCAGGTGGACTGGTTTGACGCGTATGCCTTCGCCAAATGGCGTGGCGAACGCCTCCCCACCGAGCAGGAGTGGGAAAAGGCCGCACGAGGCGAAAAAGGCCTCCGCTATCCCTGGGGCAATCAAACCAGCCCGAAGGCCGCGAATCTGGGCGATGACTACACCACCTCCGCCAACGCCAAAGGCGGCCAGTTGGATGGCTTCAACCTCACCGCGCCGGTCACCCGGACCACTCAGGACATGAGTCCCTACGGCGTGCAGGACATGGCTGGCAACGTGCAGGAATGGACCGCCAGCGAGAGCAAGGATGCCGCCTGGCCGGCCCATCCTGAATTCCCCGATGTGCGAGTGCCGGTGGCCCGCGGCGGTCACTACGGCCTCAAATCGAACGACCAGCTTCTCACCGCCCGTCTTTTCCCTGAATCCGCCCTCGAAACCGCTCCCGCACGCGGCTTCCGCACCGTGCGGGATGACGCGCCTTGACTCGCACCCGCCTTATCCAGCATACTCTTCCCATGCGCATCTTTCTCTGCCTGCTCCTTCTCGCCTCCTCTGCGGTGGCGCAGTTTGCCACGAACCTCACGTTGCCGAAAAACAATTTCCTCCAAGGTGAGCCACTCGTGGCCGTCGTGACTATCACCAACCGCTCGGGTGCGGATGTCATCGTGGGTGGCAAAGGCTCGCGCCCTTGGCTCCAGTTCCAATTTGAGGACGGTCAGGGCCGTCAGCTATCGCCGGTGCAGATCGGATCGAATGATTCCTTCACTCTGAAAGCCGGCGGCACCACCAAGCACACCGTGCAGATCGAGGGCCAGTCATCCACAGGCCAGCTCGGCACGTTCTACGCCACCGCGCATATCTTCCACCCGATCAGCGGCCAGTATTACGTCACCAACCGCTCCCGGGTGAATGTCACCGATGCCAAGCCGATGTTTGATGACGGCTTCGGCGTGCCTCCAGGCTTCCCGCAAGCCGGCCGCGCCCGTCGTTACCAGGCCATTGTGTTTCGTGACGTTGACTCGATCTCCCTCTACGCCCGCGTCGTAGACGACCGCACCAAAGAGCCTCTCATCACACAGCCTCTCGGCTCCATCATCACCTCCATCCAGCCGCGCATCCAGATCGACGCGAAGAATTTCCTGCATCTGCTGTTCGTCGTGCAGCCGACACTTTTCTGCCACACGATCGTCAAACCGGATGGCTCCATCGCCAAGCGTGAGTACTACCGCGATCGCGATGGCAGCCGTCCCACGCTCGTCATGACCAGCACCGGTGCAGAAGTGGTGGGTGGGGAGAGTTTTGATCCAGCCAAGGCTCCGAAGACCAAGAGCTTCCGCAAGACCTCGGAGCGCCCCAAAGAATAAACCAGCGGCATCACTGCAACGCGCAGCGATAGGGTGTCTCCAGCAGCAGCGTGCACAGCGCCTGGCGGTAGGTGGCATCCGCCGCGTCTGACGCAGGCCAGTTTGGACGGCCGCGTTTGAAGGACCCATCCGGCTCCTGGGCAGCGAGCGTCTGCCGCAGCACCGCGGAGGCAAAAGACTTCCACGCAGCACCGCCCTCAAGGCACAGAGCCTGTGCGTAGCCATGCCAGGAGTAGAGATTGCAGTTCACATTCCAATCCGGCGGCTCCGCCGTGAGGAAATCAGTGAGGAACTTCGAGGCCTTCCTGCCTTCTCCCGCACTGGTGCCCTCCATGAGATAAAGCCCGGCCAGAGCACCCCCGCTCAGCGACCATTGGTTGTAGTGCGCATCACGGTTCGCACCACCAAAACCGCCGTCCTTCGTCTGGATGTCCTTGATGTACCTGACCGCTTTTTGCATGCACAGATCCAGGCCGGCGATGTTCACACCACTCTCGCGGGCCAGATCGAGGACAAGGAAGTGCCAGTTCGCCAGCGAGAGGTCGGCACCATTGCTGTCAGCCCTGTAAGCGATGACGTCACCGCCGTAAGTCCAGGAGCCGCGCGAGGTCTGCTGGGCGATGATGAGCTTCACCGCGCTCTCAAAAGCCTCCCGAATGCCGGGGAGCGGTTTTGAGCCATGGCGGCCGAAAAGGCAGGCCTCTCCGAGCGCCTTGGCCGCGATGGCGTGCTCGTAGGTGCCAGCACCACCTTTGCCGCCGACCCAGTTCTCGCTCAGCATGCTGTGGGGATTGGCCTTCGACACGCTGGTCAAATACGTCAGGCCTTTCACGATCACATCGCCATGCTCTGCCGAGTCCGGTGTGACGCCATGACCGTAGAAGCACTGCAAAGCAAAGCCGGTCATGGCGGCCTTGTTTGACCGCCCCCACGAGCCGTCGGCATTTTGCCTGGCCTTGAAGCCATCCAGTGAGCGGATGACCGCGGCCTCGACCTCCGCCGTCCCGCCGCATTCGAGCACCTTCGCAAGCCGCGCATCGGCCGTGGCACGCGGTTGCAGACGCGGAGGCAGCTTCAGGGCGGCGGGAGCAGCCACAGCCGTGGCAGGTGCTGGTCCGCCAGCAGCCTGCATGAGCGCCCATTGCTGCTTCGCGTAATCCTTGTCCGGTGGGCTGAGGCTTTCGATGGCAATTTCGGCGGTGGAGCCATCCTTGAGCTTCACCTGCACGGCACGCCTCACGGTGTTCACACCGGTCATTTCCGCCTCCACGAGCTGCCCGCTGGTGTTTGTCCAGAACCTCATCTCACCCGCCTCGACAGAAACGAGCGACAAGATGGACAGAAGCAGCCAGCGGGGCCTCATGACCTTGAGAAAGCAGGTTACTTGGCCGCTTTGGCCTGGGCCTGGCTTTCGGGTGAGAGACGGGCGAGCGGCACGGCGTGCGTGGTGCCCGTCGCGGTGACGGTGAGCACGACATTGTCTCCCTCGAGACGCACAAAGGTGGCCTCGATGATCTTCCCATCGGCGCTTGTCCATTTCTGGGCACCACCGGCCGCAGGAGCAGCAGCTGTGGGCGCAGCACCACCGGCGGTGAGACTCGCCCCCTCGGTGATCCATGTTTCCAGCAACTTCAGCTCAGCCGGGCTGAGCCGGTTCTTGCCCTTCGGCGGCATCACATCCTCGTCATCATCGGGAAGCGTGCAGTAAATCAGCATCGTGCTCTTTTTCGGCTCGCTCGGCACGATGTGTTTTCCAGCGCCGATGCTCTCCGGCATCTTGTCGTCTGCGAGATCGACATCTCCCTTCACCTTTTTCGAGGTGTGATGGCACTCGTAGCATTTCGCCCGGAAAATGGGCACGATCTGACTGGCGTAATCCACGGCGGAAGCAGTGGCAGAGGCCACGACGAGCGTGGCAAGGGCGATGGCGGCTGGTTTCATGGGTGTGTGTTGAGGAAAAATCGCCCGGCTTCTACCGGGGCTCAAGGTCGTGCAGCTTGCGCAAGTTGGCCTTGATGGCGGCGGCCAGACTGTCGAGCTCACCGAGCCCTAACACCGCACGGCGCTGGGCAAAAACATTGATCAGGCCGCTGTCTTCCGGCCGGGCACTGTTCCAGTCCGTGCCACGGAGCGCCGAGGGATTCTGTGCGCTGAGGCGTTGATAGGCGGCATTCAGGGATTGGCGCTGCATCGTGATGGTCCTGCGCACTGCCTCGGCCTCTGCAGCAGAAGTTGGCAGTCGTCCCGTGGATGCGCTGGCGGCCCCCGTGCCAGGACGCGAAGCAGCCAATTGCTGGTCCAGCGACTTTGCCTGGTTTAGTCGGGCACGCCGCAGGCTCTCTGCCGCGTCCTTTTCGTCAAAGCACGCCATCCAGCGGATTTCCTCGCCGCCCTGCGCCAGCGGCACTTTCACAAACCCGGTCTCATGCCGGATGGCCACCTGCTCATCCACCACGCCGGTGATCACCGCGTTCTTCAATACACGACCATCTCCGATCGCCACCTCGCCAAACTGCTTGCCGACCATGGCCTTGCGGCGGTCCCCTTTGAATTTTTCCCACCGTTCCTGCAACTGCTGCAACTCGGCCTCCTTGTCGGCTGTCTCCCTTTTGGCTTCTTCCAGGCGCTTTTGCAGATCAGCCACCACCGCCTGCTGCTGCTGCGCCAATGCCAGGTGCGCCTGAAGCTGCCTCGTCTGCAAATTCAGGGAATCCACGGACTTTTGCAGTTCCTGATTCTCAAGCTGCAAGGCCTCGTAGTCGCTGCGTGGCACGCAACTGGCGCATCCAAGAAGGCAGATCGCCATGACGGCCTGCCAGCGAAAGTGAGTGATAGTGGTGCGGTGGTTCACAGAATCGGCAAAATCCTACCCTCCCGCCCGTGATCTGTCACGCACGGCCTTCGCAATTGTCTTCGAATCTTGCGAGGAGGCCCGCCGCCTGCCACACTGGCCGCCCGCATGCCTCACGACCTCCACGCCGCCCTGAAACAGCACTTTGGCCACGCGGCCTTTCGTGCCGGGCAGCAGCAGGTCATCGAGACGCTGCTCGCCGGGCGCAGTGCGCTGGCCTTGTTTCCCACGAGCGCAGGAAAATCCCTCTGCTATCAGCTTCCGGCGTTGCTCATGGACGGCGTCACGCTCGTCATTTCGCCGTTGATCGCCCTGATGAAGGATCAGGTGCAGACGCTGAAGGCCCGTGGCATCGCCGCGGCACGTCTCGATTCCTCGCTCAGCCAGGAGGAGGTGGCCGAAGTCTTCGACGGCATGCGAAACGGCACGCTGAAGCTGCTCTACATCGCCCCGGAACGGCTGCTGAATGAAAACTTCGTCGAGCGGCTCAAGAAGCTGAAGATCGCCATGATGGCCGTCGATGAGGCGCACTGCATCTCCGAGTGGGGGCACAACTTCCGCCCTGAATACCTGCGCCTCGCCCATGTGTCACGCGAGCTCGGCATCCGGCCCGTTTTGGCCCTCACTGCCACGGCCACGCCCTCCGTCGCCGCGGACATCCGCGCCGCGTTTTCCATCACGCAAAGCGATCACGTCCAGACGAGCTTCCACCGGCCGAATCTGCACTTCCGCATCACGCCCTGCACCACCAAGCAGCGCCTCCCTTATCTCACCAAAGTGCTGCTGAAGCGCAAAGTGCCGTCCATCGTCTATGTGACGCTGCAGCACACCGCCGAGGAGGTGGCCACCCACCTGCAAAAGAACGGAGTGAACGCCCTCGCCTACCACGCGGGCTTGCCGGACGAGCACCGCCACGCCGCGCAGGATGCCTTCATGAGCGGGCAAACGGATGTCATCGTGGCCACGATCGCCTTCGGCATGGGCATCGACAAATCCGACATCCGCGCCGTCTATCACTACAACCTGCCGAAGACGCTCGAAAACTACTCGCAGGAAACCGGCCGCGCCGGACGCGATGGCAAGGCCTCCGTGTGCGAGATGCTCGCCTGCGCCGATGACTGCATCGTGCTGGAAAACTTCACGTTTGGCGACACACCGACGCCGCAGGCCATCCGCCAGCTTCTCGATCATCTCATGCTCAGCGGCGGCGAATTCGATGTGTCGATGTACGACCTCTCGCATGCCACCGATATCCGCCCGCTCGTGATCGAGACCGTCATCACGAATCTCGAGCTCGATGGTGTGCTGCGTCCGCTCGGCTCCTTCTACTCGAGCTATCAGTTTCGTTTCCTCCAACCCGAGCAACGCATCCTGTCCGGTCACAAACCGGACCGCCAGGCCTTCCTGCGACGCCTCTTCGCCGCGGGAAAACGTGGCACTAAATGGATCACGCTGAGCCCGGATGAAGCCGCCGCGTCTCTCGAAGAGCCTCGCGACCGCATTCTCAAGGCTTTGACATGGCTTCAAGAGTCCGGCGAAATCGAACTCAAGCCCAGCGGCAGCCGCCAGAAGTATCGTCTGAGCGAGGACGCGCATCGTCGTGATGTGAAGGAGATCACGAAGAAGATGCAGCAGCTCTTCGCCGACCGCGAGCGTCGCGATGTCGAGCGCCTGCGGCAGGTCTTGGAGCTCGCCAGCCATCGCGGCTGCCTCACGAAGTGGCTGTTGAACTACTTCGGCGAAACGATGGGCACCAATTGTGGCACCTGCACGAGCTGCAAAGAACGCGAGAAAGGCTTCGCCGACGATTCACCGCGCGAAATCCCTCAAAGCCTCACGCCACCGATCACCACCGAGCACGTCGCCGCCATCCAAGAACTCCAGCGCGAGAAGCATCCCTCGCTGCGCACCGGGCGCCAGCTCGCCCGCTTCCTTTGCGGCCTCACCAGCCCTGCCACCAGTCGCGAACGCCTCACCCGCCATCCGAGCTTCGGCCTGCTGGAGCGCATCCCCTTCGCCGATGTGCTCGCCCAAACCGACAGCATGGGCCGTTTGTAGTTCGTTCGTAGTTCGGGCTTTAGCCCGTGATTGGGAGCGTTCCGAACGGCCTGAAGGCCGAACTACAAACATGCGTCATCCCATCCGGTGCCGTAATCAAGCACGGGGAAGGCTTTCCAGATTCTCTCGGCCTCGTCATACCCCAGCTTCACCAAATACTCCCGTGCGCTCGACCACGGCCACTCCTGCCATTTGGAGACGTAGCCGTGCCGCACGGGGTTGTGGTGGAGGTAGTTTAGGGTGGCCCAGCCGTGGGCTTCGTTGCGGATTTGACGGTCGGAGATGCTGTGCCAGACATGACGACCGCGTTGGTCGTCTTCGCCGTTCCAGATGAAGGAACAGCGACCGTGCAGTTTGCCCAGATCGGCCAACGTGCGTTTGAGGTCCGGCGTTTCGAGGTAGAGGTGGTAGTGATTGGGCAACAAGCACCACGCGTAAAGCTGGCAGTCCTCCAAAGTGCTTAGCAGATCGTTTGCGAACACGTCCATGCGCTCGGGTGAAGTGCCAATGATCGGCTGATGCTCATAACATGCCGCTGTGAGGTGATACTCGCCTGCTCCACCGAGCGGATGCGGCGGTGTGTGCCACGGGCGGCTGCGGAGTTTGCGCCACTGGAGGACGTTGTCCCGTTCTTCGTGAGTCATTCGCCGCCACGCGTACATGGCGCGAGTTTGTAGTTCGGCCTTCAGGCCGTCAAGATTCGTCATTTGGGTTCGTAGTTCGGGCCTTAGCCCGTGATTGGGAGGTCCCAAGCACGGCCTTAAAGGCCGAACTACAAACACGGAACGGGCTAAAGCCCGAACTACGAGCAAAGCTTCCGCGCTTCCGCGAGCGCTGCATCGACCTTGCTCACATCTTTGCCACCGCCACGGGCGAAATCCGGCTTTCCGCCGCCTTTGCCGCCGACGATGGGGGCGATGGTTTGGATGATTTTGCCGGCTTGGAGCTTGGACTGGTGGTCTTTGCCGACGTTGGCCATGAGGGTGACGTTGCCGCCGCCGGTGGCGGCGAGGACGATGATGCCGGTGAATTGAGATTTGAGGGCGTCGTTGACGGCCATGGCGTAGTCGGCATCGACGTCGCCGAGGTGGGCGATGAGGACGTTGTTGGCGGCGGTGGCGAGGAGGTCTTTGGCTTTGCCGCTGGCTTCGCGCTGCTGGGCGGCTTTGAGGGCTTTTTCGAGCTCTTTTTGCTGCGTGAGGATCTGGTCGAGCTTCTTCTCGAGGTCGGCGGTGCCTTGAGCGCTGACTTTGCCGGCGAGGAGCTTGAGGAGGTCGGCGTCGGCCTTGGCGGCGTTGTAGGCTTCGAGGCCGGCGATGGCTTCGATGCGGCGCACGCCGGCGGCGACGGCTCCTTCGCCAACGAGGCGGAAGAGGCCGATTTCGCCGGTGTGGCGGGTGTGGGTGCCGCCGCAGAGTTCCATGCTCCAACCATCGAGCTTGTGCGGCTGGCCGCCGATCTGCACGACGCGGACGAGGTCGCCGTATTTTTCGCCGAAGAGGGCCATGATGCCGTTGTTGGCTTTGGCTTCGACGTAGGGCACTTCGCTCCAGGAGACGGGATCATTGGCGACGATGCGCTCGTTCACGAGGCGCTCGATGTCGGCGAGCTGCTGCGGGGTGAGCGCGGCGCTGTTGAAGTCGAAGGTGAGCTTGTCGGGCGTGACGCTGGAGCCTTTCTGCGTGGCGTCCTTGCTGACGACCTCGTGCAGCGCCCAGTGCAAAATGTGCGTGACGGTGTGGTGGCGGGAAATCGCGTTGCGACGCGTTGCATCGACGCGGAGCGACAATGACGAATGAGGAATGACGAATGACGAATCCTCTGTCGGGATGAAATGAAGCCAGGTATTGCCGACTTTGGTGGTGGCGGTGACTGGAATCGTGTTGGCTCCGATGATGAGTTCGCCCGTGTCGCCGATCTGGCCGCCCATTTCGGCGTAGCAGGTGGAGACATCGAGCACGACGGCGGTCTTGTCCTTCATCTCGACGACTTCGAGCACTTTGACTTCGGCTTCGAGGTTGTCGTAACCGATGAACTTGGTCGGGGCCTTCGTTTCGATCTCGGAGACGGAGACGACGTTTTTCTTCATCGCGGCGCGGGCACGGGCGCGCTGCTCTTCCATGAGTTTTTCGAAGCCTTCGGTGTCCACGCTGAGGCCGCGTTCGCGGGCAAGGAGCTCGGTGAGGTCGAGCGGGAAGCCGTAGGTGTCGTAGAGTTGGAAGGCGAAGGCTGACTCGACTGACTTCATTGACCTTGCTGACATGCTGGCAATCTCTTCTTCAAAGAGTGCCATGCCGCGATCGAGAGTGCGGTTGAAGGCTTCTTCCTCGATTTTGAGCACGTTCTTGATCTGCTCCTTCTTCACGCGCAGCTCGGGGAAGACATCGCCCATCTGGGCGGCGAGGACATCGACGAGCTTGTAGAAGAAGGGCTCTTTGAAGTCGAGGGTGCGGCCGTATTTCACGGCGCGGCGCAGGATGCGGCGGAGGGTGTAGTTGCGGTCGCTGTTGCCGGGCTGGATGCCGTCGGCGATGGCGAAGCTGAGCGTGCGGATGTGGTCGGCGATGACGCGGAAGGCGACGTCGATCTTTTCCTGCTCGGTGACGGGCACGACGTGGCCCTGCTCGTTGGCCTTGGGCAGCGTGCTGGCGTAGGTCTTGCCGGACATCTTGGTCAGCTCGTCAAAGATGGGACGGAAGACGTCGGTGTCGTAGTTGCTGACCTTCGCGTTCTCGAAGTCGGTGAAGTTTTTCGTGCCCTGGATGATGGAGCAGACGCGCTCGAAGCCCATGCCGGTATCGACGTGCTTCGCGGGGAGCGGCTCGAAGGTGCCCTCGGGAGTGGCGTTGTATTGGATGAAGACGTTGTTCCAGATCTCGATGCAGCTCGCGTCGCTGCCGTTGACGAGCTTGCGGCCTTCACGCTGGCGGTCCTCGTCGAGATTCGGGGCGCCGGGGGTGAGGTCGATGTGGATTTCCGTGCACGGGCCGCAGGGGCCGGTGTCGCCCATCATCCAGAAGTTGTCCTTCTTGTTGCCGTTGACGATGTGGATGTCGGGATCGAGGCCAATGCTGCGGAATTTTTCCGCCCAGATGTCCCAGGCCTCCTGGTCGCGGTCAGCGGGGTCGCCTTTCGATTTGTCGGGCTGGTAAATGGTGGCATAGACTCGGGTGGGCGGGAATTTCCAGCGCTCGATGACGAGCTCCCAGGCCCAGGAAATGGCCTCTTTCTTGAAGTAGTCGCCAAAGGACCAGTTCCCCAGCATCTCGAAGAGGGTGTGGTGGTAGGTGTCGAGGCCGACGTCCTCGAGGTCGTTGTGCTTGCCGCCGGCGCGGATGCACTTCTGCGTGTCGGCTGCGCGGGTGGGCAGGCCTTTGTGCAGGACGCCGGGCCAGGTGTCCACGTCCGCGCTGCGCTCGCCGAGGAAGATGGGGACGAACTGGTTCATGCCCGCGTTTGTGAAGATGCGCGCGCCGTCGCGGCTGGTGTAGCCGACGTTGTCGCTGGGCACGATGGTGTGCTGCTTCTCCTTGAAGAAGTCGAGGAAGGAGGCGCGGATTTCGGCGGCGGTGGGAATCTTGGACATGGAAAGAGGGCGCGGATGGTAGCGGGAGAGAAGGAGTGGTAAAGTGCTCAGTTCTCAGTGCTCAGTCGGCATGGAGAATGCCGCCTACGGTCGAAAATCGCTCCTGGCGAGCGTATGAGTGCACCGTGATTCGCCCCCTTGTCACTTTTGCCCTCGTTTCCTCCGCCCTGGCGGAGCCCATCGACTTTTCCAAGCAGATCCGCCCGATCCTGAGCGAGAACTGCTTCTTCTGCCACGGTCCCGACGATAAAAAGCGTGAAGCGGACCTCCGTCTCGACGACGAGGCCGCCGCGAAGCAGAACAATGACGGCGTCATTGCCGTGGTGCCGGGTGATCCGGAGAAGAGTGCCCTCATCCAGCGCATCGTGAGCACCGATCCCGACGAGGTCATGCCGCCGCCGAAGCAGCACAAGACGATCTCGCCGGAGCAGGTCGCTCTATTAAAAGAGTGGATCAAGCAGGGCGCGAAGTGGGGGAAGCATTGGAGCTATGAGAAGGTGGTGAGGCCGGTCGTTCCGAGTGCTCAGTTGTCAGTGCTCAGTGCTCAGTCGGGGAAGGTGAACCCGGTGGATGCTTTTCTGGCGGCTCGTTTGAAGAAGGAGGGCCTGAACTTCGCACCGCGTGCGGATGCGGCCTCGCTGATTCGTCGTGTGGCTCTCGACCTCACCGGACTGCCGCCGACTCTCGAAGAACTCGACCGCTTCCTGCCCAAACTGAGCACTCAGCACTCAGCACTGAGCACTTATGACGAGATGGTCTCTCACTACCTCGCCAAGCCGAGCTACGGCGAGCACTGGGCCCGCCAATGGCTGGACCTCGCACGCTACGCGGACTCCTCCGGCTATCCGAGTGACCAGCCGCGGGAGATTTGGGCTTACCGCGATTGGGTGATCCGCGCTTTGAATGCGAACATGCCGTTTGATCAGTTCACCATCGAGCAGCTCGCGGGGGATCTGCTGCCGAATCCGACGGACGACCAGCTCATCGCGACGGCGTTTCACCGGAACACGATGACGCAAAACGAAGGCGGCACGGATGACGAGGAATTCCGCAACGCGGCGATCATCGACCGCGTGAACACGACCTTCGCGGTGTGGATGGGCACCACGATGGCTTGTGCGCAGTGCCACACGCACAAATACGATCCCCTCACGATCAACGAGTACTTCCAGTTCTACGCCTTCCTCAATCAAAGCGCCGACAGCGACAAAAAGGACGAGGTGCCGCTGCACAGCTTTGACACGCCGGAGACGAAAAAGCAGCGCGAAGTGCTGAAGGCCGAGATCGCGGCGCTGGAGTCGAAATTCACGAAACCGGACGCCAAATGGCTCGCGGGGCTCGATGCGTGGGATCGCGGTTTTGCACGCGATTTGGGCTGGCAGAGCCCGAAGCCGGTCAAAGTGAGCGAAAGCGACGCGAAGATCGAAAACGATGGTCGTGTGATCCTCGCGAAAAATCAGGACACGGCGAGCTACACGGTCGAGTTGCCGCTCACGGGCGACAAACTGAGCGCGTTGAGGCTCGAAACGGCTCCGCAGGCCGGTTTCGGCAATTTTGTGGTCACGAGCCTGAAGGCCGAAGTGGTGCCGCCGGATGCGAAGGCGGCTCCGTTGGCGCGATTTGTTCGCGTGGAACTGCCCGGGCCGAAAAAGATGCTGCAACTCGCTGAGGTGCAGGTTTTCAGCGGCGCGGAAAACATCGCGCCGAAGGGCGTGGCGAGTCACAGCAGCCAGTATCAGGACGCGGCGGCGAAGCGTGCGAACGACGGCAACACCGATGGTGACTACAAGAAGGGCAGTGTGTCGCACACCGCCGGCACGGACAACGATCCGTGGTGGGAAGTCGATTTGAAGGCCGCGAAGCCTGTCGAGCGCGTGGTGGTGTGGAACCGGCTTGATGGCGTGAGCAAGCGTCTCGATGGCTTCCGCGTCGTGCTGCTCGATGAGAAGCGTCAAATCTTGTGGAAGAGCGATCCCACGCCCGCGCCGGAGAAGGAAAAAGCCTTCGCGATCAGCGGACCAGTGGCCCTGAGCTTTACCACCGCGCTCGCGGATTATTCGCAGAGTGGTTTTGAGGCGACGAAGTTCCTGGAAGCCAAAAGCAAGGGCTGGGCGGTCGGTGGCGCGGCGGAAAAGCCGCACACGCTCACGCTTTTGACGAACTCACCCATCGTGGTGACTGCGGGCGCAAAGCTGCGCGTGACTTTGGACCAGAAGAGCGAGTTCAAGCAGCACACGATCGGCAATTTCCGGCTCAGCTTCACCGGCGATGCCCGTGTGCAGCAAGCGGCGAAGATTCCTGCGGATGTCATTGCCGCGCTGGCACAGCCAAAACGCACGCCGGAGCAACAGAAGGCCGTCGTGGATTATTATGTGCGCAACATCGCGAAGGAATCGGCCGCCGAGCGCACGCGCCTCGCTGCCGCGACCAAAGAACTCGCCGCGATCAAGCCGGTGACCGTGCCGATCATGCGCGATCTCGATCCAAAGCAGCGTCGCGTGACGAAAGTGCAGCTTCGCGGGAACTGGCAGTCGCTCGGCGATGAGGTGAGCGAGGCCACACCGGCCGTGTTTCATCCGCTTCCGGCCAACGAGCCGCGCAACCGCCTAACGATGGCCAAATGGCTCGTGAGCCGCGACAACCCGCTCACGGCCCGCGTGACGGTGAATCGTTTGTGGGAGAGCATTTTCGGCATCGGCCTCGTGCGCAGCAGCGAGGAGTTTGGCAGCCAGGGTGATCTGCCGTTTCATCCGGAGTTGCTCGACTGGCTCGCGGCGGAGCTGATGGACAGCGGATGGGACATCAAGCACCTGCTGAAGCTGATGGTGACGAGCCAGGCGTATCAGCAGAACTCCAAATCGACGCCCGAACTCAACGAACGCGATCCTGATAATCGCTTGCTGGCACGCGGGCCGCGTTTCCGCCCGACCGGCGAGCAGGTGCGTGATCAAGCGCTCGCGGTGAGCGGGCTACTTTCAGAAAAGATGTATGGCGTGCCGGTGCGGCCGATGACGCCGAATCTCGGCCTGAGCACTGCGTTTGGTCGCAGCAACGACTGGGAGGTCAGCAAGGGCGAAGACGGGCACCGCCGCAGCCTTTACACCGAAGTGCGCCGCAACTCGCCGTATGCGAGCTTCACCACCTTCGATGCTGGCAATCGCGAGGTCTGCATGATCCGCCGCAGCCGCACGAACACGCCGCTGCAGGCCTTCGTGACGCTGAATGACCCCGTCTTCCTCGAAACGCATCAGGCGATGGCGCGGCGGATTGTTTTGAAGGACGGAAAAGACAAAAAGGACTTCAAGGACAGGCTTTCACTGATGTTCCGGCTGTGTCTGGCGCGTGAGCCGACGGCGACCGAATTGACCGCGTTGACCCAATTGCACGCCGAGAGCCTTGCGATGTATCGCGCCGATGCTGCTGCGGCCACGAAGATGGCCACCGAGCCGCTCGGGCCTGTCGAAGCCGGCGCTGATGTCGTCGAACTCGCAGCTTGGACCGCGGTGGCAAACGTGGTCATGAATTTGGATGAGTTTTTGATGCGCCGTTAAACTTTCACTCCTGCCTTCACATGTCTTTAGCCATTATCATCCGACTCGGCCTCGCTGTTGTAGCCTACAACTTTGCCAATCAATCCGAGAAGCCTCTCGCTCGCGCCTTTGGACTGGCCTACCTCCTCATCGTGGGATTTTTTGCGATGATGGGCGCGTTCAGCACCGGTGGCTGGCAGTATTGGCTGGTTGGCTTGCTCACGCTTGGTGCTGCTGCGCATGCTTATTGGACAAATCGCTGATCTTTTGCCCCTTCCGCTCATGAACCCCATCACCCACGACAAGCTCCAGCTCACGACGCGCCGCACGTTTCTCGGCAATGCGGGGCAGTTCAGCCTTGGTGCGATCGCTTTGCATGCGATGCAGCAGGAAGGCTCCGCGATGCCGCAGGCGGCGAATCCAATGCTGCCGCGCAAGTCTCATCATGAGGCGAAGGCGAAGCGCGTGATCTACCTGCACATGTCGGGAGCGCCGCCGCATCTCGATCTCTTTGATTACAAACCGGAGCTGGTGAAGCGCAGCGGGCAGGATTGCCCGGATTCGATTCTTAAAGGTCGGCGCTTCGCCTTCACCACGGGCGTACCGAAGCTGATGGGCACGCCGCGCACGTTTGAGCGTTATGGCAAAGCGGGCATGTGGATGAGCGATGCGTGCCCGAACTTTCACACGATCGCGGACGAGATCTGCATGATTCGTTCGATGAACACGGACCAGTTCAATCATGGTCCCGCGCAGTTGCTCATGCACACGGGCACGCAGAATCCGGGCGGCGCCAGTGCCGGAGCGTGGGCCACCTATGGATTGGGCTCCGAGAACCAAAATCTTCCCGGATTCATCGTTCTCACCAGCGGTGGCAAGAACCCGGACGCCGGGAAATCGGTATGGGGATCGGGATATCTCCCGTCGGTGTACCAGGGCGTGCAGTGCCGATCCCAGGGGGATCCGGTGTTGTTTTTGTCCAATCCCGCCGGCATCACGCGCGGTCTGCGGCGGCGGACGCTGGACGCGTTGCATGAGCTCAACGAGCGCACGGCGCAGGAGGTGGGGGATCCCGAGACGCAGACCCGCATCGCGCAATATGAACTGGCGTTCCGAATGCAGGTGGATGCCAGCGACGCCTTTGATATCACGCGGGAACCGGCGTCGGTCCATCAATTGTATGGCACGGAGCCCGGCAAGGAGTCGTTCGCCAACAACTGCCTGCTGGCCCGGCGCCTCGCGGAGCGGGGCGTGCGGTACGTCCAGTTGTTTGACTGGGGCTGGGATTCCCACGGTGCGGGGGAATCCGAGGCGCTCAACGCCGGATTCAAGACCAAGTGCCAGAGCGTGGACCGCGCCCTGATGGCGCTCCTGACGGATCTGCGCCAGCGGGGGTTGCTCGAGGATACCCTGGTGGTGTGGGGCGGGGAGTTTGGGCGCACCCCGATGCGCGAGAATCGGAGCGGGATGGAGATGCAGTTCATCGGACGCGACCACAATCCCTCAGCCTTCACGATCTGGATGGCGGGGGGCGGTGTACGGCGCGGATTCACCTACGGCGAGACGGACGATTTCGGATACCAGTCGGTCGTCGATCGCGTC